>JANPEZ010000014.1:0-25947 GCA_031423155.1 Actinomycetes bacterium
CAGGGCCGGGGCATCGTCAACTCGATAAGCCTGAAGGAGGGCGAGCAGGACTTCCTCGACAAGGCTCGCCGGATCAAGCGATACGGGGCGGCCGTCGTCGTGATGGCCTTCGACGAGAAGGGTCAGGCCGACACACTCGAGCGGCGCGTCCAGGTTTCCGAGCGCGCCTACCGCCTCCTTACCGAAGAGGCCGGATATGACCCGGCCGACATCATCATCGACCCCAACATCCTGGCGATCGCCACAGGCCTTGAGGAACACAGCGACTACGCGAAGTGGTTCATCGAATCCGCCCGTGACATCAAGAGGCGCTGCCCCGGGGTGAAGATCAGCGGCGGGGTCAGCAACCTTTCGTTCTCGTTCCGGGGCAACGAACCGGTGCGCCAGGCGATCCACGCGGCCTTCCTCTACCACGCGATCGCGGCGGGACTGGACATGGCGATCGTCAACGCGGGTCAACTCCCCGTCTACGACGACATCGCACCCGACCTGCTCGAGCACGTCGAAGACATCATCTTCAACCGTCGACCCGACGCCACCGAGCGCATGGTGACTTTCGCCGAGACCGTCAAGGGCGGAGGGATGGCCCGCGAGAAGGACCTGAAGTGGCGCGAGGCGGATGTCGAGCAGCGCCTAAGTCATGCACTGGTTCACGGCATCGACGACTTCATCGAGGAGGACACCGAGGAGGCCCGTCAGGGATACGACCGTCCCCTCGAAGTCATCGAGGGTCCCTTGATGGACGGCATGAAGATCGTCGGCGACCTGTTCGGTTCGGGCAAGATGTTCCTGCCTCAGGTGGTCAAGTCTGCGCGCGCGATGAAGAAGGCCGTCGCTTATCTCGAACCCTTCATGGAGAAGGAGAAGGCCGAACTGATCGCACGGGGCGGCACCGCCAAGGCCCAGGGCAAGATCGTGACGGCCACGGTCAAGGGGGACGTCCACGACATCGGCAAGAACATCGTCGGAGTGGTGTTGGGCTGCAACAACTATCAGGTCATCGACCTCGGCGTGATGGCACCGGCCGACCTCATCTTGGACACCGCGGTGAGCGAAGGCTGCGACCTCGTAGGCCTTTCCGGTCTGATCACTCCCTCGCTCGATGAGATGGTCAACGTCGCCAAGGAGATGGAGCGCCGGGGATTGAAGCTGCCCCTGCTCATCGGCGGGGCGACGACCTCGCGCCAGCACACGGCCGTGCGGATAGCGCCCGCGTACTCGCAGCCGACCATCCACGTGATCGATGCCTCGCGCGTAGTGGGAGTCGTCTCGGCCCTACTCGACGATGACCGAAAGGTGACGCTGGACGCCGAGAATCGCACGCTTCAAGATCACCTGCGCGCTCAGCACGCTGAGCGCGAGAAGACTCCCCTGCTCCCCTACCGGCGCACCCTTGAAAGGCGAACGCCTATCGACTGGCGAACCAAGGACGTCTCGACACCGTCGTTCACCGGGACACGCATCGTCGAACCCACCCTTGCCGAGATCCGGCCCTTCATCGACTGGACCTTCTTCTTCACCGCCTGGGAGCTGAAGGGTCGCTACCCGCAGATCCTGGACCATCCGGACCACGGCCCGGCCGCAAGGGACCTGTTCGCCGACGGACAGGAGCTGCTCGATGAGATCGTCGGCTCCTCCACGCTTCAGGCTCGCGGCGTCTACGGCTTCTGGAAAGCCAACGCCGAGAACGACGACATCGTTCTGGACAACGGAGTCGTCTTCCCGATGCTCCGCCAGCAGGTCGAGAAGGAGCCCGGTAAGGCCAACATCTCCCTCGCCGATTTCATCGCTCCGGCCGACTCGGGACTTGCCGATCACATCGGGGCGTTCGCCGTTACCGCGGGCCTCGGAGCCGAGGAACTGTCGAAGAAGTACGAGGCTGAGAACGACGACTACCGTGCGATCATGGTCAAGGCCCTCGCCGACCGTCTCGCCGAAGCCTTCGCCGAGCACCTGCATCAGCAGGCCCGCATGGCATGGGGCTACCAGAGTCAACCGCAGCCGCACGAAGACCTCGTCGAGGAGAAGTTCCGCGGGATACGCCCCGCCTTCGGCTACCCGGCCTGCCCCGACCACACGCTAAAGCGCCGGTTGTTCGAGCTGCTGGACGCGCGTGAGGTGGGGATGGACCTGACCGAGAACTTCGCGATGACTCCGGCCGCGAGCGTTTCGGGGATATACCTGGCCCACCCTGCCGCCCGCTACTTCAACGTCGGACGCATCGGCAAGGATCAGGTCGAGGACTACGCCCGCCGGCTGGGCGAGAGCGTCAAGGAAGCCGAGCGATGGCTTCGCCCGAACCTGGCCTACGACCCCGAGTAGCTCCTAGGTACCTTTCGCGGCGATCAGCTCGTGGATCTGTACCGCGAGATCGTGAACCTGCTTGGTCAGCTCGGTGTTCTCATCGAGAAGCGTCTTCTGGTTCTCCAGCAGGGTCTCCATCTGCTGGGACTCCCGGTAGTGGTGAGCTGCCAGAGCCTCATCGCGAGCGGCGGCGCGGTTCTGACTCATCATGATTATCGGGGCTTGAAGGCCCGCCATCGCCGACAGCGCCAGGTTCAGCGCTATATAGGGATAAGGATCGAACTGGCTGCCCTTGATGACGCGGGCTAGAAGCAGCGTGTTCAGAACCATCCACCCGGCGATCAACCCGAGGAACAGGAAGATGAACTTCCAGGAGCCACCGAAACTCGCAACGTTGTCGGCGATGCGCTCACCCGTCGTGCGATCGTCGTGCATCGCCGCGATCGCCGGATGACCGTGATCGTGCTTCTTATAAACGCCTCGCCCGGTAGCAGGCTGCCGGCTCATCGCGCGTCGGCCCTCAGTGGAAGGAGTTCCCGCAGGCGCAGGAACTCTGCGCAGCGGGGTTGTCGATCGTGAAGCCTGTCTGATCCAGGGAGTCGATGAAATCTACCGTCGCTTGGGATAGGTAGGGCACGCTCATCTTGTCCACGACGAGGCGGACACCGAACTGCTCCTCGGTGGCGTCTTTGTCTGAGACCTGATCGTCCAGGTACATCGCGTAGCGAAGGCCCGAGCACCCTCCGGGCTGAACCGCCACCCGCAGTGCGATGTCGTCGCGTCCCTCTTCGGCCAGGAGTTCCTTCACCTTGCCGGCGGCTGCTTCGGTCAGCTGCATGCTCGTTGAACCTTTCGATAGACGTGGGCACAGGCCCGAGATAGCCATGGTAGCGCAGACCTGGGGTTATCCCCGCTTCTCGGGGCTCCTTGAGGGCGCCGGGGGTGGCTCCTGTGGCACGAACAAGGTCGGCCGGGGCGAGAGGAAAGACCGAGTCGGGGGTTCCCGCCGCTGCCCAGACCGTCTCGTGGGCCAGCAGATCCTCGTCTATGAACGCTCGAACCGTGCCGGGATAACCGAAGGGAGGCGTGCCCCCAACGGCGAAACCGGTCGCCTCCCGGGCCTCCTCCGGCGTAGCCCCTCGCACGACCGCCGCCCCAGCCATCGAGGCCAGCCGATCCAGGTCCACGCGGTTCGCCCCCGAGGTGTATGCGAGCAACGGCCGTTCGTCTGCCATGAAGACCAGGGACTTCACGATCTGTGCCACGTCGCAGCCGATCGCGCGCGCGGCATCCATCGCCGTCTTGGTTCCCTGTGGGAAACGCCGAACCTCGGGAGTTATCCCGAGAGCCGCGGCCGCCACGGAGAAACGATCCACCGCGCCGCTCATCCGGTGAGATCCTCGGCTCGCTCGGCCAGCTCCTGGGCCAGGGTCTCCAAACAGCGGCGCGCATCCTGCAGCGCGGCCTCCCGGCCGAAACGCTCGACGAGCGACGCGAGTGTCAGTCCTTCGGGGGCGATCTCGGCAGCGCCGCAGAGGACCGCACCCGGAACCTGGGCATCGCCCGCGGCCCGCAGGACACCGTCCACGGTCTTTCCCGACATCGACTGCGAGTCCAGCGTGCCCTCGCCGGTGATGACGAGATCCGATCGGGCAAGACGTTCTCTCAGTCCGACCGCGTCCATCACGACCTCGACTCCAGGCCGAAGCCGGGCGCCGAGGAAAGCCATCAGCCCGAATCCGAGTCCCCCGGCCGCGCCCGCGCCGGGCTCGTCCTTCAGTGCGATGCCCAGGTCGCGGTTCACCACGGCCGCAAGGTGAGCCAGTGCGCGGTCGAGCAGGATCACATCATCCGGACTCGCGCCCTTCTGGGGCCCGTAAACGGCCGAGGCTCCGTTCGGACCGCACAGCGGGTTGTCCACATCGCTTGCAACCACGAACTCGGTCCGCGTTCCGACCAGCTCCATCAAGGGTCGAAGGTCGATCCGATCCAGGTCGAGCAGCGCCGCGCCCCCCGGCCCGACATGGCTCCCCTTCTCATCCAGGAACCGGCCGTGGAGCGCTTGGGCCATGCCTACCCCTGCATCGTTCGTCGCGCTGCCCCCGATGCACACGATGACCTTCGAGGGGTGATGATCGAGGGCAAGCCGTATCAGCTCACCGGTGCCCCTCGTGGTCGTCTTGCGAGGGTTCCGCCGATCGGGGGAAAGGAGCGCGAGACCTGATGCGCGGGCCATCTCGACGACGGCGACCTGACCGGACCCGTCCACCGGGATCAGACCGAACGGCGCTCTGACCATCTCTCCCAAGGGGCCGGCTACCCTAACCACCTGAGTCGATCCTCCGAGCCCCTCGACCAGGGCCTCGAGCGTTCCCTCTCCTCCGTCGGCCATCGCGACGGTCTCGACCGAGTCCTCGGGCCGGGTCCTCAGCCACCCCGTTTCGATGGCGTGGGCAGCCTGAACGGCGGTCAGGGTTCCGCGGAACTTGTCAGGTGCGACCAGGACGCGCATCCGCCGAATGTACAATCCGCGCCGACACAAGCCGTAATCGAGGCACGAGGAGAAACGACCGTGGGACTTGATCGCCGGACGCTGACGGGCATAGCTAATGCCGAACGCCAGCGACTCGGCAGGACGATCCAGTTCGCCCCGCCCGAGTCCTGGGAGGCGCCCAGCGCCTGCGCGGGCTGGTGGAACCGCGACGTGGTGGCCCACCTGGCGGCCCAGGACACCGCGGCCGCCCAGCTTCTCAAGGGCGATCCCGCCGCGGAGTTCGACGAGTATCGCTCGAGCATCGGCGAGGCCGAACTGACTTCCGAAGGGCTCAACGCATGGCTGGTCGCGCGGCGATCGGGACTCGCGGTCCGAGAGGTCCTGACCGGGTGGGGCGCGGCCGCCGACTCGTTGCTCGCCTTCGCAGGCCTGTTGTCCGACGAAGACTGGCAGACCGAGCGCGTCCCATGGCTATCGGGCGACATCGGCGTTCCCTATCTCGTCCAGTCACGCGTGATCGAGTGGTGGGTCCACGGCGAAGATATGCGAGCGACGAACGGGCTCGGTCCCAACGTTCAGCACTGGCCCGTTTACCTAACCTGTGACATGGGTATCCGGATGCTCCCGTGGGCGTTGTCTCAAGCCGGTCTGGATCTTCGGGGACACACGGTTCGGGTCGACCTGGAGGGAGCGGGCGAGGGCAGCTGGACATGGGGTTTGGGGGCCGGGGAGATCCCAGAGGCGGGGAAGAAGCCCGATGCTTACATCCAGGGGCGCGCACCGATCTTCGCACTGGTGGCCGCTAGACGGATCGCGGCCGCCGAAGCCCTCGACGCGGGCCACATCGTCGCCGGCGGCGACGCTGCACTCGGGGCGCTGGTGCTCGAGCACATCCGCGCATTCGTGTGAGAGCGCGCTATCGAGTGATCACAAGGCGCTTCACGGCGCGCGGTCGCGCACCGAAGCGGTACTTGTACTGGTAGTCCCCCTTCAGCAGGTCGAAAGCCTCGCAGCCGTCCTCGATCGCCAGTCGGATGTCCTCGCCGACCAGGACCATCCCGGGCGCCAGGTTCCCCCACTTACGGTCGAACGCCGAGTTGTAGAGGAAGAACGTCTCGCCGAAGGAGAACCCGATGGTTCCGGCGGCCATCTCTCCCTGAACCTCGATGAAACTGAGCCGGAACACGCCGCGAGGAAGGAACGCCTCGCCGAGGCGGCGGAAGAAGATCTCCATCCCCGGCTGCATGAACACGCCCTTGGGTCCCTCGCTCATGCGGTGGAGTTCGACGAAGCGATCCAGGTACGCATCCAGGCTCTGCTCGGTGGCCACGAGTATCCGGTACGGGCCGGTCTCGGTTTCCAGCTTGTTTGCCTTGCGCTTGACCTCGTGTCGCAGCTTGGAAGGCAGGTGTTCCAGGTACGAGTCCCAGGTGGGCGCGAGCGCAAGGAAAGGTGCGACGCCGTTCTGATCCTCGGTCTCTTGGACCGTGAGCCCTTGCCCCGCAGCCGCTTCGCGCAGGTGACCGAGCCATGGCATGTCCTCGGCCAGCCCTCTGAGGTCGGCCGCGTTCCAATCGTCGCGCTTCAGCAAGGCCGTCCAGAGTTCTGAGGCGACGGCCTTGTGATGGTCGGGCAGGCCGACCGGCCCCATGTAGTCGGTGACCTCGGTGCCGCCCAGGAATCGGAGCGTGTCGTCCATCCGCTCGAAAGCGACCGCACCCACCTGGGTTCCGTCGTCCTCCTCGGCGAAGGCGAGCAGCAGATGTTCGGGAGTTTCGCCGAACTCCTCCCAGTAGAGCTTGAGATAGGCGGGGGTATGGAAGAACGTTCCGGCCGGGTCGGCCGCAACGAGTTCCTCCCAGCCGCGCCGCTGGAAGTCCCGTCCGTCCTCGGAGAAGGTGATCTGCATCGCTCGATGATAGGGGTGGCGGGCGGATCAGCCCTGCGGGTACTGCCCTTGAGTCCAGATCCGCTAGCAGATCACCACGAGCCGCCCCCACCGCCGCCGAACCCTCCGCCGGAGAACCCGCCGCCTCCACTGAAGCCGCTCGAGCCGGAGGAAGCCGGACGCGACGAGATCGTCCCGCTGGTCGTGACCGCGAAACTGTCCATCGCGTGGGAGAACTCCATCCACATGAACGGCCTGGATGATCGGTACCAGCTCATATCGTCGCTCGGTTGCTTCTCCAGTCCCTCGAAGGCCTTCGCCCACTTATCCGTGCATCCGAAGACGATCGCGAAGGGCAGGTACCTGGTGAATACGTTCTCCTGTTCGGCCCAGCGCGACATGTTCGTCTCGGCTTTCTCGATGACGGTGCGGAAGCCTCGCACACGCCGAAGCATCGCGGTTCCCTTCGCGGTGCGGCTTGGCATCCAGCGCGCCCCGAAAGCGAACACGATCCCGATCACGAGCAACGAAACACCGATCAGCCCGTCGTGTGTCCACATGGCAAGGCCGAAGGTGGCCAGGAGCCCAAGCAGCATGATCCCCCACCCGAACGCGTGCCATCTCGAACGCATGGTGTCCGGCCGCGCGCGGAACCACTTGCGCTGCACGACATCTCGGTAGAGCGCCCCTTCGACTTCGACGAGCTCCTCATGGAAGGTGTTCTTCAGACCGGCCAGGGTCACCTCCGATCCGCCTGCGAAGAGCTTGCCGAGCAGCAACGACTCGTACTTCAGCAGCTCGTCCGTGGGAGCTTCCAGTCGCGTCAGTTTCCAGTCGGGCTTGCCGAACCAGCCCTCCTTCGCGATCTCCTCTATGACGAGGTACTTACGGACCGCCAGGTCGACGATGGTCGCGGTGACGTCGAGAGTGTCGGCGCGCTCGTCCAGGAGGGTTCCTATCTGGCCCGGGCGTATGTTCTCGGGAGGAGCGAACTCGACCGGAGCCGAGGCGCCCGCTTCGAGCAGGGGAACGGCTTGATGCTTACCCGAAGGGTTGCCCAGCACCTGGTCGATGTCCGATCCCGCGAACCGGCGGTCGCGGCCTTTGCTCCACGCGAGCCAAACGAAGAGCCCGACACCGCCGATCAGCAGGCCTCCGGCCCCCGCACTCGTCGCCGGCGTAACCGCGAAGGCTCGCGCCAGCGACCATCGCTCCACGAGCATCGGGGCCGGCTCGGGAGAGATCGCTCCCTCGGGCAAGGCAACGACGATGGTCATCCCCTCACCCGGATACAACCCGTCGCTGTAGAAGGTCGCCTCGCCGGCCCTGGTCACCTTGGCTCTGTCGCAGGGTAGACCTGAACCCTGAGAGCCTGCGAAGCAGGCCGCCTGCGAGATGGGAGCGGGCGAGCTCACGATGATGTCCGCCTGATCGATGGGAACGGTCCACTCCGTGCCGATCGCGTTCCAGTACAGCTCGTCGTGCTCGGAGAACCTGTTCATCAATCCGCGGACCGTATAGACGATCGTGTACGAGTGGATGCCGGTCACCGTGGCGTCCGGATCCCCGATCTTGATCTGCGTGATACCGCCGGAGATCGAGGACACCTCGTAGTCGGAGGAGGCCCCGGAAGCCAAGACCGACCGCACCTGGATGGGCGTGATTCGGTCATAGGTGTCGTCGTAGCGGAAGCGAGTTGGGATGTCCCGGGTGATCCCGTGGCGAGGGACGGAACCGAAGTCATACACGATCGATTCGGCCACGAGCAGAGAGCCGTCGCCCTGGATCTGGATATTCACCGAGTAGGAATGGATGGCCTCCGACCCGAACTGCGCGCGCGCCGGTGCCGCGGCCAGGAGCGCCAGGAGCAGCAGTCCCGCGAGCGCCGAGAGTCTCTTCACGTCAGGCTGAGTGTGGCTGAACCCCGGTAGCTTCGCCCCCACCTTCGAGGGCCTCCTGCAGGGTGTCCCAGGCAAGGACGGCACACTTGATCCTGATCGGATACTTGACCACGCCCTTCAGCGCGATCAGGTCGCCGAACTCCTGCTCGTCGGGCTCTACCTCGCCGGCCATCATGCCGCGGAACTCGCTGGCCAGCCGCTTCGCGTCGGCGGCGCTGACCCCTGTGACGGCCTCGGTCATCATCGAGGCGCTCGACTGCGAGATCGAGCATCCCGCGCCCTGGAAGGTCACTTCGGCGAGTTGCTCCCCGTCGGTGTGAACGAAGACGGTTATCTCATCACCGCACAGCGGATTGTTCGCGCTGCACTTGTACTCGGCGCCCGGCAGGTCCCGCTTGTTCCTGGGGTTCTTGTAGTGATCCAGGATCGTCTCTTTGTATATGTCGTCGAGCGCCACGTCGTCCCTCCCGCGTGCAGACTAGATGAAGATGCCCTCGGCGTCGGCGAGTGCCCCGACCAGGGCGTCAACCTCGGCCTCGGTGTTATAGATATAGAAGGAGGCCCGCGCGGTCGCGGGGATGCCGTAACGGCGCATCACCAACTGCGCGCAGTGGTGACCGGCGCGGATCGCGACTCCCTGTTCGTTCAGGATGGTCGCCAGGTCGTGCGGGTGGACGTCCTTGAACCAGAAGCTGATCGCTCCCCCCCGCGCGCTGGGATCCTTGGGCCCGTAGACCGTGGCCCCGGCCTCCTGCAGCTTGTCCAGCGCGTAGGTCGTGATCTGGACCTCGTGCTCGCGCACGGCGTCCATCCCCAGATCGAGCAGGTAGTCGATCGCGGCGCCCAGGCCGATCTGCTGGCCGATCTGCATCGTGCCGGCCTCGAAGCGGTACGGAACCGTGTTGTAGGTCGAGTGATCGTGGAAGACCTCGCGGATCATCTCTCCCCCGCCGAACATCGGATCCATCGACTCGAGGATCTCGGCCTTCGCGTACAGACCACCCGACGCCGTCGGTCCGAGCATCTTGTGACCGCTGATCGAAAGGAAATCCGCGTCCAGCGCGGCCACGTTCACGGCAATGTGAGGAACCATCTGAGCGCCGTCGACCGAGACCAGCGCCCCGACCGAGTGCGCGGCTTCGATCAGCTGCTCTAGGGGCGTGATCGTGCCGAGGGCGTTCGACATCCCGGTGACGGAAAGGATCCTGGTCTTGTTGGTGAGCAGCTCGTCCAGATCGGACAGGTCGAGCGAACCGTCGTCGGTCAGGCCGATGTACCTGAGCTTGGCGCCGGTCACGGCGGCGACCATCTGCCAGGGAACGATGTTGGAGTGATGCTCCATGTCGGTAAGCAAAATCTCATCGCCCTCGCGCAAGAACTTGCGGCCCCACCCTTGCGCGATCAGGTTGACGGACTCGGTGGTGCCTCTCGTGAAGACGATGTTCTCCGCGCTCGGAGCTCCAACGAAAGCCGCCAGCTTGGCTCTGGCGCCCTCGAACAGCTCGGTCGCCTCCTCTCCGAGCATGTAGAGACCCCGGTGAGCGTTGGCGTTGTGGTTGCGGTAGAAGTCGGCCTCGGCGTCGATGACTTGGTTCGGCCGCTGAGAGGTGGCGGCGCTGTCCAGGTAGACCAGCGGATGGTCCCCGACCGTGCGCGCAAGGATGGGGAAATCGGCGCGAACCTTCTCGATGTCCAGCGATGCCATCCCGGGTACTCCTATCCCGCTTCGGCCCCTACGGATTCTTCAAGGCCCAGCTCGGCCCGGATCCCCTCGTAGCCCTTGGCCTCGAGTTCCTTGGCCAGCTCCGGGCCGCCTTCCTTGACGATACGCCCGGAGATCATCACGTGGACGAAGTCGGGCGTGATGTAGTTCAAGATCCGCTGGTAGTGCGTGATCAGCAAGATCCCCAGGTCGGGGCCGACCAGCTGGGCGATACCCGTCGCGACCTGCTTCAGCGAGTCGATGTCCAGACCTGAGTCGGTCTCGTCCAAGATCGCTATCTGAGGCTCCAACACCGCGAGCTGGAGGATCTCGTTGCGCTTCTTCTCTCCTCCGGAGAAACCCTGGTTCACGTATCGGGAGACCATCTCGTCCTCGATACCGAGCGCTTCCATCTTCGACTTCATGTGTTTGCGGAAGGCCAGGGCGCTGGTCTGCTCGCCCTTCACGGCGTTGTAGGCGGTGCGAAGGAAGTTGACCACCGAGACTCCGGGGACCTCCACGGGGTACTGCATCGCCAGGAACAGGCCGCGCTTGGCGCGTTCGTCGGCGGGCAGCTTGAGGATGTTCTCTCCCTTGAAGAGGACCTCGCCGGCCGTGACCACGTAGCCGGGGCGGCCCATGACCACGTTGGAAAGGGTCGACTTGCCCGAGCCGTTAGGACCCATGATCGCGTGGGATTCGCCTTGTCGCACGACCAGGTCTATCCCCTTCAGTATCTCCTTGCCCTCGATCTCAGCCTTCAGGCCACGGACCTCAAGGGTCGCCGGTGCGCTGTCACTCATCTGCCATCCACCTCTATCAGTACGTCGTCGCCGTCGGTCTTCGTCACGTATGCCTTCACCGGCTGGATGGCCGGAAGGGTCGTTGCTCTACCGTCGTTGAGGTCGAAGGTCGAGCCGTGCTTGGGGCACTCCACCGTCTGCTCGTCCACGTCCACCTCTCCCTCATCGAGGAAGTAGTGCGCGTGCGAGCAGATGGCGCTGACGGCCCGGAAGCCCTGTGCGCCCAGGTTCGCCACCGCGATGCTTGCTCCGTTCATCTGGAACCGCTTCACGGCGCCCTCGGCCACATCGCTTGTGCTGCATATCTTCACGAAAGCCATGATCAGTCGTCCCTCCCGAGCTCTTCTGCGATCGCCAGCTCGGCGTTGGCGCGAACCTGATCGATCTCCACCCGATCCAAGACCTCCTGGAAGAAGCCCGTCAAGATCAATTTCTCGGCCTCGGCGCGCGGGATGCCGCGGCTCTCAAGGTAGAAGAGCGTGTCCTCGTCGACGGGACCGACGCTGGCGGCGTGGCCGCACTTGACGTCGTTGGCCTCGATCTCGAGGTTCGGTATCGCGTCGGCCTTGGCATGCTCGGACAAGACGATGTTGCGCGAGGTCTGCATCGCGTCGGTCTTCTGCGCGTCCGGGCGCACGTACACCCAGCCGCTGTACACGGCGCGGCTCTCATCGCGAAGCGCGCCCTTGTAGAGAAGGTCGCTCTTGCAGTTCGGAGCGATGTGGTCCTGTATCGAGCGATGGTCGAAGTGCTGATCGGCATCGGCGAAGAAGACCCCGAGCTGCTCGGAGTAACCGCCCGGCCCGGATAGCAGAACCTCGTTCTCGACCCTCGACAGGGACGCGCCGAACCCTAGGGCCAGCGTGCGGATCTCGGCGTCGCGGGCAACCTGCGCGCGGACGACCCCGAGGTGAGTAACGCCGGCGCCCCACTCCTGGATCGAGACGTACCCCACGTGAGCTCCGTCCCCGACGAATATCTCGGTGACCGCATCGCTGAACGCCCGAGTCAGATCGTGCGAGGAGTACCTGTCGATGAAGGTCACCTCAGATCCGGACTCGGCGACGATCAAGGTGTGGGGGAAGACGGCGGCCCCGTCCGCGTCGAGATAGGTCAGTGTCTGTAGCGGCATCTCGACCTTTGTATCGCGCGGGACGTGAAGGAAGGTGCCGCCGCTGCGGAACGCTCCGTGCAGGGCCGTGAACTTCGTCCGCCCGGTCGGAACCAGCCGGTGAAGGTAGGGCTCGACCAGTTCGGGGTGTTGCTCCGCGGCCAGGTCGAGGTCTTGAAGGATGACCCCGGAGGCCTCCAGGTCCTGATTCGAGGTCGTCATCGGCGCGCCCGAGCCGTCCCCATGGACGTGCGGCACGAACGAGAGGTCGAACTCGGAAAGGTCGGTGTATCGCCACTCCTCGGTCTCCTGCGAGGGCATCGGGGTGGCCAGGAACTCGGCGAACGCCTGCTCCCTGATCGCGCCGACGAACGCCGGAGCCGCGGGCAGGGCCTTCAGCGCCTGCTCGTCGAACGTATCGGTCGCCGTCGCCTCCATCACGACCGAAGTCTACCGGGATAGTCGGATTCGCCCCAGCCGGGCACGCGGCCGCGCCTGCGGATTTGCGGGGAAACCCCATGGATCTGCGGGTTTACCGCAGCCCAGATTTCCAGTAGCCACCACGGATGTGGCGACCTCTCGCGGAGCCGACCATGGTGCTCATGGAACGGGATGACCTACCAGCGGAGATCCTCCTGGTCGAGGGGCACGCCCCACTGGCCGACCTGGCGGTGCAGACCCTGGGAGCCTCGGGCATCACGGCACCGATACACGTCGTCCGCGACGGGATGGAGGCCCTCGAGTACGTCTTCCGAACCGGCCGTTACACCGACCGGACCCCCACGCGCATCGGCCTGATCTTGATCGATCTGCAACACGCGGGCCCGGGAGCCATCGACGTCCGGGGCAGGGTCGAGGGAGCGGAATCGACCAGGGGCATCCCCGTCGTCATGTTCAGCGCCACCGGAACCACCGATACGGACGAGGCGGCAGGCGAGTGGCTCGCTGCCACCGGGCTGATCGGCGAGATCCTGCGAGGAACCGGGATGATAGACATCGCCCAGACGGCGTCGATGCGGTTCCCGACGACGATCGAGCCCGGCTTCGGGGCGTCGTCATGAGCGAGCAGCTGCGAGTGCTGATCGTGGAGGACTCCGACGCAGACGTCGAACTGATCCTCTACACCCTTAGGCAGGACGGCTTCGAGCCGACCTGGAGCAGGGTCCGGACCGAGGCCGAGCTGCGCGAGCACATCGACCCCGCGCTCGACGTGATCTTGGCCGACTTCTCCCTTCCGACCTTCGACGCCGCAGGCGTTCTCAGGGTCGTCAAGGAGTTGGAGATCACGGTTCCCGTCATCATCGTCACGGGAGCGATCGGTGAGGAGGCGATCTCTCTGGTCCTGCGCGAAGGGGGGGCCGACTACCTGTTCAAGGACAGGATAACCAGGCTCGGTTCCGCGGTGCGCCGCGCCGTGCAAGCCCGTGCTCTGAGCGACGCGAGCCTCGCAGCCGCGCGCGCGCTCGAAGAGAGCGAGGCCAGATACAGGCACATCTTCGAAAGCACCGTCGAGGGGATGTACCGCAGCAGCCTCGAGACCGGCTTGGAGATGGTGAATCCGGCCGCGGCTAGGATGATGGGATTCGACTCGCCCGAGGAGATACTCGCCTCGGTTTCAAGCATGACGGACTTCTACGTGGACCCGGCGGACCGAGGCATCTTGCTCGAGGACCTGAGGACGAGCGGGTCCGTACAGGGCTACGAGCTACGTTTGCGAGGCCGCCAAGGCAAGCGGTTGTTGGCATCTGTCACCGCTCATGCCGTCTACGGCCCCAGCGGCGAGATGACCCACATCGAAGGAAGCATGATCGAAGTAACCGAGAGCCGGCGCGCGGCCCTGATACTCGAGGCGGTCCGCCAGACGGCGGAAGGACTCCTGAGCGCCTCCAGCGTCGAGGACGAGATCCCCGCGATCTTGGCCCGCATCGGCCTGGCGGCAGAGATCGACCGCGCCTGGTCGGGCCGGGTCGAGTTAGCCGGCAGCGAACTGCGCTTCAGCGGTTACGCGGACTGGAATCGAGAAGGCCTGGCGGGACTCACCTTCCCTGCGGTAACCGAACTTTCCGTCTCCGATCCGAAGGTTCGGGGCGCCCTGGAGCCGCTGCTGCAGGGCGACACGGTCGTCATCACCACGCAGGACCTGCCCGACCCTATTAGGGAGGTCGTGGAGGCCGACGGCACGAGCCTGGCCGTCGTGGCGCCGATCTTGACCTCCGGATCGCTCTGGGGACTCCTGGGCTTCCAGTCGTTGGCGTCCGCCGAAGCCTGGACCGACCAGGCTACGGACGCCTTGAGGGCTGCCGCCGGCACCCTGGGCGAGGTTCTGGAGCGACGGATCGCCGACGAGCGCTACCAGTCTCTGGTCGAGCGCGTTCCGGCGATCGTCTATCGGGCTCACGCGGGCACGCGCGAGGCCTGGGACTACATCAGTCCCCAGATCGAGTCCATCCTCGGATACACGGCGGCGGAATGGACGGCTTCCCCCGGCGCCTGGCTCGCGGCCATGCACCCCGACGACCTCGAAAGAGTGGTCGAAGCCGAGGACCAGAGCGCGCGATCGCACCAGCCCATCCGCATCGAATACCGCATGTTCGACAAACGCGGCGAGATCGTCTGGATCCGCGAGGAGGCCGAGTTCGAGTCGACCCCAGGAGGGAGCCCCCTGCTGATGCAGGGACTCCTCTACGACATCACGGACAGCAAGCTCGCGGAGGCAGAACTCACCGCCACCCTCGGACTGTTGAGAGCCGCGTCGGATGAGAGAGGCAGCTTGCTCTCCCGCCTGAAGCACGCCGAAGAGGCAGAAAGGGGACGCCTGGCGGCCGACATCCACGACGACTCGCTCCAAGCCATCACCGCGGTCGGTCTGCGGCTGCATCGTCTCAAAGGTCTGGTCGATGCCGAAGCCGCCGACATAGTTGGCCAGCTGGAATCCAGCGTCGCCGGCGCGATCGAGCGCCTTCGCAGACTCACCTTCGAACTCCGACCCAGGTCTTTGGACGAGGACGGCATCGCGACGGCGCTGCGCGAGTATCTGACGCTGATGGAAGGTCATACCGGCATCGGCTTTCGGTTGACCGATGAGATGGCCGTGAAGCCGGATGGCGAGATCAAGACGGCCATGTTCCGAGTTGCCCTTGAGGCTCTCGCCAATGTGCGTAAGCACAGCTTTGCGCGCCGTGTGACGATCGAACTTAGCCTCAACGGCGACTACAGTATGCGGATAAGCGACGACGGTCAGGGATTCGATGTCGCGGAAGGTGCAACATCGCCCGCAGGCCACCTCGGTCTGTCGGCCATGCGCGAGAGATGCGAGGCCGCTGGGGGGCGATTCCAGATAACGAGCTCCGCGGAAGGGACCACCGTCGAGTTCAACTTCCCAGCTGAGATGCAACGACCATAGGTGTTCCCGGCTGACTAGCTAGCCGACGGAGCCTTCCATCTGTAGTTCGATCAGGCGGTTGAGTTCCACCGCGTACTCCATGGGCAGCTCACGCGTGATCGGCTCGATGAAGCCGTTGACGATCATCGCGGTGGCCTCGACCTCGGATAGGCCCCTGCTCATCAGGTAGAAGAGCTGGTCGTCGCCGACCTTGGAGACCGTGGCCTCATGACCGAGCGCGGCGGTCTCGTCCTCGACCTCGATGTAGGGGTAGGTGTCCGAGCGGGATTCCTCGTCCAGGATCAGGGCGTCACAGCGGACCGTGGACTTGGCGTGGTGGGCGTCGGGCTCGACGCGGATGAGTCCGCGGTAGCCGGTGCGCCCGCCGTCCTTGCTGACCGACTTGGAAGTGATGACGCTCGTCGTGTACGGCGCCGCGTGGATCGCCTTGCCGCCGGCGTCGGTGTGCATGCCCTTGCCGGCGAAAGCGACCGAAAGCACTTCGCCTCGCGCTCCCTTGCCCATGAGGTAGATCGAGGGGTACTTCATCGTGACCTTTGAGCCGATGTTGCCGTCCACCCACTCCATCACGGCGTCTTCGTAGGCCACGGCGCGCTTGGTGACCAGGTTGTAGACGTTGGTGGACCAGTTCTGGATCGTCGTGTAGCGAACGCGAGCGCCCTTCTTCACGACGATCTCGACGACGGCCGAGTGCAGCGAGTCGCTGGTGTAGATCGGTGCGGAGCAGCCCTCGACGTAGTGAACGTAGCTGCCCTCGTCGGCGATGATGAGGGTTCTTTCGAACTGACCCATGTTCTCGGCGTTGATGCGGAAGTAGGCCTGAAGCGGGATGTCGACGTTCACGCCCGGAGGCACGTAGACGAACGAGCCGCCCGACCAGACCGCGGTGTTCAGCGAGGCGAACTTGTTGTCGTTGGAGGGGATGATCGAGCCGAAGTACTCCTTCACCAGGTCGGGGTACTCGCGAAGCGCGGTGTCCATGTCGGTGAAGATCACGCCGATGTCGTCGAGTTCCTTCTTGATCTTGTGGTAGACGACCTCTGACTCGTACTGGGCGCTGACGCCGCCCAGGTACTTCTTCTCGGCCTCGGGGATGCCGAGCTTGTCCCAGGTGCCCTTGATGTCCTCGGGCAGGTCCTCCCAGTTCTGGGCCTGCTTCTCCGTGGAGCGGATGAAGTAGAAGATGTTGGCGAAGTCGATGTCGGAAAGGTCGGCGCCCCACCAGGGCATCGGGCGCATCTCGAAGAACTTCAGGGCCTTCAGCCGTGTCTTGAGCATCCACTCGGGTTCGTTCTTGAGCTTGGAGATCTCCTCGACGACCGCCGGGCTGAGCCCCCGCTTGGGCGTGAAGACGGAGTGATCCGCGTCCTTCCAGTCGAAGCGGTAGCCCTTGCTCAGTTCTTGAAGATGCTCCTCTTGGCTGACGGCCACAGCGGCGTCCTTTCCTTCGAGATCCGGCAGGCGTCCCCGGCCTGCACGAGAAAGTCTATCGCAGAGGTCGGATTAGTGCGAGGACGAGCCTAGTACTCGACCGGGGACAGCTCTCCGGTAGTCACGTCGTAGATGAGACCTACGACCGTGGCATCGGGTGGCAGCGCGGCCGAGGCTCGTAGGGCGAGCACGTCCTCGCGCACGCTTTCCTGCAGATCCTGGAAGGAATGAAGGACCGTCCCCCCTGGATCGCCCCCCGCCCCAGCTATCAGCGCACGAACCGCGTCATCGCCACTGGACTGAAGCCCGCAATCGGTGTGGTGAACGACCAGGAAAGTACGGGTCCCGAGCAGCCACCCCGAGACCACCAGCGATCGGATGACGTCTGAAGTGACCCTGCCTCCCGCGTTGCGAAGGACATTGACTTCACCCGGCTGCAAACCGAGGAACCACTCAGGCGCGAGCCGCGCATCTAGGCAGGTCAAGATCGCGATCGGGCGACGCGGCGGACGCGGAAGGTCGCCGGCGTCGAAGGTCGCGGCGAAGCGCCGGTTCGCCTCGAGCAGCTCGGAAAGTTGGACTGACATCCAGGTGATGCTACGCGGCCGGAAAGGAAGAAGGCCGGGGGCTCGGGCCCCCGGCCTCACGTCGAGCGGGAAGTTGCCCGCTACCCCAGCTCGACGGGAACGCCCACGAGGGAGCCGTACTCGGTCCACGAGCCGTCGTAGTTCTTGACGTTCTCGTAGCCCAGCAGCTCCTGAAGGGCGAACCAGGTATGGGAGGAACGCTCACCTATCCGGCAGTAGGCGATGATCTCCTTGTCCGATGTGATGCCCTCGGCCTCGTACAGCGCGCGGAGCTCGTCGGCCGTCTTGAAAGTGCCGTCGTCGTTGGCGGCTTTGGCCCAGGGGATGTTCGCGGCCCCGGCGATGTGGCCGGGAACCTGCGACTGCTCCTGCGGGAGGTGGTCCGGAGCGAGTTTCTCTCCTCTGTATTCCTCGGGTGAGCGCACGTCCACCAGGCCGATGTTGGTGCCGACCTTGGAAAGCACGTCGTCTCGGAGCGCCCGGATCTCGGGGCGCTCGGCGGCGCCCAGGCTGATCGACGACGCCGGGTAGGAGGGCACGTCCTGAGTCAACTCACGGCTCTCCAGCTCCCACTTCTTGCGTCCGCCGTTCAGCAGCTTCACAGCATCGAACCCACGCAGCTTCAAGATCCAATAGGCGTATGCGGCGAACCAGTTGTTGTTGCCTCCGTAGAGGACCACGGTCGTGTCATCTGAGACCCCGGCGGCGCGAAGCAGCTCGGTCAGATCAGACTGGTCGAGGTAGTCTCGGCCCACTTTCGTGTGAAGGTCCGTGGTCCAGTTCCACGAGACTGCGCCGCGGATGTGACCCTTCTCGTAGGCAGATGTGTCCTCGTCGACCTCGATCACGCGGATCGAGCCGTCCTGCATGTGGTCCTCGAGCCAGTCGGTTTCGACCAGAACGTCGGGCTTGGCGTACTCAGTCATCGTTCCTCCTCTTGTATGCCGTCGGGAAATGGAAAAGGCCGCTTCCGCGGCCTCGTGTTCGGGAACTGAGTCTGGGTTCGGGTGATGAGCGGCCGCGCCTATGCGCCCCCCGGATGGGCGCTGGGCGTCATACAGCACAAACGGGACGGGATCATCGCCCCGACTACACCTATGCAACGTGTTCTGATCATGCTCCCAGGTCCTTGGGTCGGGTCCGCAAGAACGTTCTAGTCGACTTGCAGATGCGATGTCAACCCTGGCAGGTGCGAGCCGCTCAGAAGATGCCGAGTGCGGCCTTGGCCTCGTCCGACATCATCTCGGGGCTCCAGGCGGGGCGAAGAACCATCTCGGATCGGACCTCGCTCACGCCGTCTACCTGCGAAACGAACTGATCCATCTGCTGTTCGATCATCGGGCCTATCGGGCACCCCATGGTGGTCAGGGAGTAGGTGATGTCGACCCCTCCGGCCGGGTCGATGTTGACCTCGTAGACGAGACCCAGATCGACCACGTTGATACCCAATTCGGGGTCGTAGACGTTCTTCAGTGCCTCCAGAACAGCGTCCTTGGCGACCGGGGACTCCTCCTGGTGTTGCGCACCGGCATCGGCCGTATGCGCCACACGGGTGTCGGTAGCCTGGTGGAGGCCCTCTTCGCCTACGGTGACTTCTTGTTCAGCCATACGACGCTTCCTCGCTCCGGGCCTCTATCCTAGTCTCGTACCAGAGTACTTCCCCATGAAGATAAGGAGCCCGTCACCGTGATGCCCCCCATCCGTGCGCTCATCGTGGACGACCATCCCGTAACCAGGGAGGGTCTGCGCACAGCTTTAGAGCTATCCGAGGATGCCGTGCTGGTCGTCGGCGAAGCCTCCAGTGGCGAGGAGGCCGTCCTTCGAGTTGCCGAACTGACCCCCGATGTCGTCTTCATGGACGTTCGGATGCCCGGTATCAGCGGGATCGAGGCCACGAAGCAGATCCACGCAGCCTCCCCGGACACGAAGATCATCTTGATAACCATCGAGGAATCGCGCGGGGCCATCTCCGACGCCATCTCGGCCGGCGTGTCCGGCTACCTGCTCAAGGACGCCTCCTCCGAGGCACTCATCGATGCCGCTCGCAACGCCGTCGAGGGCCGGGCGGTCATCCACCCCCAGCTCACGAGGACCTTCATCGAGGAGGCCAACCTGGCCGCCGAGCCCGGCCCCGGTGACGCACCCGCCACCACCCCTCTTTCCAAGCGCGAGCGTCAGATCCTGCAGATGGTTGCGAACGGGTCGACGACCAAGGAGGTCGCCCGAGACCTGGGCATCTCGCCCCACACCGTCAAGACGCACCTGGAGCGCATCTTCGAGAAGCTGGGCGCGAACGACCGCGCACAGGCAGTGGCGATAGCGATACGCACGGGCCTGGTCGAGTAGATACGCGTCGCGGCCTCGGTCGTTAGGCTCAACCCAGCCTCCAGGCGACCGATATGACTCGAGAGATGACCATCAAGATCGTCCTTTGCGACACGCCCGACGGGCTGGCCGCCGTGCAGTACTTCCTCATGCGCACCGCTCCCGATATCCAGGTCGAGGTGACGACGGAGGCCCTGCGCTCGGTGGAGCTTGCTGCTCGCACCCAGCCGGACGTCGTCGTGACCGAGATAACCCTGGAAGGTCTAGGCGGGGACGAGCTGGTCAAACGCCTGCGCGCATCGGCGCCGGCCTCCAGGATCGTCTGCTGGACCTCCTCAACGGACCCGCGCGACATGGCGAAGGTTCTGGCCGCAGGGGCTTCCGGCTACGTGATCCGCGAGGAGGGCACCGAGGAGCTGCTGCGCGCCATCCGGGCGGCCGCCGATGGAGGAGTCCAGCTCTCGCCGGGCGCGGCCTCGATGGTTGCCGGCACCCTGGGTGACGCGCTCGCCGAGATGGAGGGGATGCGCGCCGAACTGAACGGGCTCAGGGACGCGATGGAGCAGGGGACATCGGCGAAGGCCGACTTCTTGGCGAACATCTCCCACGAGTTGCGGACTCCGGTCACCGTCGCCAAGGGGATCGCCTACGTGCTCCGTAATCGCGATATCGCCGAGGACGAGCGACTGGAGTTCATCCAGCAGCTGCAGTCCTCGCTCGACAAACTCATGATGATGGTCGATGAGATGATCACGATCGCCGAGCTGGAGAGGGGAACGCTCGAGCTCAACATCTCAGAGCTGGATCTGGCTCCGCTGATCCGCCAGGCCGTCGACGAGGTAGGCCGCATGTACCCGAACGTCGGCATCGACTCGCAGATCCCGGATTCCCTGCCTTCTCACGCCGACCCGGCTCGCATCGGCGGCGTCATACGCGAGATCTTGGACAACGCCTGCCGGTACTCGCCCGAGGGTGAACGGGTCGAGATCCGCGCCCGGGGACTGGACGAAGGCCCGGTGGTCTCGGTGACGGACAAGGGTCAAGGCATGAACAGGGAGGTCGCGAATCAGGCCTTCGATCAGCCGTTCTCGACCGGCGAGGCCACCCTTCGCAAAGAGAGATCCGGCGTCGGTGTCGGTCTGCACCTGGCCCGTCAGCTGGTGGTCGAACACGGAGGGATCCTGTGGGCGGACCCGATCCCGAGTGGGGGCACCCGGGTCTCCTTCTGCCTGCCCGCTCGCGAAGGCGAGCACCTGCGCAAGCCCCCGGCCCTCGGGGAACCGTCCGGTCAGCCGGCCCCGAGCAGCGCTTCCTCGTAACTGCTCACGACCGTCGCGTTGGTTCGCAACTCGTTCCACAGCTCGCTTGCCCGCCCGCCGGTGAAATCACGTTCGTCGATCGGACTTTCCTCTATCGCGATGAGGCGCGTTCCACCTCGTCCGGCCTGGATCGCCAACTCGAGATTACGGATGTTGGCCGGTCCGATCGGTGCATCGCAGATGAAGACGACATCTGCGGCGGCCAGCAACGCGGCGCACTCCCGCGCGGCCGCATCATCGATCCCGGAGAAGGGCGGCACGCTCACGCGCAAGAGATTCATCCGGCTCGCGACCTCTTCGTCGGTGTCCGAACCGTGCAGGACGCCTGCGGTCACCTCATAGCCGAGCTCGGCGAGGCGGCGCATCAAGACCGATCCTCGCCCGGCGCCTCCTATCACGTGAGCACGTTTGCCGAGAGGCATCGGCGCAGCCGTTGCCAGCCCGAGTACGAGCGCGGGTTTGCCGGTGGCCCTGCTCCTCTCGATCTCGGCCTCGACCCCGTAGACGGTCTTGAGAAGCGAAGACGTCAGGACGTCTTCTGGTCGGCCGTCGGCGAGGACCTGCCCGCGGTGCAGAACGACCATCCGGTCGCAGAGGGCAGCGGCCAACGTCAGATCGTGCATCACGGCCAGAACCGCCTTGCCCTCGCTCTCGGCCAGGCCTCGAACCAGGGAGAGCAACTCGACGACGTGACGGATGTCCAGATGCGTGGTCGGCTCGTCGAGGAGCAATACAGGGGCGTCCTGGGCCAGCGCTTGTGCCAGCACGACGCGCTGTCTCTCCCCCCCTGAGAGTTCATCGACCGGGCGGTCCGCAAGATGCTGAACCTCTACGGCCGCCATCGCCGAGCGGGTTCGCTCCCATCCCTGTGGATCTCCGCCGCCCCATCCGTTCATGTACGGCGTGCGGCCCATCATCACCATCTCCAGGGAGGTGAACGAGAAGGCCGGAACGACATCCTGCGGCACGACGGCCACCAGATGCGCGGCGTCTTTGGCGCCGATGGAGTAAGGGTCGAAGCCTTGCAGGCGAACACTCCCGGACCGGGGACGCAGCGCACGAGAGGCAACCTTGAGAAGCGAACTCTTGCCCGATCCGTTCGGCCCAACGAGGCCGACCACCTCACCGGCGCTCACCTGCAGGGAGACACCCAGTACCGCCGGTGGCCTGAGCCCATACCCGGCCGTGATGTCGTCCAGGATCAGCCTGGCTTCAGGCATGGGACTCAGCCTTGCCCCGCTCCCGCCTGAGCAGATAGAGGAAGAAAGGGGCCCCCAGGAGCGCGGTTACCGCACCTATCGGCAGCTCCTCCGGCGAGATGACGACCCTTGCCAGAACATCAGCCGAGATCAGGAAGGCCGGCCCCGCGATCGCTACGGCGGGGAGCAGCTTCCTGTGATCGGGACCGACGACCAATCGAAGGACATGGGGAGTCATGAGTCCGACGAATCCGATGACTCCCGAGACCGACACCACCGCGCCGGCAAGCAGTGCCCCTACAGCGATCGACCGTCGCTTCGTTCGGGCGACATCGACACCGAGCTGAGCCGCGCGCTCCTCGCCCAGCGATAGGACGTTCAGGTCGTGGGCCAGCAACACGGCCGCCAAAAGCCCGATCGCGACGATCGGGGTCACGATCTGCAGGGAGTCCCAACCTCGCGCGCCTAGGCCACCTAGAAGCCAGAAATAGATGCTGCGTATCTGCTCGCCGGAGAACGCCATCACGCTCGACATGACGGCAGAGATCATCGCGGCGACCGCTATCCCGGCCAGCAGCAGGGTGGCGACGTTCACCGTCGGGCCTACCCTGGCGAGCCGGTAAACCCCGAAGGCCGTGGCTGTCGCCCCGGCGAAGGCCGCGGCCGTGACCCCGAGTCCGCCGAAGGCTGCCGCCCCTCCCAGCACGATCACGACGATCGCTCCCAAGGCGGCTCCTGAGGAAACCCCGATGATCGCCGGGTCGGCGAGTGGATTGCGGAAGAGCCCTTGGAAGAGCAGCCCTGCCGTAGCCAGCCCCATCCCGACCACGCCGGCTAACAGAATCCTCGGAAGGCGCAGTTGGAACAGGATGACCTCGGTGGATCGGGGCACCGGCGGACGCCCTGCGAGCCCCAGTTTCCAAGCAAAGAGGCGCGCCGTGGAGGTGGGTGGGATCCACACCGCCCCCACGGCAACCGCGACGAAGATGCTCACAATCAGCAAGAGGGCCAGAGCCACCAGCACTCGCCGGTAGCGCCTGCGCCCCAACTTCATCTCACGCCGCCGGGTGCAGAGCGTCGGCGAGTTCTTGCAGGCCCTCCAAGACGCGGGGACCCGGCCGGCTCACCAGATCGGACGTCACCAGCACCACGTTGCCACTTGCGACCGCAGGGATCGCATCGAAGCCCGGACGCTTGCCGATCTGCTGAACACTCGCGCCGGATTCCTCCGTCGCGATGTACACCGCCGGACCCTGATCGATCAGATCGTCGACGGACCACTCCGGGTAGTCGCTCTTCGCCGAGGCCGATACCGGGTCGCAGCCGGCCCTTTCGAGGAGGTCGTATATGAAGGTGTCGGGTCCGATCGTGGTGAGCGGCGGGAAGTACACCTCGAAGAAGCATGAGACCGCCGGCTGACCTTCGAAGGTTGCCGCGATAGCGTCGGCCTGCGTTCGCATCCGTGACGTCAGCGAGGTCGCATCGGCCACTCTGCCCGTGATCGTTCCGACGGAGACGATGTCGGCGAGCAGGTCATGGAAGTCCGTGGCGTTGAAGGTCACGACCGGGATGCCGAGATCGCGAAGCTTGTCCTTCCAGGTGTCCCCACCGGCGATCGTGAGGAACAGGTCGGGCTCGAGCGAGGCCACAACCTCCAGGTTGGGGTCGACGCCGAAATCACCGGCTCCTCCGACCTGCTCGACACTCGCCGCTTCGACCGGGTAGTTGTCGTAGGGACCGGAGACGCCCACCAGTTCTCCTCCCAGGCCGAGCGCATACACGATCTCGGTCATCGACGGAGCGAACGTGACGATGCGTTCGGGGAGTTTCTCGATGGTGACTTGGACCCCGTCGTCGTCGGTGATCGTGATCGGGAAAGCAGCAGGGAGCGACGCGGAGGCCGATGGTGAACCAGGCGTCGAGGACTTCGCACAACCGGGTAGAACGAGAAGCAGGGCCAGGAGCCCAGAAGCGATGCGGTAACGCACGAGCGTCTCCTTTCTTGCGAAGGACGACTCGGCGGCTGGAGCAGGTCTCCTGACTTTCCGGATCCTCGCTTGCCCGACCCTTCCCGGGTTTCCCCAGTGGCAACGTCGGGTTCGCTCCCCGGTCACAGTGGCGCGACCGTGCCGGACTCTCACCGGCTTCCCTCTTCGGATGGAGGCGGGATACGCCCGCTCCGTCCTCGGACCCCGAAGGGCCACTCGGGCCGCGAAGCTATTCGATTGGGCGGCAGTTTACCCGCCGAGATGACTATGGCGAGAACCGTAGGTCGGGTCTATCCTCGCCGCGGGACCGCCCGAGATATTGCGAAAGATCATCTGTGCGAGTGTGTTCGTCCTGGCCGCGGCTGGATGTCGTGAGGCCGCGCCTACGCCGACCCCCGGCCAAAGCGATGGGGTCATCCAGATCCGCCAGTCCCCGAGTCCTTTCACCGAGATCTCGTCGGGTCCGGTGAGCGCACTTATCCCCGACGACTGGCACCCCGTAGCCGCCGACGGCGGATACGGAGGAGGATTCTTCGCTTCCCCCAGGCCGAACGCCTGGGCCAGGATGGACGGTTCGGTGGAAGGACTTTCAGCGACGTGGGTCGACGCGACCCGTATCGGAGTGCCCTCGGACTACTACTACTTAGCCGCGACCGGACCGGTCCTGTCCCACCTGACCCACTCCGCGGGTTGCGACCCTATCTCGCACGAAGTCTTCGCCGACCACCGTCCCGCGTTCTTCGCCGGCGAGGCGGATTCGGCCGGAGATTACGTCGCTCGAGGCGAGGGTACGTGTTCGGTCCACGGCGTTCCCACACGGTGGGCCTATTTCGTCGCCTCTCCGGGATTCGGCCCGGTCAGGAGGATGGGCATACCCTCGTCCGGGCTCTACGTCGTGGTCGCCGTCATCCCGGATTCGCGGCGAGCACACGGCATGCTGAGGACGATCCTGGACTCGACCAGATTCGGCAACGCTGGCCCTGCGGAGATGGCCGAGGCTGCGAGCGCCGCCTAACGCGGGCTGCGATCCACGAAGGGAGGCCGCACGATGCGAGCGCGCCCTCGCCTTCCCCGAACATCAACCTCGACCTCGTCGCCGATCGCGAGCCCGTCCGCCGGCCACAGGTAGGCCAGCGCGATCCCCTTCTGAAGTGAAGGTGAGTAGGTTCCGCTCGTGACCTCGCCGACGATCTTGTCGCCGACCATCACCGGATAGTGGGCGCGCGGGATGTGGCGGCGCTCCTCCATGAGCAGGCCCCGCAGACGGCTCGGGAGTCCCTGTTCCTTCTGATCGACGAGAGCCTCCCGTCCGCGGAAGTCGCCCTTGTCGAAGCTGACGGCCCACGACAGACCCGCCTCCAAGGCGGTCCCTGACTCGAACAGATCCTGCCCGTAGAGCGGATAGCCCATCTCCAAGCGCAGTACGTCTCGGGAGGCCAATCCGCAGGGCAGTCCTCCGAACGGCTCGGCTGCCGACATGAGGTCGGACCAC
>JANPEZ010000015.1:0-6019 GCA_031423155.1 Actinomycetes bacterium
GGCCACATCGGGACCTTCACGGCGAACCCCAGCGCCACCGCGCCGAACACGATCAGCTGGAACGTCTGGGTGTACCCGCCGCCCGCCCCGAACTGCTGAAGCGCGAGCAGATCGAAGGTGTGCGGCGCCGGACCGGAGAAGTACATCCCCAGGAACCCAAGAAGCATGAAGACCGACCCGAACAACGTGTACAGGAAGAACTTGATGGACGCGTACTCGCGGTTGGACGAACCCCAGATGCCGATCAGGAAGTACATCGGGACCAGCACCAGTTCCCAGAAGACGAAGAACAAGATGAGGTCGAACGCGATGAAGGTTCCGGCCATCCCGGTTTCAAGAAGCAGCATCAGCGCGATGAAAGCCTTAGTGCGACCGGGGTCGGGCACGTATCGCCAGGTGTAGATCGCGCACAGGAACGAGAGCACGAAGGTCAGGACGAACAGCGGGAGCGAGATGCCGTCGATGCCGACCTGATAACGCGCCCCGATCGCGCTGATCCACTGCGTGTCGAGCCCGAACTGGAGCCCGTCGTGGGCACCGTAGTCGAAGCCGATCGCCAGGGCTATCGCGACGATCATCGCGGCGCCGGTGAAGACGATGCCGAGAGCCCGGACCAGACGGTCCTTCTCCTTCGGTGTGAAGGCGATCACCAGCGCTCCCAAGATCGGAAGGAACGTGGCGATCGTGATCGCCGAGTTGTCCCAGGTCATCTCACTCTCCCCTTGCTCACGCTATCCGTGTGAATACGATCACGAGCGCGATGACGCCGGCGAAAAGGAACGCCGCGTAACGCTGCACGTTACCGGACTGAAGGTGCTTCAGAAGTCCACCGGTCGCGCCGGCGATGGTTCCGGCACCGTTCACGATGCCGTCGATCACGTACCTGTCGAAAGCCATCACGACGTGGGAAAGACCGCGGGCGAGTGCCGCTCCCCCGTTGACCATGCCGTCCAGGATGTTCTGGTTCGTCCAGTACACGGCGGCAGAAAGCTTGTCGCGCACCGGGTAGATGATGCCCTTCATGTAGAAGGCGTCGATGTAGTAACGGTTCTCCAGGACGTTCCAGAGGGGACCCATGGCGCGCAGCGGATCCCGCTCCTTGTGCTCGCGATAGAGCATGTAGCCGGCTGCGGCGCCGACGAGTGCCACGAGCGTGCCGGTGAAAGCCACGCTCGCCACGAAGTGGATCGCTTCGGGCTCTTCGAAGTACACCCAGTCGAAGAAGACCGCCTTGAGCTGAGGGGCCCCGAGGAACCCGACCCCGGCCGTTGCCGCGGCCAGCGCCACCAGTGGCCCGGTCATCGTCACCGGAGATTCGTGCGGATGACCGTGCCCGCGGTACTTACCCGCGAACGTCAGCATGACCATCCGGATCGTGTAGAAAGCGGTCAGTAGCGCGCTCGTCAACATGATCGCGAACAGCAGTGGATGCCCGTCCTTGGCCACGACCAGCAGCTCGTCCTTGGACCAGAAGCCCGCGAGCGGAGGGATCCCCGCCAGCGCCAGCGAACCGAGCAGGAAGGTCCAGAACGTGGTCGGCATGTGCTTCTTCAAACCTCCCATGTCGGACATGTTGTTCGAGTGCACGGCGTGGATGACCGAGCCGGCGCCCAGGAAAAGCAGCGCCTTGAAGAAGGCGTGGGTGAACAGGTGGAAGAAGGCGGCGTTGCGCCCGGCCTCACCCGCCGACATCAACGCCACCATGTAGGCCAGCTGCGAGAGCGTCGAATAGGCCAGCACGCGTTTGATGTCGTCCTGGATCAGGGCCAAGATCGCCGCTCCGAGCATCGTTATCGCGCCGATCACCCCGATGAACTGCAGCACCTGCACGTCGGCGTGGATGAACACGATGTAGAGGCGCCCGACCAGGTACACGCCCGCCGCGACCATGGTCGCCGCGTGTATCAGGGCGCTGACCGGCGTGGGGCCGGCCATCGCATCGGGCAGCCAGACGTGCAACGGGAACTGAGCCGACTTTCCGATGGTTCCTCCGAACAGCAGCAGGGCCGCCGCGGAGACCAGCACTTTGGACGTACCCGGATCCGCCACGATCTCGCCGACATGCCCGATATTCGTCGTGGTCAGCCCGGTCGCGAAGATCAGGGCGAAGATCCCGAACATGAACGGGATGTCGCCGACGCGGGTCGTGATGAAGGCCTTGATGGCGGCACTCGAGTTGACCTTCTCCTCGTACCAGTGGCCGATCAGCAGGTAGGAGCAGACGCCCATGACCTCCCAGCCGATCAGCAGCTGGAAGAGGTTCCCGGCGATGACCACGTTCAGCATCGCGGCGGTGAACATGGAAAGGACGAAGTAGAACCACGTGAAGCGCACGTCCCCATGCATATAGCCGAGCGAGTACACGTGGACGCACAAAGACACGCCCGTGACCACGATCAGCATCACGGCTGTAAGGCCGTCGACGTACTGTCCCAGCTCCAGGTGCAGCGGCCCGATCTGGAACCACTGTGCGGTCGCCTCGTGCGGGCCCCCGCCCTGTACGAAATGCAGCAGGACCAGCAGGGACATAACGAACCCGGCCGCAAGGGCCGCGATGCCGTAGACGGAGCCTTTGCTCGGCGTCCGACGACCGAAGAAAAGGATCAGCGCGGCCGAGACGACCGGCAGGAACGCGATCAACCATGTGTACCGGATGATCCCGGTGGCGGCCTCGGTGACTTCGACGGCGCTGGCTACCACTTGAGGAGGTTCACCTCGTCCACGTTGATGGAACCCCGGCTGCGGAAGAGCAGGATGACGATGGCAAGACCGATACCGACCTCGGCGGCGGCGACCGCCACGATGAACAGCGCGAAGACCTGGCCAGTGATGTCGTGAAGGGCCGCGCCGAACCCGACGAGGTTCACGTTGACGGCGTTCAGCATCAGTTCGATCGACATCAGAACCATCACGGCGTTGCGGCGCGCGAGCACGCCGTACACCCCGCACGAGAACAGGAACGCCGAGAAGAACAGGATCATGGGCAGGCGGATCACCTGGGCTCGTCCTTCCTGGCCAGGACCACGGCGCCTATCAAGGCCGCCAGCAGAAGGAACGAGATGGCCTCGAACGGAAGGACGTAGCTGCTGAAGAGCGAGCTACCTATGGCGCCGGTGTCGGTGTGCACCAGCGCGATGTCGGGGGCATCGGCCCACTCGAAGGCGCCCTGGATCAGGAACGCCAGGCCCGCGAAGACCCCGAAGCCGACAAGCGCCGCGACCAGGCGCTGCTGGTTGTCCAGTGTGTCGCGCCCGATCGGGGCTTTCGTGAGCATCAAGCCGAACAGGAACAAGATCACGATGGCGCCCACGTAGATCAGTATCTGAACCCACGCGATGAACTCGGCTCCCAGGATCAGGTAGACCCCGCCAACCGCGAGCAGCGTAAGCACCAGATAGAGCGCACCGTGGACGACGTTCTTCGTCGTGACCAGTCGGACCGCGCTGACGCATCCGACGAAGGCCAGTACCAGGAAGGCGTACTCCTGCGCGCTCACGAGGCCGCTTCCTCGGCTTCGGTCTCGGGCGCCTCGGCGCCCTCCTCCAGTGCAGGTGGCGGAAGGACCGTGTAGGTCCACTCCTCGAGACGTTCCTTCTCGTGGAGCATGTTCTTGAGTTCGTACTCGCCGTACTCGAACTCCGGACTCCAGAACAACGCGTCGAACGGGCAGACCTCGACGCAGATCCCGCAGTACATGCAGAGCGCATAGTCGATCGCGAACCTGTCGAGGATCTTCGCCGAGCGAGCGCGCCCACCGCCGGCCGGCTCGTGAGCCTCCTTGTGGGCGTCGATGTAGATGCACCAGTCGGGACACTCGCGCGAGCACTTGTAGCAGACGGTGCAGTTCGCCTCCTTCAGGGCGATGACGCCGCGCGTGCGGGCAGGAAGATCCGGCTTCACGCGCGGGTACTGCTGCGTGACCGCCGGCTTCATCATCGTCTTGAGCGTGACGGCCAGGCCCTTCAACAGCCCCAGCCCGAACCCTGCCTGGGGAGGCTCCACGCGCTTGCCCTCCTGGCTCATCCTGCCCTCCAAACCATCTGGAAAGCCGTGAACAAGATGAGCAGGAGCGAGAGCGGGATCAGCTTGAGCCAGGAGAAGCGCTGCAGTTGGTCCTCGCGCATGCGCGGGAATGTCGCACGCAGCCAGATCACGATGAACGACAGAGCGCCGATCTTGGCGGCCATCCAAAGCGGGCCTGGGATCGCCTCGAGCATGGGCAACGCCTTGTACCCACCGAGGTAGAGCACGCTTGCGATGGCCGACAAGGCCACGATCCCGCCGTACTCGGCGAGCAGGAAGAACGCGAACTTGAGCCCCGTGTACTCGGTGTAGGCGCCGAAGATGATCTCCGAGTCGGCGACGGGCATGTCGAAGGGCGGGCGTGTCAGCTCGGCCAGCGAAGCGATCATGAAGATGAGGAACCCTCCGAACTGCCAGGGCCGGACGATGTTCCAAAGTCCGCTCTGGGCCTCGGTGATATCGACCAGCGAAAGCGATCCCGCTTGCATGACGATCGCGGCGGCGGCAAGGACGAGGGGCAGCTCGTACGCGATCAGCTGAGCGGCGGCCCGCAACGCGCCGATCAACGAGAACTTGTTCGCCGAGGACCAGCCGGCCATCAGCACGCCGATGACGGAGACCGAGGACATGGCCATCACGAAGAAGATGCCGACGTCGAGGTCGAGCGCGAAGACGGAGTCGCTGAACGGGATCACGACCATGATCGCGATGTAGGGGATCATCGCTACGGCCGGCGCGAGCGAGAACACCCAGTAGTCCGCGGCGGCCGGCACCACGTTCTCCTTCTGGACGAACTTCACACCGTCGGCGACCAGCTGGGCCCAGCCGTGGAAGTTACCGGCCTCCATCGGCCCCAGCCGCGCCTGCATGTGCGCGAGGACCTTGTGCTCGGCGTATCCGACCATCAACGGGGCTACGAGGAAGAACCCGAGGACCGCGCCGGCCTTGATGACGAGCACGATCCAGAAGTTGTCGAACCACTGGTTGACGATGGACTGACCGGCCTCTGCCAGGACGAAGACGGGGTTCACTCCTCCTCTTCCTCCTCGCCCTCGACGGCGCCGGGCCATGGCTTGGCCTCGCGCGTCATGAGGGGGAAGTCCTTGCGGAGGGGGTGGCCTTCGAAGGGCTCGGAAAGCAGAAGTTTCACGGGTTGGGGGTGACCCTCGAAACGGATGCCGAACATCTCGGCGGTCTCACGCTCATGCCAGTCGCAGGTCCGGTACAGGTCCGAGATGGTCGCGATGACCGGATCGTCGTGCGGGAGGCGGACCTTGATCCTGACGTTGTGATGCTTGGCGATGGAGTAGAGGTGGGTCACGACCTCGAATCCGCCTTCTTCGCCCCAGTCGACCCCACCGGTGAAGTCGCAGTAGTCGCAGGCGAAGGCCGGCTCATCACGGCAGAAACGGACCACGTCGTGATAGACCGCCGCGGTGACGGTCGCGACGGCGTGGCCGTGCTGCTCGGCGAACTCCAAGATGTCGTCCCCGAACTGCGCTCGCAGTCGGGGCTCGGCCTCAGGAGGTGCCTGCGGGCTGAGTGAGCTTGCCACTGAACTTCTCCTGGATGTCCTCGTGCTTGATCTTCTCCTGCAGCTTCACGATGCCGTGAAGCAGCGCCTCGGGGCGAGGTGGGCATCCGGGGACGTATACGTCCACGGGCACTATCTGATCGACCCCTTTCGTGACCGAGTAGCTGTCCCAATACGGCCCCCCGCAGTTCGAGCAGGAACCGAACGAGATCACGTACTTGGGGTCGGGGATCTGGTCGTAGACGCGCTTGAGGGCCGGCGCCATCTTGTCGGTTAGCGTGCCGGCGACCACGAGAAGGTCGGCCTGGCGCGGCCCGTGCGCGAACGGGATCACGCCGAGCCGGATGAAGTCGTGCTTGGAGGTAGAGGTTGCGATCAGCTCTATCGCGCAGCAGGCCAGACCGAAGTTCATGACCCACAAGGAGTACCGGCGCCCCCAGTTCAGCAGGAACTTGACGGGCT
>JANPEZ010000016.1:0-33163 GCA_031423155.1 Actinomycetes bacterium
GTCACGATCGGCGCCGAACACCCCACGACAGGCGACTGGGAGGCATCGATCGTCACCGCGCCGTTCAAGGCCGGAGACTCGACGATCGGGACCATCGGCGTCGTGGGCCCGACGCGCATGGACTACGTGAGCGCGATGGCCAGCGTCCGCGCGGTCGCCAAGCGGCTATCGGACCTGGCGACGGAGCTCGACCAGTAGCCGATGGCTCCCGTCCGCGACCTCTACGAGATCCTCGGCGTCGAACGCGGCGCAAGCGGGGAAGACATCAAGAAGGCCTACCGCGGCTTGGCTCGCGAGCTGCACCCCGACGTGAACGCCGACCCGGCGGCCGAAACCAGGTTCAAGGAGATAGTCGGGGCCTACGAGATCCTGTCCGACCCGCAGAAGCGCCAGCAGTACGACGCCTACGGCCAGGGCGGCGGGCCCGCGGGTTTCCCCTTCAACGACATCCAGGACATCTTCGACATGTTCTTCGGCGGCCAGGGCTTCGCCGGCGCCGGGGGAGTCGGCACTCGCCGCCGCGGCCCCCGTCGCACCCGAACCCAAAGAGGCGAGGACCTGTTCATCGCGACCGCTCTCACTTTCGAAGAGGCTGCGTTCGGGGTTCAACGCGAGCTGCAGGTCGACCGGCTCACCGCGTGCGAGTCATGCATGGGTGTCGGCGCGGAGCCTGGGACCGCACCGGTCGCCTGCCGAACCTGCGGGGGAGCGGGCGAGACGCAGCAGGTTCGTCGCTCGATCTTCGGCACGCTGATGACCGCCGCGCCGTGTCAGGTCTGCGAAGGCACCGGCCAGGAGATATTGGACCGCTGCAAGACCTGCGGCGGCGACGGCCGTCTCGTCGGCAAGGAAGCGATCACGGTGGATCTTCCCGCGGGAGTCGCCGATGGAATGGAACTGCGCGTCACCGGCTCGGGTCACGCCGGCCGCGCGGGAGGGCCTCAAGGAGACCTGTACGTCGGCATCCGCGTCGAGCCATCCGAGGCATTCGAGCGGCACGGCCAGGACCTCGCCTCGATCCTCGATATCTCTATGACACAAGCTGCGCTCGGCGCCGACCTGCAGATAGACACCCTCGATGGACCCGAACACGTCAAGATCGAGCCCGGTACCGAGTCGGGGACGACGCTGCGCATAAGGGGCAAGGGAGTCCCCAACCTGAACCGGCGCGGCCGGGGCGACCTCTTCGTCACCGTCCACGTGAGGGTCCCCGCCGATCTTTCCAAGGTCGAGCGAAAACTGCTGGAACAGCTTGCCGAGATCCGCGAGGAGCGCTCCTCCAAGAAGGACCCGGCCCGGGCGCCCCTCAGGCGCCCCGAGAGCTGATGTCACCGGCCGGGAGTAGGCTGCGGCCATGAGTCAGCGGATAGACAGCGCCTGCATCTTCTGCAAGATCGCGGCGCGCGAGATCCCCGCCGAGATCCTGCATGCGACCGAGACGGTGGTCGCCTTCCGGGATCTGGACCCGAAGGCGCCCACGCACATACTGATCATCCCCAAGGAGCACCTGGTCTCGGTGGCCGAGATCGACTCCGGGCACGCGGGCTTGATGGCCGACATCATGCAGGCGGCCTCCCATCTGGCCGATACCGAGGGCATCGCGGACTCGGGCTGGCGCCTGGTCACGAACACCGGCCCTGATGGTGGTCAATCGGTCTTCCACCTTCATTTCCACCTCCTCGGAGGCAGGCCGATGGCTTGGCCGCCGGGCTGAGGCTAGAATCGTTGCCAGGCCGTCCGAACGGACGGCCGTCGCCTAACGGGAGGAACGGGGAAGCACCCCGAGAGACGCGCACTTGGCGAGAGCCGCTGCACAGTTGAAGATCCTCGTCCCCGGTAGCCAGTCGATGGTTGCCCTACTCGGACAGCGCGACGCCTTCCTCAAGCTCATCGAAGGGGCGTTCGCCTCAGACGTGCTCGTCCGCGGCAACGAGATAACGATCACCGGCCCGGAGGCCGAGACCGAGAAGGTGGGCCGCCTCTTCGAGGAACTGCTCGTTCTGCTGGAGAAAGGCCACGACCTGACCCCGGCCTCCGTTGGCCAGACCATCGACATCATCAAGGGCACCGCGGGGGCACCCGGCGAGGTCCTTCCCCGGCCGAGCGATGTCCTCGGGGACACACTGTTGACCGCCCGCGGCAAAGGGATAACTCCGAAGACGGTGGGGCAGAAGCTGTACGTCGATGCGATCCGCTCTTCCACCGTTACGTTCGCGATCGGCCCGGCCGGGACCGGCAAGACCTATCTGGCGGTGGCCACCGCGGTCCGCGCCCTGCAAGAGAAGCAGGTCTCGCGGCTGATCTTGACCCGGCCGGCGGTCGAGGCCGGCGAGCGGCTCGGATTCCTGCCCGGAACGCTCTACGAGAAGATCGATCCGTACATGCGACCCATCTACGACGCGCTCTTCGAGATGACGGGCGCCGACACCCTCCCGAGGCTGATGGAGCGAGGCACCATCGAGGTCGCGCCGCTGGCGTTCATGCGCGGCCGGTCGCTGAACGATGCCTTCATCATCTTGGACGAGGCTCAGAACACGACCCCCGAGCAGATGAAGATGTTCCTCACGCGTATCGGGTTCGGCTCGAAAGCCGTGGTGAACGGCGATTCGACGCAGACCGACCTTCCGAACGGGCAGGCCTCGGGCCTAACGATGATGCAGGACATCCTGGAGGGCATCGAGGGCATCTCGTTCTGTCACTTGGGCGCGAGAGATGTGGTCCGCCACAAGATCGTTCAGGACATCGTCGAGGCATACCGCATGTACAACGAGCAGCGCGAAGCTCGGGCGGACGGGTGAGCGCGATGAGCGCCGGTCAACCCTCGGTCTTGATCTCGAACCGTCAGGCGGCCCCTGTGGACGAACCCGCGCTGATCGCCCTGGCGCGCGACACGCTAGTGGGAGAGGGGCTCTCCGAGGTCGAACTGTCGGTCTCCTTCGTCGAGGACGATGAGATCGCCGGGCTTCACGAGCGGTACATGAACGAGCCCGGCCCAACGGACGTCCTCACCTTCCCGCTGGGCGAGGAAGATGTCGATGAGCGGGGCGTGCGTGTCCTCGGAGATGTCGTTATCGCGCCCGCGGTGGCCGCCCGCAACAACCCCGCCGACCCCGATGCCGAGATGAGACTTCTGCTGGTTCACGGCATCCTGCACATCCTGGGCTACGACCACGAAGAAGACGGCGAGCGCGCCCACATGTGGGAGAAGCAGGAGCGCTACAGCGGGGTGAAGGTACCTTGAACTCCACCGACTGGTTCCAGCTGTCGTTGACCCTGCTGCTCATAATCGCGGTGGGGATCCTCGGCGCTTCGGAGGTCTCGATCACCCGCATCAACCGAGTCCGCGCCTATCGCCTGCGCGAGGACGGTCGCCGAGGAGCTGCCTCCCTGGTTCGCATCGCGGAGAATCCCGCTCCGTACCTGAACGTCGTGCTGTTGCTCACCCTGCTTGCCACGATCGGTGGGACGACGCTCGCGTCCTCCTTCGCCATCAGGCACTTCCACAACGTCGGGGAGCTGATAGCCACCGCGGTCATGACGGTCCTGCTCTTCGTGTTCGCAGACGTCACGCCGAAGACGTTCGCCATCAAACAGACGGACCGGGTGGCCTTGCTGCTCGCGCCGATGCTGGTGACGCTCGGCCGGCTCGTCGGTCCGTTCGCGACGGGCCTGGTGAAACTGGCGAACGTCCTGATGCCGGGCAAGGGGCTGCCCGAGGGTCCGTTCATCACCGAGCAGGAGCTGCGAGCATCCGCCGAGGTGGCCTCCTCCGAAGGCGAGATAGAGGAAGGCGAGAAGGAACTCATCCACTCGATCTTCGAGTTCGGCGACACGATCACGCGCGAGGTGATGGTTCCTCGCCCCGACATCGTTGCCATCGAGGCAACCGAGTCGCTCCGCGAGGTTCAGGCGATAGTGCTCACCCACGGCTACTCGCGCATCCCGGTTTTCCGAGAGGATCTGGACGAAGCCGTAGGGATCATCTACGCCAAGGACGTACTCAAGGCTCTGCACCAGGGCAAGGTGGACACACCCTTGGAAGAGATCGCCCGCCAGGTGCACTTCGTCCCGGAGTCGAAGAAGGTCGCCGAGTTGCTGCGCGAGATGCAGAAGGAGAAGTTCCACATCGCGCTGGTCACCGATGAGTACGGCTCGGTCAGCGGTCTGGTCACCCTCGAGGACCTGCTCGAAGAGCTCGTCGGAGAGATCACGGACGAGTACGACCTCGAGGAGGCCGAGGTTGCCGAGGTCTCCGAGGGCGTGTATCGGGTCTCCGGCAAGGTCTCGATCGATGACCTCAACGAACTGCTCGATGCCGAACTGCCCGATGAGGAATGGGACACGGTCGCGGGCCTGGTCCTGAACCTGTTCGGAAAGATCCCCGAGAACGGCGAACATGTCGGCTTCCAGGGGCTCAAGTTCACGGCCGAGCACGTCCAGGGCAGGAGGGTCGCCCAGGTCTTGATCGAGAGGGTCCCCGGCATGAACGGCGAGGATGGGGAGGCGTTGCCCGGTGAGTAGACCCGACGACGCCACTATCGAGACGCTGGTAGCGGCTGCGCGCGATGCCCGCGTGAACGCATACGCGCCGTACAGCCACTTCGCGGTCGGCGCCGCGGTTCTCGCAGGCAAGAAGATCTTCACCGGCGTGAACATCGAGAACGCCAGCTATCCCGTCAGTGTGTGTGCCGAGCGGAACGCCGTGGCTGCCGCCGTCGGCGCGGGCGAGCGAGCGATCGACGTCGTTGCCGTCGTGGCCCACGCATCCGTGATCACCCCACCTTGCGGGGCCTGCCGGCAGGTGTTGTACGAGTTCGGGCCGAAGATGCTGGTGGTCTGCGCCCAGATGGACGGCGCCACGCTGGAATGGCAGCTATCCGAACTGCTCCCGCACGCTTTCACTTTCGAACGGTGACTCATAGAGCCGGCATCGTCGCTGTGGTCGGCAGGCCGAACGTCGGCAAGTCCACGTTGGTGAACACCTTGGTGGGGGAGAAGGTCGCCATCGTCTCGAACAAGCCTCAGACGACCAGGCGCGATATCCGTGCCATCTGGACGACGCCGGATGCGCAGGTGGTGTTCACCGATACGCCCGGGTTCCACAAGCCGCGCACTCTTCTGGGCAACCGACTGAACGACCTGGTCTCGGCAGCGGTCGAAGGGGTCGATCTCATCCTTATGATCGTGGACGCCTCGGAGGGCGTCGGCAGGGGAGACGCCTTCGTCTACTCCAGGCAACTCGCTCCGGCGACCGCTTCCAGGATCTGCGTGGTCAACAAGGTCGACCGGATGCAGCACGTCAAAGTCGTCCCCCAGCTCGTTGCCGCCGCCGCCCTGGGCGACTTCGACGAGATCGTGCCGCTTTCGGCGCTCGGAGGAGAGGGAGTCGAGACGCTTCGCGAGTTGATCCTGGCCCGCATGCCCGAGGGCCCCTCCCTGTACCCCGACGAGGAGATAACCGACCAGTCCATCCAGACGCGGCTTGCCGAGCTGATACGAGAACAGGCTCTTCGCGTCACGCGCGAGGAGGTCCCACACTCGGTAGCCGTCACCATCGAGGAGATACAACGCGAGGGCAGCCTCACGACGGTGCACGCGAACCTGGTCGTCGAGCGGGACTCCCAGAAGGGGATCGTGATCGGCAAGGGCGGGGCCACGCTCAAGGACATCGGGTCGGAGGCGCGCGCCGAGATGGCGAAGCTCCTCGGCACGCGCGTTCACCTCGACCTTCGCGTCAAGGTCGTCAAGGGATGGCAGCGGGACCCGAAAGCCCTAGACCGACTGGGGTTCTAACGGCGGCGCTACACGACCGTCATCATGCCGGTCATCGTCGGGTGGAGTTTGCAATGGAAGTGGTAGTCGCCCGGAGCAAGCCCCGCGGACTCTCCGTTGAAGGTTTCTCCAGCCGCGATCGTGACATCCACCTGGGTGTCGTCCATCGTGAATGTGTGGTCCGCAGAGTCCTCGTTGATGACGGTGATCGCAGAGGCCGATGCGGCGGTCAGACACGACGGGTCGAACGCGAAGTCGTGGATCGTGATGGTGAACGGGTTGTCGCCGGAAAGGTCCGAACACGCCGGCCCGCCCGTATCGGTAGGTTCGCCGGCGGCGGACGAACCGCCAGACTTACTGCAGGCCGCGCCCGCCATGGCAACGATCGCGAGCAGCACGATGAAAGACTTCCGCATCTGGTCCTCCTTGAAGTTCAGGCCACCGAAGCCTAAGCCATCTCGGCTACGATGGATGCCTTCGCGTCAGGAGCCGCCGGGATGTCGCAAGCAGCAGAGATAACGCCCAGAGCGCCGGGCTCCCTCGCTCCCCGTGAGGCGGTGCGCCTCCTCGCCCGCGTGCACGCCGTCGACGCCGTCGGGCTCGAGGGCAGAGCAGCCGCGCTGGCTTCCCGCTCGATAAAGAAGGATGCCAAACTGTGGGCCCTCGACCTGGCCATCCGATGCATGGACCTGACGACCCTGGAGGGCAGCGATACCGCGGGCAAGATCGTCGCCCTCTGCTCGAAGGCGGTCCGTCCCGATCCCGTCGATCCCTCGATCCCGTCCGTGGCGGCCGTGTGTCTATATCCCCAGCTCGTTCCGGTTGCGGTGCAAGAGCTCGCGGGAACCGGGGTCAAGGTCGCGAGCGTCGCGGGATCCTTCCCGAGCGGGCTCGGCCCCCTCGATGCCCGCCTGCAAGAGATCCGCGACGTGGCCGCGATGGGCGCCGACGAGATTGACATCGTCCTGAACCGCTCCCTCTTCCTGGGTGGCCGGTATCGCGAGACCTTCGAAGAACTGGCGGGCGCTCGTGAAGCCGCGGGTTCGGCGCACCTGAAGGTCATCCTGGAGACCGGCGAGCTGGGTTCCTACGACCGGATCCGCCAGGCGAGCGTCCTTGCGATGGCCGCAGGCGCAGACTTCATCAAGACCTCCACCGGCAAGATCGGCGTGAACGCGACGCTGCCGACGGCCCTTTGCATGGAAGAGGCTGCCCGGGACTTCTTCCGCGAGACGGGCAGGCGTGTCGGCATCAAGGTCGCCGGCGGCGTGCGCGCCGCCAAGCAGGCGATCCAGTATCTGGTGGTGCTGCACGAAACCCTCGGACCCGAGTGGATGACGCCGGACCTGTTCCGGATAGGAGCCTCGTCGCTGCTGAACGACGTACTCATGCAGATAGACAAACAGCGGACCGGCCGGTACCAGGGCCCCGACTACTTCACGATCGACTGATGACCGACGCGATCCAGACCCCGATGCCCTCCTGGGAGTACGCGCCGGCGCCCGAGTCGACCGACATCGTCAAGCTCGCGGATCGCTACGGCCTGTTCATCGGTGGCGACTTCGTCGATCCCAAGTCCGGCCGGTGGTTCGAGACCATCAACCCGGCGACCGAGGAGACCCTGGCCGAGGTGGCCGAAGCGGGACCCGAAGACGTCGGGCTGGCGGTCGATGCCGCCCGCGATGCCGGAACGACCTGGCGGGGGTTGGCCGGGAGCGAGCGAGCCAAGTACCTGTTCCGCATCGCGCGCGCCCTGCAGGAACGCGCGCGTGAGTTCGCCGTCCTTGAAACCATGAACGGCGGAAAGCCGATCAAAGAGTCGCGCGACATAGACCTTCCCCTCGCGGCCGCACACTTCTTCTACTACGCGGGCTGGGCCGACAAGCTCGAGTACGCCTTCCCGGGTCGCACTCCAAGGCCCATAGGCGTCGCCGGCCAGATCATCCCGTGGAACTTCCCCATGCTGATGGCGGCCTGGAAACTCGCCCCCGCTCTGGCAACCGGCAACACGGTCGTTCTCAAGCCTGCCGAGACCACGCCGCTTACGGCGCTGCTCCTGGCCGAGGTCATCCGCGAGGCCGAGCTTCCGCCCGGAGTCGTCAACATCGTGACCGGCGCGGGCCAGACGGGTGCCGCCCTAGTCGCCGCGCCGGTCGACAAGATCGCGTTCACCGGTTCAACGGAGGTCGGCAAGCTGATCCGGCGTGCCACTGCGGGGACGGGCAAGCGGTTGACCCTCGAGTTGGGGGGCAAGGCCGCGAACGTCGTCTTCGAAGACGCCGCACTCGACCAGGCCGTAGAGGGAGTGGTCAACGGCATCTTCTTCAACCAGGGCCACGTGTGCTGCGCCGGCTCGCGCCTGCTCGTCCAAGAGCCGGTCTTCGAGATCCTGATCGACAAACTCAAAGAACGGCTCCAGACGCTGAGGATCGGCGACCCCCTGGACAAGAACACCGACATCGGCGCGATCAACTCCAGGCAGCAGCTGGACAAGATCGAGGAACTCGTCGCATCCGGCGTTGCCGAGGGAGCCGAGATGTACCAGCCCTTCTGCGATCTGCCCGAGCGCGGTTTCTGGTTCCGCCCGACGCTGTTCACAGGTGTCTCGCAATCTCATCGCATCGCTCGCGAGGAGATCTTCGGTCCGGTCCTTTCGATACTGACTTTCCGCACCCCGGAGGAGGCGGTCGAGAAAGCGAACAACTCTCCCTACGGCCTATCGGCCGGGGTCTGGACCGAGAAGGGCTCGCGCATCCTTTGGATGGCCGAGCGTCTGCGCGCCGGGGTGGTCTGGGCCAACACGTTCAACCGGTTCGATCCGGCCTCGCCCTTCGGCGGATACAAGGAGAGCGGTTTCGGCAGGGAAGGCGGCCTGCAGGGGCTCGAGCCCTACCTGGCTTTCGATGGCGGCGAGATATGAGCCGCGTCCCCGTCAAGCGCACCGCCAAGTTGTTCATAGCAGGCAAGTTCCCGCGCAGCGAGTCGGGCCGTTCCTACGAAGTTCTGGCGAACGATGGCCGGCCGATTGCTCGCGCCGCGCAGGCTTCGCGAAAGGACCTGCGAGATGCGGTGAAGGCAGCCCGATCGGCCCAGCCCGGGTGGGCCGCGATGACGGCCTACAACCGCGGGCAGATCCTCTACCGCGTCGCCGAACTCATGGAGGGGCGCCGTGAGCAGTTCAGGTCCGAGTTGGCCGACGCCGGCGCCTCCGATCCTGACCGCGGAGTCGATGCCGCGATCGACCGATGGGTCTGGTACGCCGGATGGGCGGACAAGATCGGCCAGGTCCTGGGAGGGACCAACCCGGTTGCCGGCCCGTACTACAACTTCACGGTCCCGGAGCCGACCGGAGTGGTGGGTGTGGTTGCCCCGCAGGATCAGTCGCTGCTGGGCCTGATCTCGCGACTCGCTCCGGCCATCGTCTCGGGCAACACCGCGGTGGTCCTGGCGAGCGAGCGGTCTCCGCTGCCCGCCATCTCGCTGGCCGAGGTCCTGGCGACCTCCGATGTACCCGCGGGAGTCGTGAACATCCTTACCGGCTCGACCGTCGAGCTGGCCCCTTGGCTGGCGGGTCACATGGACGTGAACGCACTGGACGTTACTGGGGTGCCCGCCGACCTGATGGCCGAGGTCCAGACCCTGGCTGCCGAGAACGTCAAGCGCCTCCACAGTGCCCCGACCTCCGATCCCTTCTCGGCATCGGCTCAGAGCCCCTACGAGGTCACCGCCCTGATGGAGTTCAAGACCGTCTGGCACCCCATCGGGGCATGAGCCGGGACGATGTCACGGAATCGTCAAACCGTTCCCTTCTTCAGGGTCATTGCCCCGCAGTACGATTCGACCTATGCCACTCGCTAAGGAGCAGGGTGTCGTCCTGCGCTCTCACAAGCTCGGTGAGGCCGACAAGATAGTCACGGTCATGACCCAGAACGCGGGCAAGGTCCGCGGGGTCGCCAAGGGTATCCGCAAGACGACCAGCCGTTTCGGCGCCCGCCTGGAGCCGGCCACCCACGTCTCATTGATGCTCTACCGCGGGCGCGGGTCTTTGGACACCATCACGCAGGCCGACATCATCGATCCGCACCCGGCCCTGCGCGAAGACCTGGCCTTGTTCTCCTGCGGAGAGACGATGCTCGAGGCCGTAGACAAGGTCGCCGAGGAACACGAACGCAACGTACGGCTCTTCCTGTTGTTGCTCAGCGGCCTGAGGGCTCTGGAGACCCGGCCGGCGGACCCTGGAGCGGTCACCGAGTCGTTCATGCTCAAGCTTCTGTCGCTGTCGGGCTTTCACCCCTCGCTCACGGCGTGTGCGGTCTGCGGCCAGAAGGATCCGGAGTTGTTCGACGCGGGCCACGGGGGAGCGCTCTGCCGTCTTCACGCCGAGCCCGGTGCCGGGCCCGCTTCCCGCGACGCCCTCGCCTACTTGGGATCCGTGGGCCTTGCCGAGTTGGCCGATGCCGGCGCGACCACCCAGCACGATCCCCGCATCCGCAAGGAGGCTCGCGCCCTGCTCTACGGCTTCGCCGAGCACCACTTCGACAGGCGGTTGAAGTCGCTTCCGATGCTGGCAAGGACCACGACATGAGCTATCTGTCCGACATCGATCGCGAACGCGTTCCTTCACACGTCGCCATCGTCATGGACGGAAACGGCCGCTGGGCGACCCAGCGTGGCCTGCCCAGGACCGACGGCCACGCCGCCGGGGAGGAAGCCCTGTTCGACACCGTCAAAGGCGGCGTCGAGGTGGGCCTGGGATGGATGACGGTCTACGCCTTCTCCACAGAGAACTGGCGCCGTCCGGCCTCAGAGGTCCTTTACCTGATGAACTTCAATCGCGGCATCCTGCGCCGCCACCGCGACGAGCTGCACGAGATGAACGTGCGCATCCGGTTCACCGGCCGCCGGGACTGGCGCGTTCCCCGCAGCGTCCTCAGGGAGATCGAGATCAGCGAGGCCCTGACCCGCGAGAACACCGGCATGACATTGACCATCGCCTTCAACTACGGCGGCCGGGCCGAGATCGTCGATGCGGTCAAGCAGCTGGTTCGCGATCACGATGCCGGGAAGCTCCGCATCGAGAAGATCAACGAGGCCGCGATCGCGGAGCGTCTGTACGACGTTGACATGCCCGATCCCGATCTGTTGATACGAACCAGCGGAGAGCAACGCATCTCCAACTTCCTGCTCTGGCGCGCCGCGTACGCCGAGCTTTGGTTCACACCCATCTTCTGGCCCGACTTCAGCCGCGAGGTGCTGTTCGAAGCGATCCGCGACTACCAGAAGCGCGACCGGCGTTTCGGATCCGTCGCCGACGACTAGCAGGGAAGCGCGAGAAGGGCTTCCTGCATCGACGCCTCGACTTCGGTCGTGTCCGCGGAGGCCTCCAGCACGATCGCGTACGCTTCCAACGAGTCCGCCAGGTCTGCGAACTTCGCGGCGGCGTCGGTCTGCCCGTCCTGCTCGAGGGCGGCCGAATCCTTGCGGAACGTAGCCGCGTTGCGAAGGAAGGCGTCGTAGCGGATCTCGCCTATGCCCAGTTTGTGAGCGCAGGCGGTCGCAAGGATGTCACCTCCCGAGGCGTCGCCGGTCGGTGATGCCTCGCCCCCTCCTCGGGTGAGCAGGAAGGATCCGAGGACCACGATCACGATCCCCGCCGCCAGCATCGCCAGACGCGCCGGCCGGCCGGACGCCGGCGCGCGCATGTACTCGGGATGCCGGCCCCTCTCGGCAGAGATGATCTCCTGCTCCAGGCCGCAGGAGGGACAGGTCCAGGCGGTGGAGCCGGCTCGGGCGTGGAAGCGCTTGCCGCATCGACCGCAGGCGACGAGGCGCCAGTCGATGCCGCACTCGGCGCACGAGTACTCAACGGAACCGGCCTCGATCGGCTGGCGGGTCGAGCAGGAAGGGCAGGTCACCTCGGGCATCTCCGGGACTCTATGGGAGGACCCGCGCCGCGCCAACGAGCGAGCCCCGTCCCTTCAGTCGGCGAGCAGGCCGTCGAGCCGTTCATCGAGCCCGGCTTGCAGATCGGGCGAGCTGCCTGCGATGTTGTCCAACTCGAAGGGATCTGAGCGAAGGTCGTACAGCTCTCGCCAACCGTTCAGGTAGCGGACGTACAGGTACCGCTCGGTGCGGATGGCCTCGAACGGCGGAGGGGTCCCCGCGTACTTCTGCGACCCGAGGTACTCCACCACGAACGAGTCTCTCCACGTCGAAGACGCTTGCCCTCGAAGGAGAGGGACCAGACTGACGCCGTCCTGGGGCAGGCCGGTCCCAACCCCGGCCAGCTCGGCGATCGTGGACGCCAGGTCGATGTTGAGGGCGAGATGGTCGTCGGTCTGCGCGCCGGCCTCGTCCGGCATCCGCACCACCAGAGGTACGCGGATCGACTCCTCGTAGGCCCAGATCTTGCCCCTGAGTCTGTGCTCTCCCCACAGGAAGCCGTTGTCGGAAGTGAAGATGATGATCGTGTTATCGAGACCGCCGCGCGCGCCGACGGTAGCGACCAACCGGCGGATCGCCTCGTCGACCGCACTCAAGCTCTCGGGCATCGAGGTCTGAAGGCCGCGGTACTGAGCCGCCCGAGCCGCGGAGAGCGGCTCGACCTGATCTCCCCACGGCTTGTCCGTGACGTCGGCCTCATCGAACGAGGCCGACTCGGAGATCTCGACTTGGGGCCGGAGCTCCTCAGGCGGACCGGGCGCGGGGACGGCCGGCTCGTGAGGGGCGATCGGGGCGAAGTACAGGAAGAAGGGCGAGTAGGTGCGCTCGACGAAAGAGGAGGCGAGGCGGGTAAGCACGGTCGTGGAGTAGTCCGAAGGCGCGATGCCGTGATGGGTCAGGTGGCCGTTCTCATTCAGCAGATAATTGTAGTAGCGCGCCGCGGGGTCCGAAGCGATCGCATCGAACTCATCCCAGCCCGGCGGGACGTAGGTCCGTCCGATCGCCGGGTAGTCGTTCAGATACTTGCCCACCATGGCGGTTGTGTAACCGCCATCCTGGAGCCAGGTCGCAAGGGTGGACGTGTCGTCGAACGCGGCGGCGCCTCCATCGGGCGCCACGCCGCTCAGAACGCCGTGGTTGCGGGAATACTGCCCGGTAAGGATGCTCGCCCTGGACGGGCAGCAGAAGGCAGTCGTCACGAACGCGTTCGAGAACGTGACGCCGTGGCCCCCCAGCAGGGTCTGGACATAGGGCATCGCCTCCAGCGAGTCCGCACGCATGTCGTCGGTGACGATCAGGATGATGTTCGGCCGTCCCGTGTCCCTCAGCGAGAGGACAGGCGCAGGTCCAGGGGCCATCGCAGATGCTGCCGCCAAGACCGCGATCGCGAACGAGATGGCGATCGCAGGGTGGCGCGGCAGCATCGATCGAGTGTATCCGGGGCGCTCCGGAAGGGGATATCGGGATCGTCTAAGCGGAGGGAGCGCCGCCGCGCAGGGATTCCTGGGCCGCTTCGATCCTCTCTTCGAGCTCGCCGTCCACGACGATGATGCGTTCTCGTCGCAGGCTCCCACTCGTCACGGAGGGCCTGGAAGGCTTCCATAGGTTCCAGGTCGCCACCAGGGCGAGCATCGAGTAGCCCGTGAGCAGGAACATCCCGAACGCCCAACCCGGCCGTCCGATCACATCGGTCCAGTTCCTGAATGCGATGAATCCGGCGATCCCCAGCCCGATGAGGATCCCGGTCATGGCTATCTTTCCTATGATCCCGAAAGCCGTCGGACTTCCTGAGAAGAACCTGGGTCTTCCGGTATCAGGAAGGGTGAGCACCTTGTCCTTGCCGATCGCGACGGGCGTGGGGCGCTCGAGGCGAGTGAAGCACCGGCTGCACCAGTCCAGGTCGTCGGCCATCGAAGCGCCGCAGCTCTTGCACGTGATCATGGTCAGCCGCCTCCTCGTATCGACGAGGCGCCTCCTCGACTCAGATGGTATCCCTACGAGCAACTCCGAATGCTCAGCAGATGGGTGGGATCTCCCGGGTTCGGGTTAGGTCGAACGACCTAGAGGGGCAGGCCACCGATTCAGCACAGGCTCTTGGGCCGCGCCCGCCGACCTCGCCGGTAGCATGGACGTCACGCCAGCGGCCGCACCCAGCGACCGGGAACCCGAAAGGAGCAATCCGTGACCGACCTCATGGAGGCCGTCACCTCCCTGGCCAAGCGCCGGGGCATCGCCTTCCAGTCCAGCGAGATCTACGGGGGTCTGCGCTCGGCCTGGGATTACGGCCCCCTGGGAGTGGAACTGCGCCGCAACATCCGCGAGGCCTGGTGGCGCTCGATGGTCCAGCTTCGCGAGGACGTGGTCGGCCTCGAGGCTGCGGTCATCATGTCTCCGAAGGTCTGGGAGGCCTCAGGCCACGTGGCGGGCTTCTCCGATCCACTGGTCGAGTGCATCTCCTGTCACCAGCGCTTCCGCGAGGATCATCTGGCCGATAACCGCACCTGCCCGAACTGCGGCAGCGCCGCTTTCACCGAGGCCAAGCAGTTCAACCTGATGCTTCAAACCCAGCTGGGACCGGTGGCCGACGACGACAGCGTCGCGTACCTTCGCCCCGAAACCGCTCAGGCGATGTTCGTGGACTCCTCGATCGTGCAGCAGGTCGCGCGGCGGAAGCTCCCATTCGGCATCGCTCAGATCGGCAAGAGCTTCCGCAACGAGATCACCCCGGGAAACTTCATCTTCCGAACCCGGGAGTTCGAACAGATGGAGATGGAGTACTTCGTCAAACCCGGCACCGACGAGGAGTGGTTCTCCTACTGGATCGAGCAGCGTCTGCAGTGGTATCTGGATCTTGGGATGACCAAGGACAAGTTGCGGCTTCGGGCGCACGAGCCGGATGAACTGGCGCACTACGCCAAGGCCGCCACCGACGTCGAGTACGAGTTCCCGTTCGGTTGGGGCGAACTCGAGGGCATCGCCAACCGCACCGACTTCGACCTGAAGGCACATCAGGAAGCCAGCGGCGAGGACCTGACCTACTTCGACCAGGAGAAGGAGGAGCGCTACCTGCCCTACGTCATCGAACCGGCGGCCGGGGTCGACCGGTCGTTGCTCGCGTTCTTGATCGATGCCTATCGGGTCGAAGAGGTCCCGACGGCCAAGGGCGACACCGACAAACGAACCGTGCTGGGACTGCATCGCTCGCTGGCGCCCGTGAAGGTGGCCGTGCTGCCGCTGTCGCGGAACGAGACTCTGGTTCCCGAGGCCAAGCGCGTGTTCGACGAGGTCAAGTCCTCATGGATGTGCCAGTACGACGACGCCGGAGCGATCGGACGCCGCTACCGCCGCCAGGACGAGGTCGGAACCCCGTTCTGCGTCACCGTCGACTTCGACTCGCTCGAAGACAAGCAAGTGACCGTCCGAGAACGCGACACGATGCAACAGGACCGTATCCCGATCGAGACGCTAGCCGGATACCTTCGGGAGCGCCTGTGAAGGGCGAACCCACCCGTGGATGGGTGAGCCTCTACCTGATCGGCTTCGTACTGATGCTCGCGGCAGGGGCGGCCCTCGGCGCGGCAGCCATCGGGTTCTTGAAGTCGACCGGCCTACTCTGGGTCTCGATCGCCTTCTCCGCCGCCGCGATCATCGCGGTTCTCGCCGGGCTGGTGCTGCCCAGGCGCCGATGATCCGGAGGCTGGCGGCCTTCTCGGTAGTGCTCGTATTGGCGGTGGCGTGCACCAGCTCCAGCACCCCCGGGTCCGACACCGAGCGGTCCTCGCCGCCGGTCCCTTCCCGCGATCCGGAGCCCTCGGCGGCGCCGAGCGGTGCCGGCTCGGCCGCCGCGGCACTGGATCGGCTGTGCGATACGCCCACTCCGCCGCAGTCCGAGGGCGGCACCCGGCACGACCCGGTGCCGCCGGTCGTCACCGCCATCGAAGCAGTCGTCGAACAGGTGAGAGGCCTGACCTTCAAGCACCCTGTTCCGGTCCAGGCGCTGACGGATGCTCAGATCAACGACAGACTCAAGGAGATCCTCGCGTCCTCTGTCTCTGCCGATCAGCTGCACCGCAGGGGTCTTGCCTGGCAGACCATCGGAGTCATCCCACATGGCACCGACCTTGGTGAGGCCGTCTCCAGCTACTTCGAGGGTCAGGTGATCGGCTTCTACGTGCCGGAGACGGGCGAGCTCGTCTTCGTCGGCAGCGACCAACCATCGGCCGTGGAGAACATCACCCTTGCGCACGAGCTGACCCATGCGCTCGACGATCAGCACTTCGACCTGACCCGCACAGACAAGTACGGGATCAACTGCCGAGACGAGCTTCAGATGGCGGCCCTGGGCGCCATCGAAGGCAGCGCCCAGTTCTATTCGATCTCCATCGCCGCGGAACTGGCCCGCCGCGGGGAACTAGGGGAGATAGGTGACATCGGTTCTGCCGGGGCCTCGACGCCCGGAGTCCCCCCGTTCCTGATGAGCCTGGAGCAGTGGCCGTATAACGCCGGGCTCATCTTCATCTCTCGGAGGAGATCGGACGGGGGCGAGCAGGCGGTCAACGAGGTTCTCCGGCGATTGCCGGTATCGACCGAACAGGTGATCCACCCGGAGCGCTACCCGAACGACATCCCCCAGCCGCTGGACGTACCGGACCTGCTGGGCAGCGGCTGGTCCGATCTGGACGTGTCCGAGATAGGGGAGGCTTGGTTCTCGATCATGCTCGACCTTCGGCTGGATGGGAGCCGCGCCGCGGACGCAGCCGCAGGTTGGGACGGCGGCATCTACCGGGCTTGGTCCAACGGTGATCGCGTTGCGGTGATGATGGTGACCGTCTGGGATACACGCGCCGATGCAACGGAGTTCGCCTCAGCGATGCGATCGTGGCTGGGCGATGCCGCAGCGTTCGTCGATGTGGCGGATGCCACCCATGTGAGCGTCGGGTTCGCCTCGGACGCGGACTCACTCGCTGCGCTTCAAGCCGCTGCGGGTTAGGCGCCGACCGGCTCGATCTTCAGGCCCGTGTGGCGTGCGATAACGTCGAAATCGCGGTCGGCGTGAAGGACCGAAGCGCTCTCGCGTATCGCAACCGCCGCGATCAAGCAGTCGATCATGCTTCGGACGGGCTCACCCGCCGCCCTGCATGCACGCTGGACCGCGACCGCGCGCTCGTAGGTGACCAGGTCGCCGACCCGAAGGAGCGGAAACGCGAGGAGCCGCCGTCTCGTCGCCCGGTACTCAGCGGGCGAGCGAGTACCAGTGAGCAGCTCCATGACGACGGGCTCCGTCACCGCGATCTCGGCTCCGTCGCCCAGCAGGCGCCTGAGCGCAAGGTGAGCCGGGCTCCGGGTCCCTCGGATCTCGTCGATCCACGCGGAGGAATCGGGCAGGATCACCCGTTCCGCTTGTCCGGCATCTCGTCGCCGTATATCTCGCGGAGCTCGGCTTCGCTGCGATCGGCCCACATGCCCTCGAGTTCAAGGGCCGCAGCCCATGGGTCACTGATAGGTTCCTCGGCTTCGCCCAGAACGGCGTGCAGAGCGAAGTCGATCGCCTTTCGCTTGGACTTGAGCCCGAACGTATCCATGACCTTTCCCACGAGCTCATCGTCCAGAACGATGTTGGTCCTCGTCATCTTTCCCACCCTTGCAGGTTACACCGACTACACACCGATGTGTATGCCCTGACCTGGCCTTATCCTCGGCCCGGGAACCAGGACCATTCCCGTAAACTGAGCGCTCCGGCTATCCATGCGCTCGAAAGGCTCGCTCGTGACCAAGTACGTCTACGACTTCTCCGAAGGCAACAGGGACATGAAGGACCTCCTGGGCGGGAAGGGGGCCAACCTCGCCGAGATGACGAACATGGGCATCGCGGTACCGCACGGGTTCACGATCTCGACCGAGGCCTGCCTGGCGTATCTGGCCGATGGAGGTTTCCCAGCCGGTCTCATGGACGAAGCCGAAGCGCGCCTTCAGGCTCTCGAGGCCGCCATGGGCAAGAAGCTGGGCGATACCGCCGATCCGCTCCTCGTAAGCGTCCGGTCGGGGGCCAAGTTCTCGATGCCCGGGATGATGGACACCGTGTTGAACCTCGGGCTCAACGAGGATTCGATGCTCGGCTTAGCCAAGCAGTCGGGCGATGACATGAGGTTCGCCCACGACGCCTACCGGCGATTCATCCAGATGTTCGGCAAGATCGTGATGGACGTTCCCGGTGCTGCATTCGAAGAGGCGCTCGATGCGGCCAAGGCGCATAAGGGCCAGGACGCCTCCGACACCGACCTGGACGCCGGGGACCTGCGCGATGTGATCGGCGAGTTCCTCGACATCTACAAGCAGCACACGGGGTCGGATTTCCCGACAGATCCTCGCGAGCAGATGAGGCTGGCGATCGAGGCCGTCTTCAAGTCCTGGAACGGCAGGCGCGCGGTCGACTATCGCCGGCAGAACAAGATCTCGGATTCGCTCGGCACCGCGGTCAACGTGCAGGCGATGGTGTTCGGCAACCGCGGCGACGACTCAGGAACCGGCGTGGCGTTCACGCGCGATCCGGCGAACGGCGAGCGCGTTCCCTACGGCGACTATCTGGAGAATGCCCAGGGCGAAGACGTCGTGGCCGGTATCCGCAACACGCTGAAGCTCTCGGAGTTGGAACGGCTGGACCCGGCCAGCTACGCGGGCCTGCGCGAGACGATGGCCAAACTGGAGAACCACTACCGCGACATGTGCGACATCGAGTTCACGATCGAGAAGGGCCGTCTGTGGATCCTGCAAACCCGCGTCGGCAAGCGTACGGCCTTCGGCGAGTGGGTCATGGCCTACGACATGCTCGAGGAGAACCTCATCTCCGAGGACGAAGCCCTGCTGAGGGTCGACGCCAACCGACTGGAGGAGTTGTTCAAGAGGGTCATATCTTCCGGGGCGGGCGCAACCCCGATCGCGGCGGGGCTGAACGCATCGCCCGGAGCGGCGACCGGCAAGGTCGTCTTCACCGCCGACGAGGCTCAGGAGTGGGCGAGCCGGGACGAGCGCGTGATCCTCGTCAGGCGAGAGACGACCCCCGACGACTACCACGGGATGATCGCCGCCCAAGGGATCCTGACGAGTGCCGGCGGGACCAACTCGCACGCGGCCGTCGTTGCCCGCGGGGAGGGCATCCCGGCGGTATGCGGGGCAGACGCGATCAAGCTCGACTTCGCCTCACGCACGTTCACCGCGAACGGGACGAAGGTCGCAGAGGGCGACGTCATCACGATCGACGGCTTCAGCGGCAACGTCTACCTGGGCGAACTTCCCCTGGAGGAATCCGTCCTGGAGAAGGCCCGAAGCGGCGACGCGGCGGCCCGTGAAGCCAAGATCTGGCAGGCCTTCGCGCGACTGATGGTTCGCGCCGACGAAGTAAGGCGCCTTCGTGTACGCGCCAACGCCGACACGCCGGACCAATCAACCAACGCCCGCGATCGCGGCGCCGAGGGCATAGGCCTCTGCCGGACCGAGCACATGTTCCTGGGAGAGGAGCGAGTGCTCGCCGTTCGCCAGATGATCTTCGCGGAGACGACGGTCGAGGAGCAGGCCGCCTACGACATCCTGCTGCCGCTGCAACGGGAGGACTTCGTCGGGATCTTCCGCGCGATGAGCGGTCTGCCGGTGACGGTGCGGCTGCTGGATCCTCCTCTGCACGAATTCCTGCCCGATCAGGTCTCTCTCGCGGTCGAGGTCGCTCTGGCCGAGTCGCGCGGCGAGAACGTGGACGAGCAGAAGAAGGTGCTGACCAAGGTCAACGAGCTTCACGAGATGAACCCGATGCTGGGTCTGCGCGGGGTGCGGCTGGGGATCGTGAAGCCGGGGCTGTACGCGATGCAGGTCCGCGCGATCTGTCTTGCGGCGGCGCAGGTTAAGAAGGAGGGCGGGGACCCGAAGGTCGAGATAATGATCCCGCTCGTGGCGACCGCTCCCGAGCTGCAGCAGATGCTCGCTGAGCTGCAACCCGTTGCGGCGGAAGTCCTTGCGGCCGAGGGCGTCGAGCTGTCTCACTTCGAGTGGGGGACCATGATCGAGTTGCCACGGGCGGCGGTCACGGCGGGCGAGATCGCCGAGGCGGCCGAGTTCTTCTCCTTCGGGACGAACGACCTGACCCAGACCGCATTCGGGTTCAGCCGCGACGACATCGGTAAGTTCGTCGGCATGTACGAGGAGCGCAAGCTCGTTCCGGCGAATCCGTTCGTAACGGTTGACCGGGCGGGCGTGGGCCGGCTGATGTCGATCGCGTGCGAAGAGGGCAAGGCCGCCAACCCGGCGCTTCACCTCGGCATCTGCGGCGAGCACGGGGGAGACCCGGCGAGCGTGGTCTTCTGCCACCAGATCGGTTTGGACTACGTGAGCTGCTCGCCGTTCCGGGTTGAAACGGCGCGGCTAGCCGCCGGCCAAGCAGCCATCGGCGACGCGGAAGTCGCGAGCAAGTAGCCACTGGTACTCATCCTTCGGGTCAGCTCGACCTGTGACCGGTCGCACACGTAATCCGCCGTAGGTCGGGGGAAGTCCCCCATATCGGCGATGTGTTGCGCGCCGGCGCTTCGGTAGCGTGCGTGATTCCTTCCCCTCCTCCCCCCGGATGTGCAGGAGGTGGTTCCATGAACGGTCTAGGTGTACACCGGCCCGTTCGGCACTTCGTTCGAGCAGGGGTCCTCTGCGCAGTCATCCTTGCCGCGTGGTTCCCCAGGGTTGCCCTGGCCAACCACTTGGGAGAGTGGGTGCACGATCACTCGTCCTCGGGTATTCCGAGCCGCCCGAACGGGTTGAGCGAGATGGTCGCCAGATTCGGCGTTCATTGCAGCAACGCGGCCAACGACTCCAGGTCCTACTGGCCCGTGCAATCCTCAAGGACGACACCGGGGTACGTCTATGTCAACACCTACATCGGCCGCGACGTGGCCTACAACGTGAGGACCCACATCAATGCGGCCCACCGCGACGGCGCTGTCGACTATGGCGTCTACGGATACAACTGCAGGTACATCGCGGGTACGACAACGTGGTCCACCCACGCCTTCGGGGCCGCAGTCGACACCAACTCCGCCCGCAATCCGGTCGGTCAGGACCGTTGGAACGGCCGGGGCGCCGATGGAACGGACTACGGGACCTACTTACCAGACATCTGGCGTGGCTCTGATCCGGGCCACCGCTTCTTCTGGGGTTTGAACTTCTCCACGACGCCAGACCCGATGCACTTCCAGTACGTCACAGGCTACTGAAGAGAGGAGATCTGCATGAAGAGGACGATATCGATCGCATCCCTGTTGGCAACGGTGGCGGCCGGGTCGGCCGTTGCGCAAGGCTGGGCCGGAACCTCGGGAGCTACAGGTTGCGGGCAGCTTAGGCGCCCCGCCACGAGTGCCATGGCTTTCACATCGACGGGAGCGATCCCCGCGGAGTTGGATGGCGCTCTGGTGCTGGTCGACCCGGACGGAACCGCGAAGGTCGCATCCGCTGAGCCCGGTGTGGTCCGCCATGTCGCGTCGAGCCCAGGGTTCGGGGTCGCATTCGTGCGCGACCTAGAGGGGAATGACGTAGTCGAGGCCCTCCGGCCTCAGGGACCGCTACGGCTTCCGCGGCCGAGCGAGGCCTCGAACCCGTCGTGGTCACCGGTGGGCGATCTGGTCTGGGCTGAGGGTTCCGATCTCGGCATCTGGTCGCAGGAGACGGGAGAAGTCTCGACGGTTGCGTTCTCCGATGACGTCAGCCTTCTGTTCTCTCCGGTGTTCGCCGATGCCGCACGTATCGTGACCGTGGTGTCCGAGCCCGCTCCGATAGGGACCCAAGAGGGGGAGTACCTCAGCAACCTCTGGAGCTATGACCTTCGAACCGCAACCTGGGATCGCGTTACCAACTTCTCGGCGTCGAGGGGGCGGTGGTCGGTCGTCCGGACGCCGATCCTAGCCCCATCGGGGGCGATCGAGTTCGTCAGGGTGGTGGGAACGGCCTGGTCGACTACGCAGCCCACCTTCCAGTTGTGGAGTCTGAAGGGCGAGAGTTCGAGTCCGCTGCGATCCCTGGCCGGCGAGCGATTCCTGGCCGGCTATCAGGGTGATGCTCGCCTTTGGAACGTCAGAGATGAGGAGTCGGCTGCCTGGCGCATCTTCAAGGAGGCTCCGTCCGGCTCCCTCGTTCCGGCGGGCTGCGGAGCTGTTCTCGTCGACCCGATGGATGTGGCCGATCCGGACAGAGCCGCTGTTGCACGTGCTCCGAGGCGGAGCGACACCGAACCTGCTGGATCGGGAGTGGCAACTCCGCCCGCCCGGGAGGTGGCGATCCTCGTAGGCGATTTCGCATCGAGAGTCGAGGCCGAGGCTGCTGCTCAGCAGATCCGCGATGTGTACGGGTCCGGCGCCGCGGTGAAGGTCCTAGATTCCACCCTTGCTCCGACCGCTGTACGCCCCGGGGTGTGGGCAACTATCCTCTGGATCGCGCCGGGGGCGGACGAGCAGACCGAGCTCGAGGTCTTCCGCTCGCGGCTCCCGCGCTTCGCGAACTCCAGTTGGGTGGTGGCACCTTGATCAGGTCGAAGCCAGGAGTCCTCGCATCGGCGGCGGCCAGCCTGCTTCTGCTGGCATCATGTCGGGGAACGACGACGGCCGTTGCTCCATCGCCTTTGCCGTCCCTATCCCCAACTCCGACCGCCGTACCCTCGGTCGGGTCAGACGGTTACGCCTGGATAGCCGGGTTAGCTCAAGCGAGCGATCCGAACGATCTGGACGAGGATTACTCGCGGCTCGAGCCGAAACTCGGTGGGGTGCTGCAGGTCTCGCCCGGGACGTGCTTCACGGGCGCTCCACCTCCCTACGACGGTCCCGAGTACCTGCTTCTGGTCATCGCCGGGTCGAAGAGCGAGTTGGACCGGCTGGTATCCGGCGCGAAGCTCGAGGTTCTCTTCGAGGCGAGGGTTGGCCAGATGTGTATCGACTGAGCGCACCGGTATCGGGGTTCGGACCGTCGTTGCTAGGGTGGCCGGGTGGTAATCATGCGCCGTCACCCGGTTCTGACCGGACTCGCTCTCCTGTCGCTTTCCGCGGCGATGCTCGTCGGTTCGACGGGCGTCGCCGTGTGGAGGGCGGCGCACACCGACGACGCGAGCCTCATAGAGCACGCCGACGTCATCCTCGTGCTGGGGGCGGCCGAGTACAACGGTGAGCCCTCTCCCGTCTTCATCGGCCGCTTGGATCACGCCGAGCTTCTGTACGAGCAAGGCAGGGCCGAGCTCGTCTTGGTCTTGGGCGGCAAGCAGCCGGGAGATGCAACCACGGAGGCCCAGGCCGGTCGCGACTACCTCATCGGGCATGGGCTGCCCGCCGAGGCGGTCGCGGCCGAACCCTTCGGATCCACGACCTACCAGAGCCTCGAGGCCGCTGCCGCGTTCATGAAGGAGAGGCATCTTGAGTCCGCGTTCCTGGTCTCGGACCCTTGGCACAACCTGAGGATCAAGCGGATGGCCTCAGACCTCGGGATAGAGGGCTATGCCTCGGCAACCTGGACGTCGGCGGCGAAGAGCGAGGAAACTCGTCTCCCCGGCTACGTCCGTGAGACCTTCGCCTATCTCTACTACAGGGTGTTCCAGGGCTAGGGGGGTGTCGGAGGCCGCGGCTACCATGGAGAGCATGCAGACCCCCCGTGAGCGATCCGAAGAGATCGAGGCTCAGACCCTCTCTCCTCGGGCGTCCCTGGCCTCGGCGACGAAGGGGCGCGAGCGAGAAGAGCCGCAGGACCCGATCCGCACCGTCTGGCAGCGCGACAGGGACAGGATCGTGCACTCCAAGGCCTTCCGCCGACTCAAGCAGAAGACACAGGTCTTCATGGCTCCCGAGGGCGACCACTACCGAGTGCGCTTGACCCACACGCTCGACGTCTCTCAGATCGCCCGCACCGTCGCGCGCGCCCTTCGACTCAACGAAGACCTCACCGAGGCCATCGCTCTGGGCCACGACCTCGGCCACACCCCATTCGGTCATCTGGGGGAGCAGGCGTTGACGCCTTTCCTGGGCCGGCCCTTCCGCCACTCCGAGCAGTCCCTTCGCGTGGTCGACTTCCTCGAGAACGACGGTGCCGGGCTGAATCTGACGTGGGAGGTACGTGATGGGATCGTGAACCACCCCTGGTCGATGCCCCCACCGGCCACGCTGGAAGCGCAGATCGTCAGATTCGCAGACCGCATCGCCTACCTCAACCACGATGTGGACGACGCGCTCAGGGCAGGGGTTCTGAGCCAGGAGGAGCTGCCGGGGACCGCTCTGGACATCCTGGGTCACACGCACTCGGACAGGATCGATACGCTCGTCACCGACCTGATCGCCCGCAGCCAGGACGCCCCCGAGGTGAAGCTTTCCCCCGAGGTATTCGCCGCCCTGGACGCGCTTCGAGACTTCATGTTCGAGCAGGTCTACATGCGCGAGGGCGCGCGAGAGCAGCACGAGAAGGCCACCAAGCTCATCCGCGATCTGTTCGCCTACTACATCGAACACCCCGACGAGGTCCCCGCCGAGTACCATTCGGCACCTGGGGACCACGCGACCCGAGTGGCCGACTACATAGCCGGCATGACGGATCGCTACGCCCTGAGGACATACGAGCAGCTCTTCCTTCCCCAAGGGTGGCTCCTCTAACAGGACGGAAGCCTTGGCGGGCAAGATCAAGCAGGAGGACATCGAGGCGGTCCGAGAACGGACCGACATCGTCAAGCTCGTCTCCCAGTACCTTTCGTTGAAGAAGGCCGGGCACGACTCGATGAGCGGGCTCTGTCCCTTCCACCAGGAGAAGACGCCCTCGTTCTCCGTATCGCCAGGCAAGCAGGTCTTCTACTGCTTCGGGTGCGGCAAGGGCGGTGACGCCATCAAGTTCCTCACCGAGTTGGAGCACCTTTCCTTCGCCGAGGCCATCGAGCGACTCGCCCAACAGGCGGGAGTGCACCTGCGCTACGAGGGCGACTCACCGGAAGAACGGAAGGCCGCGGCTCGCAAAGGCTCCCTCCATAAGGCGAACGAGGAGGCTGCGGCCCTGTATCACCAGACGTTGGTAGACGGGAAGGAGGCCGCCGGCGCGCGCTCCTACCTGGCCGAGCGTGGGATCGACTCCACCGCCGCTGAGACGTTCCAGATCGGCTACGCGCCCGGCAACGCTGACTTCCTGCTGCGTCAGCTGACCAGTTACCAGTCTGACCTGCTCCTGGAAGCGGGCCTAGCCGGCCGCGGCGACGATGGGACCGTCCGCGACCGGTTCCGCTCGCGGATCACCTTCCCCGTCCACGACCTGCAGGGAAGGGCGGTGGGCTTCGGTGCCCGCGTCCTTCCCAGCGACCCCAGGGCCGGCGAGCAGGCCAAGTACCTGAACACGGCGGAGACTCCGATCTACAAGAAGAACGAGTTGCTCTACAACCTGAACCGGGCCCGGAACGCCATCGCCAAGTCGGGAGAGGCTTTCGTGGTCGAGGGCTACACCGACGTGATCGCGCTGGCCCAAGCCGGCATCGAGAACGCGGTCGCGACATGCGGGACCGCGCTGGGCGAGAGCCACTTCAGGCTCCTGTCGAGATTCGCCCAGCGCGCGGTCCTGGCTTTCGACTCGGACGAGGCCGGAGCGCGCGCCGCCGAGAGGGCATTCGCCTTCCAAGAGCAGTATCCGGTCAAAGCGGTCGTCATGATCATCCCCGAGGGACTGGACCCGGCCGAATTCGTCCAGAAGCACGGGACGCAGGCGGTGCTGGATGCCGCCGAGACCGCGCGCCCCCTGGTCGAATACATGATCCGGCGCACCATCGGACGCTACGAACTTTCAACCATCGAGGACCGCTCCGCCGCCGTTGCCGAGGCCCTTCCGATCCTTGAGAACCTGCGGGATCCCGTGCGCCGCAGCGAATACGGCCACCAGATCGCCGACATGGCCGGGGTCAGCGAGGCCTCGGTCATGACCGCCCTGGAACAGCACATGGCGGGTCAGCCCAAGGATGTAGCCAAGGCGATCAAGCGAACGAGCGCGCACGAGCGGGTCGAGCGCGAGATGCTGAAGCTTCTGGTTCGAGATGCCGATATATATCGAGAGTTAGAGGGCAGACTCACGGAGGAGCACTTCCGGTCCACGCCGGCGCGACATCTGTTCATCGCCATCAAGGGCGCCGGCGGAGAAGTGGGCACGCTCGCCGGCGGGGCCGACGAGAAGCTCGCAGCGACCGTCTCTTCGCTCGCGGTGGAACCGCTCGATGGGGAGGCGACGATGGACTATGCCGAGCACGTGTGGACGAGGCTGCAGGAATTCATGCTGAAGGCGCGCAGCGACGCGCTCAGGATCCGGCTGCAGAAGCTGAATCCGACCTCGGATCCGGACTACGACGGGCTGTTCAACGAACTGGTCGCCGTCGACGGAGAACTCAGACGCCTTCGTGAGGGAGCGGAAGCCGTCTGAGGCTCGCTGGGTTCGGAACTGTCGGCGAGGTTGACGCCTCGTACACTACGCATCGCTGTCCCCCCGCTTGAAGAGGAGCCCCGTTGAGCGAACCGGCTCGTGAGATCTTGAGCCTGGACGAAGCCAAGGAATCGATCACCGCCCGCGGGCGAGAGCGCGGTTTCGTGACTTCCGAGGACCTGCTCGAAGCGGTACCGGTCGACGACTTCACCCCCGAGCAGGTCGAGGAGTTCCTGACGCAGATCCAGGAACACCTCACCAACGAGGGCATCGAGGTCATAGAGGTCCCCGGCGAGGAAGCCGATCCGGCCACCAACGTGCGCATCGAGGTCGACCTGCTGAAGGCGCCGACCAATGACCCGGTCCGCATGTACCTCAAGGAGATCGGGAAGGTCCCACTCTTGACGGCCTCACAGGAGGTGGATCTGGCCCGCCGGATCGAGGCGGGGGAGTTCTCAACGGCGCTCCAGCGAAGCGTGGCGGTCGACGGCAAGGTCGAGCAGAAGCAGCTGAAGCTGGTCGTCGAGCGTGTTTGGGAGATTCGTGACTACCAGCTGAGCGCGTTCGGCAAGGTCGAAGGCATCGGCCGGGACAAGATAGCCAAGACCTACCGCCCCAAGACCCGTGAGGCCCTCGAGGAGTTCCTCCACCGCGTGGGGCGCGACGGCCAACTCGCCAAGAAGAAGCTGATCGAGGCGAACCTACGTCTGGTCGTTTCGATCGCAAAGCGCTACGTGGGTCGCGGGATGTTGTTCCTGGACCTGATCCAGGAAGGGAACCTGGGTCTCATCCGCGCGGTCGAGAAGTTCGACTACTCGAAGGGGTTCAAGTTCTCGACGTATGCGACCTGGTGGATCCGCCAGGCAATCACGCGCGCGATAGCCGACCAGGCGCGCACGATCCGCATCCCGGTGCACATGGTCGAGACGATCAACAAGCTTGTCCGCGTCCAGCGTCAGTTGCTGCAGGACCTGGGCCGCGAGCCGACCCCCGACGAGATCGGCAAGGTCATGGGCATCGGCGCCGACAAGGTCCGCGAGATCCTGAAGGTCTCCCAAGAGCCGGTCTCGCTCGAAACCCCGATCGGTGAAGAAGAGGATTCACACCTGGGCGACTTCATCGAGGACAGCGACGCCGTCGTGCCGGTGGACGCCGCTTCCTTCATCCTTCTGCAGGAACAGCTCGAGTCGGTCCTCCACACGTTGAGCGAACGCGAGAAGAAGGTTGTCCAGCTCAGGTTCGGACTGGTGGACGGCCATCCTCGAACGCTGGAAGAGGTCGGACGAGAGTTCGGTGTCACGCGTGAGCGCATCCGCCAGATCGAGTCGAAGACCCTGTCGAAACTGCGGCACCCGTCGCGTTCGCAGAAGCTGCGCGACTACCTCGAGTAGTCGCTCAGTTCCAGGCCGCGTCGTCGTCCGGCTCGTACAGGCGCTTCTGGATGGCGCCTCGAGTTCGCCGGATCGCATCCAGGCTCTTGCCCGTCGCGGTATCGGTGATGCGGGCGGCGCGTCCGGTTATCAACCGAAGGACCGGGCCACCCGTCTGCTCGCTCTGCGGGCCCTTCACGACGTATGGGTCGTCGGCCGTCATCTGGCTGATGAGTTTGCGCCCGGCGACGAACCCAACGCCGAGCCCGAGGATCAGTCCTGTCCGAAACTTCATGTGAGTGATCCTTCCTTCGTAGTAAAGCGTCAGCCTACCGCGAGAGCCGGAGATGGGGGATTGATAGGATTGCCGGGCACCCATTCCGGGGTGGCGCAATTGGCAGCGCGGCGGACTGTTAATCCGTAGGTTGTGGGTTCGAGTCCCACCCCCGGAGCCCCAAAACCCAAGAGGCACGAGCGATCCGGGTTCATCACCGTCGGTAGTGTAGCGGTCGGAGCGTCTCAGTTGTTCATGCGCCATGATCGATCGCTCGCTACGGGTGCTACGCGGCAGGGAGGTCGTGGACACGGAAGTGGCCGAGGAACCGCGGAGCTTCGAGGTGTTCTTCGCATCCGAGCACGCGCGGCTGTTCGGGGCCCTTTGCCTCGTCACCGGTGACCGCCACGAGGCGGAGGAGATCATGCAGGATGCCTTCCTCCGGCTGTGGGAGCGATGGGATCACGTCGCCGAGGTCGACGACCCGTCGGCCTACCTCTTCCGAACGGCCATGAACGTGTTCCGAAATCGGTACCGGCGCGCGGCCTTGGCGCTGAAGAAGACGATCAGCATCGCCCCCGCCGAGGACGCACTCGCGACCGTCGAGGATCGCGACGTCGTCGTCCGCGCCCTGCGTGATCTCACACCGGATCAGCGTGCCGCGGTCGTGCTGACCGGTTACCTCGGCCTCACCTCAGAGGAAGCCGGGAAGGTGCTCGGCATGCGGGCCAGCACGGTTCGCACCCTCGCGACGCGCGCCCGCGCCGCGATCCGCGAGAAAGGCAGGTGACCCCCGATGATCGATGATCGCGAACTCTTCGAACGTGCCGTCGGCCGCTTCGCACCTCCCGAGCGCTCGTTCGAGCGTCTCGTGACGCGCCGTGACCGCAAGCACCGGAACAAGCGCATCACCGCGGGCGTCCTCGCCCTCGTCGTGGCAGCCGCAGGGACGAGCGCGCTGATCCGAGCCTTCGCCACGGGGCCCATGCCCGCCGATCCCCCTTCCGTGGACCTCGGGATCTTCGAGCCAGTCGCCGGTCGGATCGTCTACTACACGAACTCCAGCCTCTGGGGCGTCGACCCGAACGCGCCTTCCCCGGACTCGACGCTGGTGCGCATCGACCTCGAGGGAACGGCAACGCCCGAGGAACTCGCGTCGTTCACTATGCCGCTCGGCTGGTCGAGCGATGGCACCAAGCTGCTCTTCGTGCGCGAGGATCCTTCCGACCAGACGTTCCCGTACGACCGCCACCTCTACATCCTCCACGCGGACGGGACCCAGACCCAGATGATCGCCGAGCCGGTCGGCGAGGCCGCGATCTCGCCCGACGGGTCGAGGGTCGTCTTCGCGTACGACGGATCCCCCGAAGGGTTGTACGTCGTGGACGCCGACGGCGGGCAGCCGGTTCGGATCGCCGACGTGGGGGAGTCACCGACCTTCTCACCCGACGGGACGCAGATCGCATACCTCTCGGAGAGTGGCCAAGCGGGGATCGAACATGTCTGGGTGGCCGACGCGGACGGCACCGACGCGCGCGAGATCCTGACGGACGAAGCCCTGGCGATGGGCATGTCCGGTCTCACGTGGTCGCCGGCGGGCGACCGCCTCGCGATCGAGAACCAACTCGAGGGGCGCGTCGCGATCTACACCTTCGCCCCCGACGGCTCCGACTTCACGGAGGTGATCACCGGTGGGTTCAGAGCGAACTGGTCGCCCGACGGCTCACAGATCGCGTACGGGTTGCCCGGGCGCGACGGCTTGTCGATCGCCGACGCGGACGGCTCCAACGTCCGAACGTTCGGCTTCGCGGCCCCGGGCCCCTGGCATCCGGGGGCAAGCGAGGGCGAGGGTGAGGACGTCCTCGATCCAACACCGAACCGGTTCGTGGGCGGATGGGCCGCCACCGACTACAACAACTCCGGCGGCCTCGGCGCCACCCCGACTCAGACGATGACGATCCGCGCGGGGGAGGACGGCGTGCTGCACATCACGATCCACGACGACGCCGCGTGCATACCCGACGCAACGGAGCTAGCGATGACCGGCACCGGACGGCTCGAGGACCCAACCACCCTGGTGGTCGCTCCCCATCTGACATGCGTCGAGGGAAGCGTCGAGGGAGGCGACCGAGTCGAGGTTCTCGACGGCTACACGCTGGTCCTCGACCCCGCTACCGACAGGCTCTACGACAACCTTGGGGTGGTGTGGAACCGAGGAGCACCAGCGGAGAGCTGGACGGGCGCGTCGACGCAAGCCGGAGTCGACGGGCCGGGGACCTATTCCATCCTCCATGGGGAGGTCACCTTCCGCGCCGCCGAGCCCTGGAACGACCACCTCGAGTCGTACATCGACCCGCGCACGTTCTTCCTGGTCGGAGCCGACGACGTGGATGCGGAGGGTGCGGAGATGACGCTCCTCGTGAACGCGCTGCCGCCGGAGGCGCCCTGCGACAGGCGCGTCCCGCCCTCTGCCGAGGAGCTGGTCCAGGCCGTCCGGTCCAACCCCGACCTCGAGGCGACGGCGCCCGTCATCGAACGCGTCGGGGGGATCGACGCGCTACGGATGGACGTGGTCGCCGCGCCAGGAGCATCCTTCGGCCCCTGTACCGCGGACGTCAGTGTCGACGTCGTGTCCGTGCCGGGCCAGCCGTGGGCAAACGTCGGACTCGGCGAGCTGGGTCGCCTGTACGTCCTGGACCTCCCAGGAGGCTCTGCCCGGACCCTGGCGATATTGATCACCGCCCCGGACGCGGCCGTGTTCGAGCAGGCGCTGGACGCGGCAGCACCCGTCCTGGACTCCTTCGAGTTCCACTCGCCGTGACGGCCACGGATCGACCGAGCGGGGGGCCGGGATGAGGGCTCGCTACGGACGCATCGTGGCTTCGGCCCTACTGGTGGCGATGGCGGGATGTACACCGACGATCACGTGCGGACGCCCCCCCCGATATCCACCTAAACACTGCCGCCGAGGTAGGGGTTCATGACGCCATATGGATGAGACGGCGGCCATCGTGCATACCGCTCCGGTGGACCCATCGGAGGTCGACGACCTCGCCCCGACGTTCGAAGCGTTCGTCGGCGCCGAGACGGCGCGGTTCCACGGCGCCCTCCGGCTCCTTGTGCGTGACCGCGCGGAGGCCGAGGACCTGATGCAGGAGACGTACCTAAAGGTCTTTGAGCGCTGGCACCACGTCCGGTCGCTCGAGGACCCGACCGGATATCTCTACCGCACCGCCATGAACCTGTACCGCAAGCGCCGCCGCAGAGCGGCAGTCGCGATCCGCCACGCGATCCGCCCGAGGCCCCCGCGCGATCAGCTGGAGGAGATCGAGTCGCGTGACGAGATCCTCCGGGCGCTCGCGACGCTCAGCCCACGCCAGCGGATGAGCCTGGTGCTCACGGACCTCCTGGACTACTCCTCGGAGGAAGCCGGGCGACAGATGGGTGTCAAGGCGACCACGGTCCGGGTCCTCGCCTCGCAGGGACGGGCCGCCCTCCGAGCCAGTACTGGAGACGACATCGATGCCTGAGACGAAGCAGATCCTACGCGATACACGCGATCGGATCGCACCTCCGCCCGACGTGCTCCGCGGGCTCGAGCGCCGACGCCGGCACAAGGAGAACGCGAACCGAGTCGCGGCCGCGGTGCTCGGGATCGCCGTCGCGCTCGTCGCGGTCGGCGGTTGGTTCGTCCTCGGGCGCGATACCGAGCCGAGGATTGCCGACCGTTCGGCGGAGCTCGGCATCTTCGCGCCCGTGGCCGGCCGGATCCTCTATGAGAACGAAGCCGAGGTAGGCGACCTGGGCTACGACCTGGGCCTTTGGGCGCTCGATCCGAACGGTCCCTCCGACACGGCGGCGGGGCCGAGCGTGGCCGACGACGTCGCGTCGACGCTGGTGCCGTTCCCCCTCGATCCTCAGGGCTTCGACTATGTGACCGCGATCGCCTGGTCGCGCGACGGTACCGAGCTGCTGTTCAAGCGGACGCACGACAACCTGTTCCTGAAGGAGTACCTCTACATCCTCCACGCGGATGGATCGGAGACCCGGCTGAACAGCGAGCCGATGTACTTTGCGAACCCCGGCGCGACGATCTCGCCTGATGGAGAGCGCGTCGTCTTCGCGGCGCAGGCCGACCATCTCGGCTTGTACGTCATCGACGCCGAAGGCGGCCGACCGACTCCTCTCCCGTATCCGGCGTACGGGCTGCCGGATTCGCCGACCTTCTCGCCCGACGGGTCGCAGATCGCCTACCTCGTCTACGGGGACGACTTCGCCGGGGCTCCCCACGAGTATCACGTGTGGGTAGCGGACGCCGACGGCAGCGACGCGCACGAGATCCTCGTCGATGATGAAACCCGGTTCTCCTGCGGGGGCCTGCAATGGTCGCCCGCCGGTGATCGCCTGGCGTGCACGGAGGGCGGTTCCGACCGGAACGGTGACGTCGACTCGATCTACACCTTCGCTCCCGACGGCTCGGACTTCACACGGGTGATCGACGGCGGCGCGTCGCCGTACTGGTCACCGGACGGGACCCAGATCGCATTCACCAGGACGGAGCACGGCGCATCCGCCGGCCTGGCGATCGCCGATGCGGACGGGTCGAACCTCCGAGAGTTCGGTTTCGCGGCCTCGGGCCCGTGGCATCCCGGCGCGGCCGTCCAGCCGGTCGAGACCCCTACCCCGGTAGAGACCGACAGCCCCCAGCCGGTGGGGCCCGCAGCCGAGCTCTACACCCCCGACCCCCCTCTCGAAGACGAGGTGACATTGCTCGCCGCCCCGCCGTGGACGTGGGTCTGCTGCTTCGGTCCATGGCACCTGGTGGAGGACGGCTCCGGCGCCGAGTTCTCCGTTTTGGCGGACCCCCGACCGGTCGAGACGGGTTGCCGGAAAGGCCCGGCTCCCGCCGACGCGGAGGCGCTGGCACAGAGCATCCGGTCCGACCCCGACCTCGACGCCACAGCGCCAGTGGCTGCGAGTGTCGGCGGGCTCGGGGCCCTGAGCATGGATGTGGTGGCCGCCCCTGGCGCGAGCGTCTGCGACTATTGGGATGTGCCGTTGGTGGTGTCGTTGACGGGCGTCGAGCAAGCGTGGGCATCGGTCGACCTCCGCGCCCGGCACCGGATGCGTCTATACCTGCTCGATCTCCCCGAGGGGCTCTCGGCACGGATCCTGGCCATCGCGATCGTCTCCCAAGAGGATCGCTTCGAGGCCGTGCTGGAAGCAGCCGCACCCATCGTGGACTCCTTCGAGTTCCGCGCGAGCTGATGGGGATCCGGGACCGGCTGACGGGGTCGACGGAAAGGAGCCAATGATCGGCATCCGCCACGGATGCTCCGTCGCGTTGGCCGCCGTGCTGGTG
>JANPEZ010000017.1:0-38323 GCA_031423155.1 Actinomycetes bacterium
CCCTTGAGGCCGCGCACCGCCAGGGCATCGTCCACCGAGACATCAAGCCGGAGAACATCTTGGTCACGACCGAAGGGGTCGTTAAGGTCGCCGACTTCGGTCTGGCGCGCGCGTACGCCGACGGGCGCGCGACGCAGGCGGGAACCGTTACCGGCACCGTCCAGTACCTGGCGCCCGAGCAGATCCGCGGCGAGCCGGCCGACCCCCGAAGCGACCTCTACTCGCTCGGGATCGTCTCCTACGAGATGCTGACCGGCCGATTGCCGTTCACCGGCGAGACCGCCATGGCCATCGCCTACAAGCATCTTTCCGATCGCGTTCCGCGCCCTTCGTCCGTGATGCCCTCACTACCCGAAGACCTCGATGCCTTCGTAACGAGCGCGACCGACCGCGACCGCGAACTTCGCCCCGAATCGGCTGAGGAGATGCGCCGGGACCTCGAACGGCTCGCCTACTCACTGCCGCCCGCCCGATCGTTGGCCGCACTCGTCGGCGATTCCCCTGAGGTGGTCCCCGCCGCGCCGGCAACCGGGGCCAAACCCCCCCCCCCCGGTCACCCCCCCGGGGGACGCGCGCACCCCCACGCGCGGGGGGCGTGGGTTCTGCGGCCGTTTGCTGTTGCCCGCCGCGCGGGGGGCGACCGCCTGGGGCGCCTGGACCTATCTCGTGCCTCATCAGGTCTCGGTCCCCTCGTTGATCGGGCAGAGGGTCGAGGACGCTCGAGCGACACTCGTGGACGCCGGCTTCACAGTGAAGATGGGCCCCGGCGAATACTCGCTGCGGCAAGAGGCCGGCACGGTGCTGCACATCTCTCCCCCGCCGGGAACTTCTCTCGGCAAGGGCGCAACCGTCACGATCATCCCTTCGCTGGGTCCTCAACCCGTCGAGGTTCTGAAGATCTCCGATGTGACCCTCGAAGCAGCACGGCGCACACTCACAGAGGCCGGCTTCAAGGTCGGCGGCCAGATCGAGCGCTACAGCGACACCGTCGCCGCCGGCCGCGTTATCGGCACCAAGCCGGCAAGCGCGGCGATGGCCCCTGAGCGCTCGGAGATCGCCTTGATCGTAAGTAAGGGCCCGCCTCCGGTACCTGTGCCTGCTGTTGTCGGAAAGGCCATAGACGCGGCGACGGCGGCTCTGCAGGATCTGCACTTCGTCGTCAAGGTCGAGGGAAAGTTCTCCGCCACGATCGCTCGCGATGAGGTCATCACCCAAGATCCGAAGGCCGGCTCGGAGCTGCAACCGGGTGAAACGGTGACCCTCGTCGTCTCCCTGGGGCCCAAGAGTTTCCCGATGCCGAACCTCGTCGGGATGAGCGTCAACGCAGCTAAAGCCAGAGCCGCCGAGTTGGGACTGCAGGTGACCGCTCTGGCCATCCCGGGCGGAACCGGGCAGACAGTGGCCACGCAGATCCCGACGGCCGGCTCGACCGTCAAGTACGGCACGACCATCACGATCTACTACGCGTGAGGTTCGGCGCCCACGTCAGCCGCAAGAGCGCAGGCGTTGCGGGCGCGGTCTCCGAAACCAAGCTGCGAGGAGCCGACGCTGCCCAGATCTTCATCTCGAACCCGCGTGGTTGGGCACCTCCCCGCTACACCGACGAAGAGGCCGCCGCGTTCCGTGAAGGTTGGGCTGCAAGCGGTCTGGGGCCGCTGATAGCCCACTCGCCTTATCTGGTGAACATCGCTTCGCCCAAGCCGGACATGCTCGCCAAATCACGAGGCCTGGCGGTTCGCCAGGTCGAGACGTGTGAACAGCTCGGGGTCGACGTCATCGTCTTCCACTCCGGGGCCGGCGGCCCGGGCGAGCCAGGCGAAGCGCTTGAGCGAGCGGCCGCGACTCTTCGGATCGCGCTGGAGAGCTCGAGCGCGACGACCGTCTCGGTAGAGCTGATGGCCGGAACCGCGGGAGCGGTCGCCTCGAAACTCAGTGAAGCCGCACGCCTCCTGGAAGGTGTCGGCGACGAGAGACTCGCTATCACTCTCGACACCTGCCACCTCTTCGCGGCCGGCTACGCGCTGAACGAAGCAGCCGGTGTCTCGGACTTCTTCGACGAGCTGAAGTCGCTCGATCTGACGGATCGCGTAGCCGCGGTCCACGCGAACGACTCCATGTATCCGTCCGGCGAGCACCGCGACCGTCACGAGAACATCGGCGACGGCCACATAGGCATCGATGGCTGGTGCGCGATCCTTGGGCGCCCCGAGGTCTCCGACTGGACGTTCATCCTGGAAACGCCCGGCGATGCCGAGCGTCAGGGGAGAGACATAGAGACTCTGAGAGTTCTCGCCTAGGGCTCCATCTCGGCGCGGGGGCCTTCCTGGTAGCTGTAGCGCTCCTCGCCGAAGGGCTCACCGTGGATGTGGTAGCCGCGAACCTCCCAGAAGCCCCGCTTGTTGTGCTTGGCGAACTCAAGGCCCGTTAGCCACTTCGCGCTCTTCCAGGCGTAACGCTTCGGAACCACCAACCGCAGCGGCCAGCCGTGATCGGGCGAAAGATCCTGTCCCCCGTTCTGCCAGGCGACGAGGACGTCGTCATCGTCCATCGCCGCCAGCGAAAGGTTCGAGGTGTAGCCGTAGGCGCAGTGCGCGATGACCCACTTGGCGTCGGCCTGCGGCTTGGCTCTTTCCATCAACGTCCTGAACGACACTCCCGTCCACGTGTTGTCCAGGGTCGTCCATCCGGTGACGCAGTGCATGTCGGCGTCGATGGTCACGTTGGGCAGGGCGCGAAGCTCTTGGTAGGAAAGCGTGAAAGGCTCCTCGACCAGGCCCGAGACCTCCAGGTCCCACTTCTTGCCGTCGAAGTTCGGGATCGGTCCGTAGTGAAGCACGGGCCAGGTCTTGACCAGTCTCTGGCCCGGAGGAACGCGCCCGGCTACCTCCTCCGGAAGGTTCTTGGCGAACAAGGTCATCGGTCCTCCTTCGCGGCATCGGCCGCGATGGATCTCCACGCATCGAGCGCGAGGGCGAGGCCATCATCGTCAACGTCCAGGTGAGTGACCATCCGGACTTTGCCCGCCTCATGGGTCGCTCCGACCCCGAGCGCCTTCAGCCTCTCGATGGTCTCGATCATCCCCAGCCCCACCGCTTCCGTGTCGACCAAGACCATGTTCGTTTCAACCTGAGCTAGATCCACCGAACCGGGGATGGCCTCTCCGACGGCCTCGGCCAGCCGACATGCCCGCTCATGGTCCTCGTGCAGGCGCTTGGGACCCTCTTCAAGGGCGATCAGACCCGCCGCGGCCATGATCCCGGCCTGGCGCCATGCACCGCCGTAGAGGATCTTCAAGCGGCGGGCCTCCCGGATCTGCTCGGCGCTCGCGCAGATCAAAGACCCGATGGGAGCGCCGAGTCCCTTGGAGACACAGAACATGGTGGTGTTGGCCTCGCGCGTCCATTCGATCGGTTCGACCCCCGCTGCCACCGCCGCGTTGAAGATCCGCGCGCCATCCAAGTGAACCGGGACGCCGGCGTCGTCGGCGACCTTGCGGACGGCACGCATCTCCTCGACGGACATGACGAGCCCACCGGTGTGTCCCAGCGTGTTCTCGGCGCAGAGCAGGTCGATAACTTCGACGTCATAGTAGGTGTCCGCCTCGAGCAGCTCTCGCGCCAGCTCAGCCGTCATACCCCGGGGCGAATGAGCGGTGCGGAAGGCTATTCCTGCGAGAGCCGCCGAGGTCATGACCTCGGTGGTAGCCACGTGCGCGCCGGCCTCGGCCGCTATCAGATGCCCTGCACCGGAGAAGTTCAGGCGGATCCCGATCTGGTTGGCCATGGTCCCCGTTGGAACGAAGAGGGCGGCCTCCTTGCCGGTGACTTCGGCGGCGCGCTCCTGCAGCAGGTTCACCGTGGGATCGTCGCCGTACCAGTCGTCGCCGACCTCGGCCTCGGCCATCGCACGGCGCATCGCCGGCGAGGGCTTGGTGACCGTGTCCGAACGAAGGTCAACGCGATAGGTCGTCATAGCCACCGATTCTAGCCGTGAGTCCCGCGAACGCTCCCGGTCGCTAGCCGAAGAAGACCTCGGCCGCGCGGTACAGATCCGCCGGGACGACCTTGCGGGTTGCCACGGCTTCGCTCAGCGAGATATCCACGATCTCCGATCCGCGCAGCGCCACCATGCGCCCCCAGCCCCCGGCCGAGGCCAGATCGACAGCCGCCAGCCCGAGCCGGGTAGCCAGAACCCGGTCGAAGGCGACCGGGGAACCGCCACGCTGGACGTGTCCCAGAATGGTTACGCGGGTCTCGTATCCCGTGCGCTTCTCGATCTCGGGCGCGATGACCTGAGATATCCCACCCAGCCGGGGGAACCCGTTCGCGTCCAGTTCGTACTCAGGGAGTTCCAACGAACCCTCGATGGGCACGGCACCTTCGGCGATGACCACTATCGAGAAGGAACTGCGGGTCATGTGCCGGTGTCGCAGATGCCGGCAGACCTCCTCGATGTCGAAGGGCTGCTCGGGGATCAAGATCGCGTCCGCTCCGCCGGCCAGGCCTGCGTAGAGAGCGATCCATCCGGCGTGACGGCCCATGACTTCGACGAGGATCACGCGGTCATGGCTCTCCGCGGTCGAATGCACCCGGTCTATGGCGTCGGTCGCCACCTGGACCGCTGTGTGGAACCCGACCGTGAAGTCGTTACCGGCCAGATCGTTGTCGATGGTCTTGGGGATCCCTACCACCGGAACCGCCCCGGATGCGAGCTTGGCTGCCGCTTCGAGGGTTCCTTCTCCTCCGATGGCGATGAACCCGTCGAGTCCGCGGGAGGCCAGCGTGTGACCGATGCGTTCGACACCGCCCTCGACGTTGTGCGGGTTCGTGCCGGAACTCCCCAGGATGGTTCCGCCGCGATGCAGGATGCCCGAGACGGACTCGATCGTGAGGGCCTCGCCTTCGTCTTCCATGACCCCTCGCCAGCCGTCGCGGAAACCGACGATCTCGTGACCGAGGGGTTCGCTCTTCCTGACGATCGCGCGGATGACGGCGTTCAGTCCAGGACAGTCGCCGCCGCCGGTGAGAACTCCGATGCGCATGGCTCCAGGTTACTCCCGGTGCGGCGGGGCAGGGCTTTAGGAGTCCTCGCCCTCTTCTTCGGCGTCCTCTCCCGTTCCTTCGGAGCGGCGCTTCATCACCTGGTACCAGCTGTCCTCGTAGGAGGGCTCGTCCTTCTTCGGAGGAGCCTTCTCCTCCTCGGCTTCGGCTTCGCCGTTTCTGTCTTTGGGGGTCTCCATGGGGCGACAGCATACCCACGGGTCTGGCCATAGCAACAGACCCCGACCGGGTGGTTCGAGGGCGGGCCTCATGCCTTTGAGTACGATGACCCCAGGAGGTCGATGATCCGATGCTCGCCTGGGGTTTCCTGGAGTTCTTCTTCGCGGGGATGCTTTCGTTCCTCGTACTGGTCGTGAGCGGTTTCGCCGGGTTCGTGGCCCTGCAGTTGATCCGAAACCCCGGCCGGCGCGGTCGCCCGCGGGCCTAGCTAGAGGGTCAGCTCCGCGGCGACGGGGCGATGATCGGAGGCGTCCGCCTGCTCCACCCAGACCTTGGTCACTGAGATGTCCTTCGAGGCGAACAGGTAGTCGATCCGCTCGTTCTCGCCGGCGTGGGTGACTCCTGTGTCGGAGCTACCCGCGAGCCAGACGTCGTTGAGATGACTTCCCAGTCGCTCGATCGCCGGCGACTGCGGTCCCGTATTCAGATCGCCCCCTACGAGCACCGTCCCCTCGAGCATCTGGCAGATCCCGATCAGCTCCCCGATATGCCGGCCTCGCTCCGAGCCGGGGAGTCCAAGGTGCACCGAGACCGCCCAAAGGCCGCCGCTCTTCCCCTCCACTCGGGCGATCATCGCGCCGCGGGGATAGAAGAACGTTTCCTGCGAGAACCTGTGCTGGCGGCTCGAAACCAGCCTCAACGGAGGGCGAACCAGAGCCGCGTCCTTGACGCGTCTCCTGAACGGACTGAGGGGATCTGCCGCCGCGTCCATCCCGACGGCGATGGCGAACCGGCGGAGCCTCTCGCGGGACCCCGTTTCCTGCAGGAGGAGCACATCGGGTTCCAGCCTCCGGACGACTTCGGCCACTCGGTCCAACCCGCCGCGGAAACCACGGACGTTGTAGGTGACGGCCTTAAGGTTCACGGGTTCGAGATCGTGGTTCCGGCACGGCCTGCCAGCGCTTCGGCGGCGTCGTCGAGGTCCGCTACGACGGCGCGGGAGCCCCCTCCTTCCACGAAGCCCACGGCCGCAAGGACCTTGGGGCCCATGGAACCTGCGCCGAACTCGCCGACCTTGGCCAGGGCATGCGCCTCTTCGGTGCTCATGTGATCGATATCTTCGGGCATCAGGGTTCCGTAGCCCCGTTGGATGCGTTTGACGTCGGTGAGGATCAGCAGAACCGATGCCTCGACCTCCTTGGCCAAGATGGCGGCGGCCAGGTCTTTGTCGACCACACCCTCCTTGCCGATCAGGCGCGGGCCATCCTCGATGACGGGGATTCCGCCGCCGCCGCTGGCGATCACGATGACGCCGTCGGCGACGAGCTGTTTCACGATCGGCGTCTCGACTATGGAGTAGGGCCTAGGGCTCGGAACGACGCGGCGCCAGCCGCCGTGAGGGTCGGCCTTCATCGTGTAACCGCGATCGGCCTCGAGCTCGTGGGCTTCGGCCTCCTCGTAGAACGGACCGACGAACTTCGTCGGCTTGGCGAATGCCGGGTCCTTCGGGCGGACGCGCGTCAGGGTCAGGATCGTCGCGACGGGCCGTTCCATCCCTCGTTCGAAGAAGACGTCGCCGATGGTGACCTGGAGCAGGTAGCCGATCTGACCCTGGCTCTCGGCGCCGCATACGTCGAGCGGCATCGGGTGCACGACGTCGCGCGCGGCTTCTTGTTGCAGCAGGATCCGCCCCACCTGAGGGCCGTTGCCGTGGGTTACGACCACTTCCCAGCCCGCGGCCGCGATGTCGGCGATCTTCTCGGCGGCCTCTCGCGCGGCGCGGTACATCTCCTCGAAGGTGTCCTCGGCCCCCCGGCGGAGCAGCGCGTTGCCGCCGAGAGCGATGACCACACGCTCCATAGCTACTACCCCGTAACGGGCTTCAAGATATCGGCCAGCGAGGGCGAGTCGGGCAGGACCTCCAGGTCGTAGCGCACCCTGACGGCCGGCTTGTCGATCGTGATGATGCTCCGAAGGTCGATCGGCGTGCCGATAACGACTACGTCCACGTCCGCCGCCGCGATGATCTTCTCCATCTCGGCGAGCTGGCCGTCGCTGTAGCCCATCGCAGGAAGAACCGGGCCGACGTCGTACTTGCGGAACGTCTCGTCTATCGAGCCGATGGCCCATGGCCTGGGATCGACGATCTCTGCCGCGCCCATCCTGCGCGCGGCGACGACGCCGGCGCCGAACTTCATCTCGCCATGCGTCAGGGTCGGGCCGTCCTCGACGACCAGAACCCGCTTGCCGGCGATCGCTGACGGATCGTCGGCGCTCACGGCGCTGTTCGCCTTGACCACCGTGGCGGCCGGGTTGACCTCGCGGATCGTGTCCTCCAGGGCGCCGATCTGCTCGGTGGAGGCCGAGTCCATCTTGTTGATGACGATGACGTCGGCCATGCGCAGGTTCGCCTCGCCGGGGTGATACGCCATCTCATGTCCGACCCGCAGAGGGTCCGTCACAACGATGTGAACGGTCGGCCGGTAGAAGGGAAGGTCGTTGTTGCCTCCGTCCCAGAGCAGGACGTCGCACTCCTCCTGGGCCTGCGCCAGGATGTCGCCGTAGTCGACGCCCGCATAGATGATCGTTCCCGAGGTGATGTGCGGCTCGTACTCCTCGCGCTCCTCGATCGTGGTGTCGTAGCGGTCCAAGTCGGACAGCTCGGCGTAGCGCTGGACGCGCTGGGCCTCGAGGTCCCCGTAGGGCATCGGGTGACGGACGGCGACGACCCTCTTGCCGGCGGACTTGAGGGCACCCGCGATGGCTCTTGTGGTCTGGCTCTTGCCGCAGCCGGTGCGGACGGCACAGACCGAGACGACCGGCACCTTGGCGTCGATCATCGTGTCCTCGGGACCGAGGAGCATGAAGTTCGCGCCGGCGGCCAGCGCCTCCGAGGCCTTGTGCATCACGTACTCGTGAGCCACGTCCGAGTACGAGAAGACGACATCGTCCACGTCCAGCTCGCGGATCAGGCGCGTCAGCTCGCTCTCGTCGTGGATCTGGATGCCGTCGGGGTAACGCTCCCCCGCCAAGGACGCCGGGTACTTGCGGTCGTTGATGTAAGGGATCTGGGTGGCTGTGAACGCGACGACGTCGACCCGCTGGTCACCGCGGAAGACGGTATTGAAGTTGTGGAAGTCTCGCCCTGCTGCTCCCATGATGAGTACTCGGCGCGCCATCGGCGGGATCCTTTCGGAAAGAGGTCTGATGCGCGAGACGGCACCGGGCGGGCCGTGTGTTCCTCGCTCTTCGTTCGGCAACATACCCCAGATGCGCGCGAGCGGCACCGGCGGCTCTAAAGGTCTCCCGGTTCGTCGATGTCGCGCAAGGTGGCGCGCTCCGGATCCAGCGCGAGCCACGTCGGTTCGTCGATCACGGCCACGCGAAGGGCGTCGAGCAGAGCGCGCAGGCGACGTTCACCGTCGTGGAGAAGGATGTGGGCGGCGTCGCGGGCGGGGCCCGTCCTCAGGACGATAGGAAGAGGGCGGAAGTGGTCGGCGTCGGCGAGGGCGACGGCATCAACGGAGGCCTCCGCGGCAACGTTCAGCATCTCAACCAAGACCGACGTCACGAGCGTCGGCATGTCTCCGCCGGCGACCAGGACCAGGTCGGTGTTCACGCTCGAGAGTCCTGTGAGAAGTCCGGCGAGCGGGCCTTGAGCCTCCTCTGTGTCTCTGACGATGCGCGCGGGGACCGCGGGAGGAAGGGAAGGCTCAGCGCCGCCGGGCGAGATAACGACTATGACTTCACGGCAAACTTCCACGACCCTGAGGATCGAATGGTGAAGGAGCGGGAAACCTTGTAGGTCGGCCGCGAGCTTGTCCGAGCCGAAACGACTCGAGCCTCCGCCGGCCAGGACTATGCCGGTCGCCCCCTCGGGCCGGCTCAACTACTGCTCCCGGCGCTTGCGGTTCTGGACGTACTGGAAGCCGAACCGGCCCTTGATGCAGAGGTGCCCGTTCGTCACGTAGTTGTCGGCGGGCGAAGTCACTTTGACGATCTCGTTGTCCTGGACGTGAAGCTCCAGATCGCAGCCGACCCCGCAGTAGGAGCAGATGGTCTCGGTGACGACCTGCTCGGACTCGTCCCACGTGCCGGCTTCGCGCATGTCGTACTCGGACTTGAACATCAGCGCCTCGGTCGGACAGACGCCGATGCAGTTGCCGCAGTAGACGCAGGCTGAGTCGCCCAGAGGCGCGGCGAACTCGGTGGCGATCCGGATGTCGAAGCCGCGCCCCGCGACTCCGATGGCGAACGTGTTCTGCGCGTCGGTCCCGCAAGCTTCAACGCACTTGTAGCAGAGGATGCACTTGGAGTAGTCCCGCACGTACAGCTCGTTGTCGATCGTGACGGGCTGCGCGACCGTCGCCGCAACCGCCGGATCGGACTCGTGGTGGTGGCCGGGCGCGAGGTCGTCGCGTTCGCCGGCCTCGTGCGGCTCCATCGCGGCGCCGAACCTTGCCGGGTCGGCCTCGTACTCCTCTATCCAGCGGTGGACTTCGGGCGAGGTGAGCGACATGTCGACGCTCGAGGCCAGGAACTCGAGCACCAGCTTGCGTGAGTGCTGCACCCGCTCGGTGTCGGTCTTGACCTTCATGCCGTCTTCGGCCTTACGGGAGCAGGCGGGCACCAGCGTGCGGGCGCCCTCGACCTCGACAACGCATACGCGGCAAGCGTTCACGGGCGTGAGGTTCTCGGCGTAACAAAGGGTCGGGGTGTCTACGCCCTCGGAGCGGCAGGCGTCCAGGATCGTCGAGCCTTGCGGGACGCGCACGGCAGCGCCGTCGACCTCGATGTCGATCAGCCGGACGGGGTCGGCCAGGCGTACCGGGTCGCTCATGCCTTCGCCGCCTCGAACAGGGCCAACTTGGCTACCGCGGAGCGCACGGCACTGGCGGCCGTCTGCCCGAGCCCGCAGATGGAGGCATCGGTCATCACGCGATCTATCTCGCCGAGGAGGCGAAGTTCGTCCTCGCGCGAGCCGATCTCGCGCGATGCGACCAGCCTGTGCAGGGCCTCCTCTTGTCTTACGGTTCCAACCCGGCAGGGGACGCACTGGCCGCATGACTCGTCGCGGAAGAAGCGCGCGATCCTCAGGACCGCGTCGATCAGATCCGAGTCGGGGCCGAAGACCATGATGACGCCGGATCCAATGGTGTATCCGCCCGCGCGAGAGTCCTCGAAGGTCAGCCGTACGTCCAGGTCGTCGGCCGTGACGAACCCCCCGGCCGCTCCACCCAGCAGGATCGCCTTCATGTCTTGAGGCGCTCCCCCGGCAAGGTCGAGCACCTCTCTAAGGGTGGCGCCGAACTCGACCTCGTACAGCCCGGGGCGCGAGACCGCTCCGGAAAGACAGAAGAGGCGCGTGCCGGTCGAGTCCTCAGTGCCGATCTGTGCGTAGGCGGCGCCGCCTATCTTCAAGATCTCCAAGACGTTGATCAACGTCTCGACGTTGTTTATGCCCGTGGGCTTGCCGAAGAGACCTCGTTCGACCGGGAAAGGCGGCTTGTTGCGAGGCTCGCCGCGCTTCCCCTCGATCGAGTTGAACAGCGCGGTCTCTTCCCCGCAGATGTACGCGCCGGCGCCGCGGCGAAGCTCGATGTCGAAGCCGAACCCGCTGCCCATGACGTCGGCGCCGAGCAACCCGGCCCGGCGCGCCTCGGCGATCGCGTGCTCCAGTCGCTCGGTCGCCAGCGGGTACTCGCCGCGGATGTAGATGTAGCCGCGCTCCGAGCCTGTGGCGAACCCGGCGATGGTCAGCGACTCCACGACGCTGAAGGGGTCCAGCTCCATGATCACCCGGTCCTTGAAGGTTCCGGGCTCGGACTCGTCGGCGTTGCAGACGAAGTAGTGGGGCCGGGCCTCCTGGGTCGCCACGGCGTTCCACTTGACCCCTGTGGGGAAGGCGGCGCCGCCTCGTCCCATCAGCTTGGAGTCGGTTACCTCGCGGATCGTCGCTTCGGCACCGATCTCCAGCGCCTTGGACAGGGCTTCATACCCACCGTGGGCCCGGTAGTCGTCCAGAGACAGTGGATCGACGGTTCCGACGCGGCGAAGGAGGCGAAGTCCGGCTCGCTGGACCGGGTCCCAGGTCTGAGGGGCGGTATCGGCGCCTGCGCAGACGACGTTCGAGTCGGGCGAGGCGATAGCGCGGTAGGTCGCGACGCTCGCGCCGGCGAGCGCGACGTCGGGCCTTCCGACCCGCTGGCCCAGCATCACGGGAGCCTGCTCGCACATGCCGAGACACGGACTGCGAACCCAGGTGGCACCGCCGGCATCAGCGCCTTCCGGACCGACCTCCTCTGACAGTTGGGCGCAGAGGGTCTCGGCGCCGGCGAGCCGGCACGCGATGTCGTCGCAGACGTGGACCACCGTCTTCGGCCGCTCCTTCACCGAGAACATCGCGTAGAAGGTCGCGACGCCGTAAGCCTCCGCCGGAGGCACGCTCAGCCGTTCGCAGACGTAGTTGAGGCCGCCCTCACTGATCCAACCGATGTCTTTCTGCAACGCGTGGAGAGCAGGAAGCAGCTGATCTCGCTGCTCGCGCGCGGAGCGGCCACCGCGAGAGAAGCGATTGTCTGCCGCCGAACGTTCGGCGGAGCCGGTCCAACCGCTCTGCGGCTCCCCCAACAACGCGTCCACGGCCGCTCGCTCGGCGTCGCTCGCCGAGGCTTGCATCAGATGAAGGTCCAAGGCGCTCCCCTCATACCTTGGCTTCGATCTTGTCGATGCGAACGGCGGTCGCCTTGAACTCGGCCGTGCCGGACTTGGGGTCGGTCGCATCGATGGTCAGGTTGTTGGTGTCCACCTGCTCGGGGAAGTGCATAGTCATGAAGACCAGACCGGGCCTGAGTCCTTCATCTATGTAAACGGGCGCTTCGACCTCGCCGCGACGCGAGGAGATGCGGACCCTTTCGCCCACCTGAAGGCCCATCCGTGCCGCGTCCTCCGGCGAGACCTCGATGGCCTCGGGCCTTCTCAAGGGAGACGTGTAACCGCCCGTCTGCACCCCCGTGTTATAGGAATCCAATCGCCGGCCGGTCGTCAGCCGCAACGGGTACTCATCGTCTAGCCCGTCCACCGGAGGATCGTCGATCACTACGCTGAAGGGAGCCTTCTCACCCTGGGCCCCGCCGGACTCCCACAGACGCGAGTGCAGGAACAGAGTCCCGGGGTGATCCTCGTCCGGGCACGGCCACTGGATGCCACCGAGTTCCTCGAGGCGCTGGTAGCTCATCCCGGCGTGCATCGGCGAAAGGGTACGAAGTTCCTCCCAGGCCGAGGCCGGCGTCACTTCGCCCCAGTCGGCGCCCAGACGGCGCGCCAGCTCCGCGATGATCCAGATGTCGTCGCGCGCGTCACCCGGCGGGTCCAGCGCCTTGCGAACCCGCTGCACCCGCCGCTCGCTGTTGGTAACGGTTCCCTCGGATTCTGCCCAGGCCGCCGACGCCGGGAGGATCACATCGGCCATCTCGGCGGTCCTGGTCATCAAGATGTCCTGCACTATCAGAGTGTCGAGGTTCTCCAGCAGGTGAACGGTGTGTTTGTTGTCGGCTTCGGAACTGGCCGGGTTCTCGCCGATCACGTAGGCGCAGGTCAACTCTCCCCGATCCATCGCTTCGAACATCTGGGTCAAGGTCCAGCCGTACCGAGGGGTGATCGGAACCCCCCAAGCCGCCTCGAACTTCGCGCGCGCTTCCGCGTCCTTCTCGATGTCCTGGAAACCCGGGAGCTTGTTGGGGATGGCGCCCATGTCTCCACCGCCCTGCACGTTGTTCTGACCGCGAAGTGGATTAACGCCGCTGCCGTAGACGCCGACGTGACCGGTCAGCAGCGCCAGGTTGATCAAGGCAAGCACGTTGTCCACGGCGTTGTGGTGCTCGGTGATCCCGAGGGTCCAGCAGATCATCGCCCTCTCGGCCTTCGCGTAGGAGTGCGCGACCTCGCGGATGATCTCGGCGGGAACGCCGGTCACGGCCTCGCCTCGCTCGAGGGTCCAGTCTTCAACGCTGGCGCGGTACTCCTCGAATCCGGTCGTGGCGTGCTCGATGAAGTGACGGTGGTGAAGGTCGTTGAAGATGATCTCGCGAGCCATCGTGTTGGAAAGGGCTACGTCGCTGCCGACGTCCAGGCCCAGCCAAAGGTCCGCCCATTCGGCGGAAACCGTGCGGCGGGGATCGATGACGATCAACTCGGCCCCGTTATGGATCCCCTTCAAGACGTGGTGGAAGAAGATCGGATGCGCTTCGCGCGCATTCGACCCCCAGAGGAGGATCAGGTCGGTGCCTGCGACCTCCTCGTACGAACTCGTTCCCCCACCTGCTCCGAACACCGTGGCCAGACCGACCACCGAAGGAGCGTGTCAGGTGCGGTTACACGAGTCGATGTTGTTGCTTCGAAGGATCTGACGGGCGAACTTCTGCGCTACGAAGTTCATCTCGTTCGTCGCCTTCGAGCAGCTGAACAGGCCGACCCCGTTGCCTTTGTTCCGCGAGGTAGCCGCGCGAAGACCTGCCGCTGCCCTGTCCAGGGCCTCGTCCCAGGTCGCCACGCGAAGCGTTCCGTTCTCGCGGACCATCGGCTCGGTGAGTCGAGTGAGCCCGTTCGTCATCGATCTGGCTCCTTTCCACCGAGATTGCGGGGACGATTCTAGTCCGCGCCGCAAATCCGGCCGGGAGCGCAGATGACCCGCAGGTCAGGACTCGAGCGGCACGGCCCGGATGCTCTCCAGATCGGCCTCGAACCCTCGCATCAACGAGGATGCCGCTTCTACGGGAGAGCCGAACAGCGCCGGATCCTCCACGAAGGCCGAGGCGACGATCCCGTGTCCCTCCCGAGCGACTGCCAGGACGTAGGGTCTTCCCGATGTCAGGGCTTCGAGCCGCTGCTGGGTTGCCGGGTCCTCGAGATCGCGAAGCTCCTCGTCTAGGAGACGAACGAACCTCCAGAGGTTGAGCCGGTCAACGTGTCCCTCCACGCACTCGAAGTGATAGGCCGCGTCGGCTTGTCTCAGGACACCGGCTAGGGGGCCGTCGTTGAAACGGAAGGTCTGAACGAGTTCGGAATCACCGGTAGGCCTCCAGGGAGAAGCCCCCAACCGGATCGAGATCTGCTCAGTCATGTCGGCCGTCCATCCACTCGGGTTCGTAGAAAACCGCATCGAACGCTCGGGCGATGTCATCGTCCCACACCTCCCTGCTCATGAGGTCCGGGGGGAGCTCGGACCCGGAGGAACTCCGAGTCATCCTCAGACCCTAGCGTTCACCTACGACACGACTTAACTCGAAGTCGCGACCCGCTCTGGATGGGAGTAGACGTTCAGGCGGCCGTCCCGGACGAAGCCGAGGACCGTCATGCCGAAGCGGTCGCCGGCCTCGACCGCGAGGGATGAGGGGGCGCTCACGGCCGCGACGATCGGGATGCCGGCCACCGCGGCCTTCTGGACGATCTCGAAACTGGCGCGGCCGCTCACCTGAAGGATGTGACCGGCCAAAGGGGTCTTGCCCGCGAGGACCTGCTCCCCGATCACCTTGTCCACCGCGTTGTGGCGGCCCACGTCCTCGCGCAGAGACACGAGCTCGCCTTCGGAGGTGAACAGCCCGGCTGCGTGCAATCCGCCCGTCCTGTCGAAGACTTTCTGCTTCTCGCGCAACTTATCGGGAAGGGACGCCAGGAGTTCTGCTGAGACGACCGGCCCTTCGGAGACGGGCGCGCAATGGACCTGGATGTCGTCCAGTGCCGCCTTCCCACAGATCCCACAGGACGAGGTCGAGTAGAAGTTGCGTTGCAACCGCTCGTGGTCGAAGGGCTGATTCAGCGTGACGGTCACGATGTTGTAGAGCTGCTCCTCGTCTCCCAGGTCGTCGCAGTAGGCGACGCGCTGAACGTCACCGGGGACGACCAGACCTTCCGTGAACAAGAACCCGACGGCAAGTTCGTAGTCGCCTCCGGGGGTCCTCATCGTGACGGCGACAGCCTTGGCCTCCTGCCCCGGGCCGCCGGCTCGGATCTCCATGGGTTCCTCGGTTGCTAGGGTGTCGGGGCGCTCGGAGCGCACGCCGTCGTTCACGGCGACCACCGTCACGGGGGTCACGTTCCTGCGGAGCGGGGTCGCTTCGGCCATGGGGTCATTATCCGACCTGAAGTCAGGTCCGATTACTGAACCGCAGGTCAGCCGTTGTATCGTTCGGAAGGTTCGTCCCCGTCCGCCGCGAACGAAAGGCCCATGTCCTCATGAAGTCCGGACTCGAGATCGCCCAGGAAGCCGTCCTCCTACCGATAGCCGATATCGCCGCTGCTGCGGGGATCTTGCCGGAAGAGCTGGAGCAGTACGGCAAGTACCGGGCGAAGGTCTCGGCCGCGATCCTGCACCGGCTGGCCGGGGCGCCTGACGGAAAGCTCATCATCACGACCGCCATCACCCCGACCAAGGCAGGCGAGGGCAAGACGACGACTTCCGTCTCGCTCACTCAGGGTCTCGGCAAGATCGGCAAGAAGGTGATGCTCTGCCTGCGCGAGCCTTCGATGGGGCCGGTCTTCGGCATCAAGGGCGGCGGCAACGGTGGCGGATACGCCCAAGTCGTTCCGATGGAGGAGATCAACCTTCACTTCAACGGCGACTTCCACGCGGTGACCGCGGCGCACAACCTGCTCGCGGCAGCGCTGGATGCCTCGATCTTCAACGCCAACCCGCTGAATATCGATCCGCAATCGATCACCTGGCCGCGATCGCTCGACGTCAACGACCGCGAACTGCGCTACATGGTCGTCGGTCTAGGAGGCAAGGCGCACGGCGTCCCCCGCGAGAACTCGTTCGTGATCACGGCCGCAAGCGAGGTCATGGCCATCTTCGCCTTGGCGAGCGATCTTCAGGACCTTCGTGCGCGCCTGGGCCGGATCGTCGTCGCCGAGACCCGCGACCGCAAGCCCGTCACGGCTGAGGACCTTCAGGTCGCGGGCGCGATGACCGTGGTCATGAAGGACGCCATGGCCCCCAACCTGGTGCAGACCTTGGAGGGCCAGCCCGTCCTCATCCAGGCCGGCCCGTTCGGCAACATCGCTCACGCCAACAACTCGATCATCGAGGACCGGGTGGCGCTGAAGCTGGCCGATTATGTAGTGACCGAGGCGGGTTTCGCCAGCGACCTGGGCTTCCAGAAGTTCTGCGACATCGTCTGCCGCACAGGCGGTTTCACGCCGAGTGCCGCGGTCCTAGTGACTACGGTCCGCGCGACCAAGTCCCACGGTGGCATGGCCTTCAAAGACCTAGCAACCGAGGACCTGGACGCGCTCCGCAGAGGCGCCGACAACCTCGCCGCGCACATCCAGATCGTCAAGGAGTACGGCCTGCCCTGCGTCGTCTCCGTCAACAACTTCCCCACCGACACGGACGCGGAAGTCGCGCTGATCGAGGAACTGGCGAACGCCGCCGGTGCCGAGACCGTCGTCGTCAATCGCGGCTTCGCCCTGGGCGGCGACGGCGCCGTCGACCTGGCCAACGCGGTAGTCCAAGCCTGCGAGAAGCCCAACACCTTCGACTTCCTGACTCCCGACAAGACCTCCATCAAGGACCAGATCGAAGCCATAGCGACGCGGCTCTACGGGGCCGAAGGGGTCGACTATCTACCTCAAGCCGAGAAGGACATCGCGCGCATGGACCAGCTCGGCTTCGGAGAACTGCCCGTCTGCATGGCCAAGACGCACTTGTCCCTCAGCCACGACCCCTTGATGCTGAACCGCCCGCAGGGTTTCCGCCTGCCCGTGAGGGGCGTCGTCCCCAGCGCTGGCGCCGGCTTCGTCGTCGCGCTTTGCGGAGACATGCAACGCATGCCGGGCCTGGGTAAGACACCCGCCTTCCAGAACGTGGACATAGACGCCGAGGGGCGCACCGTCGGCTTGTTCTGACTTCTAGTCCAGCCGCAGCTGGAAGGCGGTCTGCGTCTCTCTGAGGAGCTGATCGGCCCGGCTCTTCAAGGAGGCAACCTCGTCGAGCATGGCGGTTCGTTTGGTCTCGTCCTTCAGGGAGCTGGCGTTGATCTCCACGTTGGCGATAGCGCATAGACCTGCGGAGTACAGGCACGACGCGCCGCTCAGTCCGTCAGAAGCGGCTTGCGGATTGCCCATCGCGGTGGCGTCCTCGGCCAGCTCCATGAGATCGACGGCCTTGCGCGCCAAGGACAACGGAACCTCGGCGGCGTCGACGTAGCCGACCTGGATGGCCGCGGAGCGGGCAGCCTTCTCCTCGTCTGTGCCCTTGGGCATCTTGAAGGCGGCCATCACACCGTCGAAGGCGTGCGCGTCGGCGTCGGCCAACTGCAGGAACTCCGCTTGCGCCGCAGAGGCTTTCGCGATCAGGTCCTTCATGCGCTCTTCGAGATCTTCGAAACCGGCCTTTCCCACGGTCAGGGCTCCGACCATGGCGATCAGGGCGGCGCCGGTGGCGGCAGCCACTCCGGCCACAGCTCCCCCGCCGGGTGTCGGCGCGTCCGACGCGACGTGATCTAGGAACTCGCCGACCGTCTGTCCGGCTATGCCTTGGCTCATGACTACTCCCCCTCTATCAGTCGTTCGAGTACCTGCTTGGTTTCGTCGAAGCCTCGCAGCTTCACGTGTTCGGCGTCTCCGGACCCGAGCGCTGCTTCGGGCACGAGCCCCACTATCTCGCTGTCCGTTACTTCCATGTCCTTCCCGCCGGCGAGCCGAGCGACCTCGTCGTAGGCTCGACGCAGTCCGGTCACCTCGAAGTCCACGAGGTTCATCGACACCGTAACGCAGGCGCGTTCGGCGACGGCGAAGCCGATCGCGCGGAGGGATGGCAGTCCTCCCGAGGACTCACGCACTGCCTTCGCGATCTCTTTCGCCGCGGCCTCGTCGGTTGAGGCTAGATACATGTTGAAGGCGACCAGTGGCTTGCGCGCGCCTACGGCGGTTGCGCCGGCGCGCCCGATCGCGTGAGGACCGAAGTCGGGAAGGCGCTCTCCGCGCGCGACCGCCTCGCGCAGGCCCTCGTATTCGCCCCGGCGCACGTCGGCGAGCGATGCGCGAACGGGCGAGAGCGCCGCCCGGTCGTAAAGGTAGACGGGCAGGTTCAAGGTCTCGGCGAGCGAGCCAGCGAACGAGCGGGCCAGCGAGACGCACTCGTCCATAGTCACGCCTCGAACGGGCATGAAAGGGATGACGTCGGCTGCACCCATCCGCGGATGACCGCCGATGTGCTCTTTCATGTCGATCAGTTCGACCGCGGCGGCGGCTCCGGCAAGAGCACTGCGATGCACCGCGTCCGCATCCCCCAGCACCGTGGTGTCCAAGCGGTTGTGATCGGCGTCGGCCTCGGCGTAGACGACGCGCGCGCCGGGAACGTGCAGGGCCGAGACGATGGCCTCGATGACCTCGGGGCGCCGGCCCTCGCTGAAGTTCGGAACGACGCCGACGATGCCCGGCTCCCCCATGGGCGCAGAGGATACGCCGGTCAGCAGTCCGGGGCCGTGGCGGTTTCGGCGGCGAGCGGCGGCGCGACGCTCACGCCCGTCCCGAAGTCGGACATCGTGATGGCCAGCGCCACATTGGCCGGCGAGGGGGCTCCCTCGAATGCGATGTCGAAGGAGTAGGAGACGCGAACGGGCATGCCGGCTTCGCTCAACCAAACCTCCGCCGCGAGGGTGTTGCCGACCGCGGTCGCGGCGTCGTTCAAGCCCGTGGCTTTCAGATCGACGCTGATGGCATAGCGCGTCACGGAAGGATCGGCCGCGGCTCCGAGCTCTTCGGCCTGGGTGGCGCCCGAGAGCAGAGCGGGGATCACGTCGAAGCTCTGTCCCAGCTGGGCGAGCCCTCCGGCATCGGCTGTGCTGTCCGTGGAAGCCGCCGGCTTGGCGCACCAGTCGGGTCCCTTCTCCACCGGACCGCCGGAGGTGTAGACGGTGTCGCCGATCCGCAGCGTCGTCCATGAACCGCCGTCGGCGGCGGTGAACTTCACGCTGGCGATGTCACGACCAAGGTCGACCGAGCCCTCCCCGCCGGAGGGGAAGGGCGAAGCCGCGAACCCCTCGGGCATGTCCACCCGGAAGATCGGCCGCACATGGAAACCGCCGGCGTTCTGCAGGAAGTCGGCAGCTACGTGCACGCGCGCGAGCGGATCAGGTCCGCCCGTGCACGCCGCTGCCGAAACCATGACGACGAGAAGCAGTATCCGCTTCATCGCCGGAACGCTACAGCAACCCCTAGCTGCGAGGACGCTTCTTCTCCGGGTCGAAGATGCAGACCGGAGCGATGGTCGCGACCGCGCCACCGACCTCCACCTTCTCGCCGTCGGCCGAGACCGCCGTGTCCAGCATCGCCAGAGCTATCGAACCGAAGATCGGAGACGTCGAGGGCGATGTGACCTTGCCGACCTCGACCCCGTCCTTGGTAACTGCGGTTCCGGCCTCGGGAAGGGTGTCGCCCTCGATGTTCAGGGTCTTGAAGCGCTTGGGCGGGTTGGCGCCGTAGGCCTTCATGGACGCGGCCCCGACGCACTCGGTGTCGGTCTTGATCATGCGATCCAGGGACACGTCCCAAGGAGAGCTGACGCCGATCTCGTAGTCGACGCCGATGATGACCAGACCGGCCTCGACCCGCGCGACGTCGATGGCGTCCAAACCGAACGGACGGCCGCCGGCCCCGATCAGCGCCTCCCACAGAGCTGGCGCGGAGGCCGGGTCGGTGATCATCTCGAACCCAAGCTCTCCGCTGAATCCGGTGCGAAGGACCGTCGCCTGCACACCGCCCACCCTTACCGGCTCCGGGCTGAACCGGAAGTACGACAGCGAGGACAGGTCGAAGTCGGTCAGCGACTGGACCACGTCCCGCGAGGTCGGGCCGGTCGCCGAGATCAACGGCATGTCGACGGCACGCTCGGCGATCTGAGCATCCAGACCCCCGGCCGTCTCGCGGAACCAGTCCTCCAGACCCGGGGAGTTGATGATGACCCAGTACTTCTCGTCGGAGTGCTTGTAGACGTTGCCGTCATCGACCATCGCGCCGTCGGCGTTGACGAACGCCCCGTAGCGGACCGAACCCGCCGTCGCGCTCGAAAGATCGTTCGAGAACCGTCGTTGGATCAGCCGGCCAGCGTCGGCGCCGGTGACCTCGTACTTGATGGCCGAGAACAGGTCCCAAAGACCGGTGGCGTTGCGGATGGCCCGGTACTCGCCGTCGGCGTCGCCGAAGTTCATGAACCAGGGCCAGCCGTCCTCCCAATACGGCTCGCCGCCGAGCGCTACCTGTGCATCGTGAAGCGGTGAGCGGATCCCTTCCTCAGCCATCTTCAGTTCCTTTCCGTGTCGTTGGCCGCGCGGCGCTAGCTGCGCGGGCGTTTCTTCTGCGGGTCGTAGAGGGCAAGGTCGTCGACCGTGCCCGAGATGCTTCCGTCGGCCATGGCGACCTCGAGGGTCGTGCCGTTGGTCGCCAGGTCGGCGCGGATGATCGCCAGGCCGATCTTCCCGAGCTTAGGACTGTCGGCCGGACTGGTCAGAACGCCTGCATCCTCGCCGGCGAAACTCAATGCGGCGCCGTACTCGGGGAGCGTGTCGCCTTCAAGGCGGATGGTCTTGAAGCGGTTGGGCGGCGCCTTGGCGACCTCGCGCAGTTCGTCCTTGCCCATGAACTCCCCGGCACCATCTAGGGCGACGACCCGGTCCATCCCCATGTCGTAAGGAGTGCGGGCGTGCTCCTCGTAGTCGTAGCCGGTCACGATCATGCCGACCTCGACGCGGATGGCCTCGATGATGTCGATGCCGTAGGGAACCGCCCCGGCATCCATCACGGCCGCCCAGATGTCGTTCGCGTACTCGGGCGCCAGGAAGAGCTCGTAGCCGAGTTCGCCGCTGAAGCCGGTGCGGGACAAGGTCACAGGCTGACCTACGATCTTGATCTGCTCGGGGATGAACCGGAAGTACTTGAGCGAGTCGATGTCGGCGTCGGTCAGCGACTTCACCAGGTCGCGCGAACCCGGCCCCTGGATCTGCATGCTTGGGAGCTGCTCGCCCAGGTACTCGAAGGACACGTCCAGGCCCTTCGTGGCGTCCTCGAAGTACTCCTGGCGGTTCATGTCGTTGGTCATCACCCACAAACGCTCGGAAGAGAACCTGAAGACGGTGCCGTCATCGACCAGCAGGCCGTTCTCGTCCAGGAACCCGCCGTACTTGACCTGGCCGTCGACCATCCCCAGAACATCGCTCGAGTGCGCGTGCTGGACGGCCTCCGCGGCGTCGGGTCCGCGGAACTCCCACTTGTTCAGCGGGGACAGATCCCACATGCCGACGCCGTCCCTCACGGCGGAGTACTCCCGGTCGAAGTCGCCGAAGCCCCCGGTCCACATCCATCCGCCCTCTTCTTCGAAGGTCGCGCCGGCCGCAGCCTGCACGTCGTAGAAAGCGGTCTTGATCGCTTCGCTCATCCTCGGTCCCTTCGCTCGGCCCGGCTCGGCCCGGGTCGCACCGACGATGTATACCGCGTAGTTGAACGACTGTTCAAGTCCTGGGCACGTTCAGGGCCGGGCCAGCTTGAGCAGGTCGCCGGCGGTCGGCCGCGGGTGCCCGGGCACCTTCTCTGCCAGCACGAGGAACAGCTGGGCCGTTACCAGGGCATCGTCGAGGGCATCGTGGGCATTGGCGACCGGAACCCCGTACCTGGCGGCGCTCGCCGAGAGCGAGTATCCGGGCTTGTCGCGGGTCTGCACCGGCTCTGCATCGACCGCGATGACCAGGTTCCGCACATCGATCGTCCGGCGTCTCCATCGGCGGAGGCCTCCCCCGAACATCGACTCAAGGAAGTTGACCTCGACGGGAGCGAACCAGGTGAGTAGGAAGCGACCTTCCAGCGAGGCGCGCAGGAGATCGCGGACCTCACCGAGCTTCGGGGAGCCGGCCAGGTCTTGGGGCCGAAGTTCGTGGATCGTCTGCGACTTCGGCGAGGGAGGAACGTGCGGCTCGATCAGTTGGTGCACCGACTCGCCCAGGACGGCCCTGCCGGCCCTAACCGGTACGACGCCGAAAGAGATCACCGCATCCTTGGCGTAGTCCAGACCGGTGGTTTCGAAATCCAAGGCGGCGTAGTCCACTTCCCGCCAAGGCCGACGGGCCATCGCCCGCGACGGCACCCCGGGCGCGCCACCCGGGGCTAGGGGCGATCGCATCGCAGGGTTCTCGACTCGGTAAGGATGACATCGACCGGAAGATCGAAGGCTCCGCCCGGCAGCGGCTCCTGGACGATCTGAAGGTCGAAGCAGATGCCGGCACGCAAGCCACCGCACAGGGGAAAGAACCTGTCGTAGTAGCCGCCGCCATATCCGACCCTGGCACCACTCAGGTCGAAGGCGACCCCGGGAGTGACGACGATATCGACGTCTTCGGGCCCCAATACTCGCCCGATAGAAGGTTCCTTCGCACCGAAAGACGTCTCGGTGAAGGGGTCGCCTTCTTCGTAGACCTGCGGCTGCAACTCGGCGTCAACGATGCGGGGCAGTGCCACCGTGTGGCCGCGTTGGCGCAGCGCCGACATCAACGGGGCTGTGTCCACCTCCGAGCCGAACGACCAGAAGGCCATGACGGTCCGGGCCGAACCGAGTTCGGGAAGATCGAGGAACCGGTGGGCTATCTTCAGGGAAGCCTCACTGCGAGAGGCCGGGTCCATCGCTTCACGTGCATCCCGCACGCGTCCCCGCACCGCTTTCTTCGCTTTCTTCAGCTCGCCGCTGCTCATGCGCGGAGCGCCTCCGCTATCAGATCGAGCCGGTCGGAAGGTCCGGCGGGAAGGAATATCGCCCATCCGCAGCCCGCGGCGGCCAACCCGTCGATGAACCCTTGGAGCTCGCCGGTGGTCCCCGTCCAGACCGGGCCGACCGAGAGCTCCTTCTCCGCTCGGGCGGCGAGGAGTGCATCGAGCTCAGTCTGATCGGGCGCGACGAGGGTGATGCCTCCCCATGTGGGCATGACCTGCCGATCTCCCGCGCTCCCGCGCAGCAGCGCGGCTTTCCGGTCGAACACCTCGGCCGTCAGGCCCCAGCCGTTCCAGCCGTCGCCGACACGTGCGGCGATCCGGACCATCTCGTCGGCCACGCCTCCGATCCAGATCGGCGGGCCGCCGGCGGTGACCGGCGGCGGCAGGAGCGGACCGGACATGGCAGGGGTGAGCGAACCGGCGGGCCAGGCCTCACCTGTGATCAGCGCGCGGAGGGCGCGCTCCGTCTCCTCTAGCAGCTGGCGTCTCTCGGTGACCTCCATGTGCCGGAAACCGAACATCTCGTGTTCGGCGCGGGAGACCTCATCGCCCGTGCCGAGGGTGATGATCGCGCGGCCTTCGCTGATCTGATCGAGCGCAGCCGCTTCCTTCGCCAGCATGCCGGGGGCTCTCAGGCCAACGCGGGCGATCAGTGTTCCGATCGTCAGTCCGGGTTGGGCTGCAGCGACCGCAGCCAGCGTGGTGAACAACTCGACGGAGGGGAACGAGGGCCCCATCGGAGGGAAGAGGTGGTCGGCGGCGAACACGCCGTGGTAGCCCAGGTCCTGCGCGCGCGCGGCGAACTCCAGCACGCGCCGCGGATCCTCGGTGAAGACGGGGAGAACCAGGCCGAACTTCAGGACCGCGTCACCTCCTCGAGCGCGAGCGTCGCAGCGCCGACGACTCCGGCGTCCGTGCCGAGCGAGGCCCCGACGATCGGGACCTCCGGGCGATGGGACCGGGCCTCGATCGCAGAGGCGAACGCGACCCTGGCCGGTACGAGTAGGAGATCGCCGGCTTCGGCCGCTCCCCCGCCCACGACGATGAGCGATGGATCCAGAACGTTGGCAAGACCGGCAAGTCCCTCGCCGAGCCGCCGGCCCACCTCGGTGAGGATCGCAGCAGCCGCCGCATCGCCGGCGCGGGCGGCCTCGGTCACGTGCCGGCCGGTGACCGTGGCTCCGGCCGCCGCCCGGGCTATGGCCCCACCTGGGTCGCGCGAGGCCTCTGCCGACCCGGAACGGGCGATCGCCTGGCCGGAGGCCACCTGCTCCCAGCAGCCCCGGTTGCCGCAGCCGCAGGCCGGCCCATCGGGCTCGACGATGATGTGGCCTATCTCGGCCGCGAAGCCGTGAGCTCCTCGGTAGAGCTCTCCGCCGGCGACGATTCCGCCGCCGATGCCGGTACCGACCGTGACCATGAGCATGCAGGCGTGACCCCGGCCGGCGCCGAAGCGGTACTCACCCCAGGCGGCGACGTTCGCATCGTTGTCGGCGAAGACCCGAAGGCCCAGGGCTTCTCCCACATGAGCGACCAAGGGCGCGTCGCGCCAGGCCAGGTTCGGCGCGAACCGCAACACGCCGGTTGCCGACTCGACCAGACCCGCCGCGCCTATCCCAACCGCCACCACGTCGCCGGTCATCACCGAACGCGCGGCGGAGACCATCGCCTCGAGCGTTGCGGCCATGTCGTCGGCGGGGGTGTCCAGCCGTTCGCGCGCGAGGATCGTTCCGTCGGCGGCGACCCGGGCGGCCGCGATCTTGGTTCCGCCGACGTCAAGCCCGACGGCAGTGGGAGTTCCGGGATCGCTCACGCGATGTCGATGCGCTCGACCTTGGCGGGACCGGTCGGCCTGCGACCCTCGATGTCCTCGGCTCTTACATCCATGACGGCCTTGGCGGCCAGGAAGAACTCCTGTCCCGCCGCGACGAGATGATGAACGACATCGGGCCGCACCTGCTCTGCCGCCGTGAGCGCCAGCCCGATGGGACAGAAGGCGACCGTACAGACGTGTGCCGCAGCCTCCGGCTCCACCTTCGGCTTCGCTCGCGAACCGGCCGCGGACTTCTTCTTGGTCTCAGCCACGGGAGGACCTCCTCGCAGATGTCGTGGTGCTTCCAGTTGCCCGAGGTTCCCTGCCGAACATGATCTCGAGATGATCCCCGCTCATGTTCGCCTCTCGAACCACCATGCGCTTCAGGGTCTGGGGCAGGATCAGGTTCCTCTTGTAGGAGCCGACCCGCACGAACAGCTCGTCGCCCCTGCGGTGGACGTCCATCTCCTCGCGGGAGACGAAGGGGAGGCGTATCGACAGAACGTAGCCGGCGCCGCGCTTGCGGACCCGGATGGGATCGTCCTTGTACAGGACCGCGGTCGCGTTCTCATCTCCGTAGACCTCCTGGCCCATCTCTGCGAGCAGCGCAACGCCGACCATCTCACGGTCGAACAGCCGGGCGGTGAGGATCGGAACCGGCGCGAAGGACTCGTGAACGCTTGCAAGGTGCTCGGCCTGGATGTCTTTCCACTTTCCGAAGTAGGGATCGGTCACGTCCTCGGGGATGATCCGATTCACGATGACCGCATCGACGCGGTAGCCGAACAATCCGAGATAGGTGTACGTCCGTCGGGCCTCGGCGATCACCATCTTCTCGGGGTTGACCACCAGGCGAACCGACGACATCTTCTCGTCGACGAGGATCTGCTTCACGGCATCCAGGTTGCGATGCAGGCGCTCCACCGCACCGAACACCTGATCGCCGGCGATCGGCAGCGTGGTCATCTTCGAAACGATCGGCCTGAGGGTCTTCACCACACGCCGCTCGACCGGGAAGATCCTTTCGATGTACCAGCTCATGATCTCCGGGAGCGAGAGCAACCGCAGCGTCTCGGCGGTCGGGGCGCAATCGACCACCAGAACGTCGTAGTCGCCGCTCTCGACATGGGTGCGGACGTCGATCAGCGAGAAGATCTCGTCCAGGCCGGGGATCACGGTGAGTTCCTCGGCCTGGATGGTCTCGACACCGGCCCAGTTCATGACCTGGGTCAGGTAGTCCTGTATCTCGCGCCAGTTGTCCTCCAGGCGGTCCTGCGCATCTATCTGCTGGGCCCATAGGTTCTCGCCGATCAGGGTTGGGTGCGACCCGATCTCGACCTCGAAAGAGTCACCCAGCGAGTGAGCCGGGTCCGTGGACATGACCAGCGTTCGGAGCCCTTCGCCCGCGGCCCGAACCGCGGTGGCGGCCGCAACGGTGGTCTTTCCCACACCGCCCTTGCCCGTGAACAGCAGAACCCGCATCTGAACAGCTTACGTTGCAGGCACTGCGGCGGGTAGTCCCACGCCGGGCCTCAGCCCATCTCGACGCGGCGCTTCAGCTTCTCCAGAGCGTTCTCGATCACGCGCTTGGAACCCTCGGTTCGCAGGAACCCGGGAACGAGCACCCCTAGATCGACCGCGAGACGGTAGGTCACCTTGGTCGAGGTTTCGTCGACCTCGTTGAGCAGGTACTCCCCGCGGATATCGCGAACCGCGCCACGGGCTTCCTTGGTCGTCCAGGAGACCCCCGCATCACCGGGCGCGTACACGTAGGACAACGTGTAGGCCGCCTTTCCAAGGACCGGAACGTCGACTTCGAACGCGACCTCGGTAGCGAGCTCACCGGCGCCGCGTTGGAGAACCTTTACGGACAACACGTCGGCCCACTCCGGGTAGGCCTCGTAGTCGGTGATGACCTCGATGACGTCCACCGCCGGGGCGTCGATTACGACGGAACCTTCCGCGTGCTCACTCACCAGCGAATCCTAACGGCTGGCGGCCGCCGCGATGATGAGGCCGGCCATCAGAACCGAGGTGATCACCATGCCCACCGCGACCCAAAGGAGTGTCCTCGAGGAAGTGATCGGTCCGTACCCCCTCGCCATCCTGCCCGCCTCCAGGGCCGTGAACAGATAGATAGCGATGGCCCCGATCCCGAAGAGGGCAAGCATCCCGAGCATCGGCCCGGAGCTGACGCGTGAGATCAAGATCAAGATGGTGGTCAGGAACATCCACCAGAACAGGGCGGCCCGGGCGAGCCCGTCGAGTCCTCTTCCCACCATCTTGTGTCCGAGGCCCGGAAACATCAGCGATCGGATGATGGCGTCCCTGGGAGCAACGTCCGGGAGCTTCTCGTCCGACTTGAAGAGCGCTCCGAACGGCGTGCCGCAGGCGGAGCAGGCATCCAGCTCGATCGGGTTCTGGCTCTCGCATGTCGGACATGGCCAGTACGCCTGCTTCTTCTCGACAGGCTTCGGTTCCTTGACCGCGCTGAGCGGCGCCGCGACGGGCTCGCTCTCAGGTCGCCTTACCGGCTGGAAGCACTGACCGCACCACTCGGCGTCCTGGGCAAGTAGGGCACCGCATGACGCGCAGCGCGCTTCTTCCCCGTCCATCACGGGCACGAGGGTACCTTCGGCGAACCCGTCGAGGAACCAAGCATCACGAGGCGGCTTCGCGCAGCCAGCCAGCCAGCTTCTGGGCGATCGCCGGCCAGGCGTGGTCTCGTTCGACGCGCGCGCGACCGGCGGCGCCCATCGCGCGGGCGAGTGCGGGGTCCTCGAGAAGCCCGGCCACTGCCGCCGAGACCCCTCCGACGTCGGTTCCGTCAACGAGAGTCCCCGTCGCGCCGTCCACCAGCGCCTCCCTGGCTCCTCCGGAGTCGCCGACGACGACCGGTTTGCCGCAGGCCGCCGCCTCGATGAAGACGTTGCCCCAGCCCTCAACCTCCAGTCCGCCCAGACGGGACCGGCAAGGCATCGCGAATACGTCAGCCGCCGCATAGTAGAGGGGAAGCTCCTCCTCTGGAACCTGGCCGGAGAAGACGACCGAACCGGCCGGTGCCGCGGCCGCCAGCCGGTCCAGCGCGGAGCGGTAAGGGCCGCCGCCGACGATCAACAGCTTGGCGTCCGGGACCCTCCTGCGGATCTCGGGCATCGCACGGATGAGGATGTCTTGCCCCTTTCGGGCGACCAGACGAGAGACGCAGACGACCAGGGGGCTCTCACCGATGCCGTAACGCTCGCGGATCCCGGCGGCCTCAAGGCCCGGGTGGAAAGCTTCGATGTCGGCTCCCGGATACAGAACCGAGACGGGCACGCCAGCGGGAACCGCGGTGCGAACCACCCTGGCGATGAACCCACTACACATGACCGGAACACGGGCCGCGCGAGAAGTCGCCCTCCTAATGAGCGAATGCGTCCCGGGGGCTATCGAAAGCCAGTACTCGAAGCCGTGTGCCGCCGACAGGTAAGGGATGCCTCGGCGCGCGAGGCGGGGACCCAGCAACGCCAACGGATAAGTGGCCCCGAACAGAACGACCTGGGAGGCGGTCTCCTCCAGAACCCGGTCCAGCCGCTCGGCGATCGAAGGGGTCGGCCACATGTGATCGCCGGGCTCGCGATACACCCGGTAGGCAGCCGCCTCGTCGAAGGCCTCGCTCCCCTCCCAGGAGGGGGCCAGGACCGAGACCCTCTCCGGGGGAAGCTGCTTGACCAAAGCCTCGAGGGTTCGCTGGATGCCACCCACGCGGGGCGGGTAATCATTCGCAACGAGCAGTGTCCTTGGGACCTCCAACTTGCCGATAATGCTCCCAGAGGGGGAATGCCGTTGCCGGTTTCAGATGCCGTTCGAGGCGAGCTCGAGGCCATCGAGGAAGAGCGAGCCTGCACTGACCTGTCCTCGTGGCGCAAGACCACGGTTGGAGGGTCGGACGCGCGCGCCTGGCTTCAAGACCTGGTCACGGCCGATGTCGGATCGCTTACCGAAGGCTCTGCGCGCCGGTCGCTCCTGCTGACGCCGACGGGGAGGATCCGAGCGGACTTCACCGTCGCGATGCATGTCGACCACCCCGACGTGTTCCTGCTCTTCCAGGACCCGAGGCAGCCCGATCCGATCGATCTGCTGCTCGAGCCCTACGTACTTTCCTCCGACGTTCAGATCCGGGACGTCACCGATGAACTGGCTCTCTACGCCGCACTCGGCGGGGCCGCCGGAAGGATCGGATGGGCAGGAACGCGGCCCTCGGCCGTCGGTTCGGGGATGGACGTGATGGCGGCCGAGAAGAACGCGTGGCGCCTCGCCGACATGATGATGAAGAAGCAGCTCACCGAGGTCGGCGACGAATCCCTCGAGATATGGCGTGTCCGCAAGGGCCTGGCTCGCTTCGGTCATGATTTCGATGAGACCTCCTCTCCGGCGGAGGCCGGACTCGTCGAGGAGACGGTCGATCTGACCAAGGGTTGCTTCCTGGGTCAGGAAGCGGTGGCCAAGGTCAGGAATCTCGGACACCCCGCGCGCATCCTCAGATCACTGAGGTCTGACGTGGAGCTGGAACCGGGCGCGGCGGTATTGGCCGGTTCCGTCGAGGTGGGCGAGATAACGAGCGCGGCTCCAGCCGTCGGTGACGAGCCGATCCCCTCGATCGCGCGCATCCGCTGGGAGGCCGCCGAGGCTCCGCTCACCACCGCCGAAGGCGTCCGTTTGGAGCGGGCCGGGGAGAAGACCTAGGACCGACTACCTGGCACGAGGGCACCATGTCAATCCCCCCTTGGGATGACGAAGATGGACCGTTTCGACCCCTTCCGCAAAGGCCTCCACCTCTGTTATGAATCGTCCTCCACGGGAGCAAGGCCCGCAGCCGTGGTCACAACAGTAGGGGGGAACCAGCTTGAGGACCGACCGGTTCGGCGAGATAGACGTGCAGACACTCCCCGCGAACCCCTCCCCCCCGGACGTCTGGCAGGAGCGGGCGGCTTGCCACGGGATCGACCCAGACGTGTTCTTCCCCATCACCGAGGACGAGGCGGGCCCGGCTCTCGCCTACTGCGGGTCCTGCAAGATCCGCCAAGAGTGTCTGGCCTGGGCCTTGAAGAACGGCGAGCGCTACGGGGTCTGGGGCGGCCTGACCGAGCAGCAGCGCAGAAGGGTCCAGCGCAGGGTCGCTTGATCCCGGTGATGGTCGCAGAGCGGGCTCCCCGCCCATACTGACCCACGTGAGCCAGTCTGCCCAGGTTAGTGCCAGCGCGCCCCTTCGCATCAGCTTCGTCGGCGGAGGGACCGACTTTCCCCATTACTTCGACGAACACGGCGGCGCCGTTCTCTCTGCCACGATCGACCACCAGGTCAGCGTCACCCTCGAGCCACGCTCCGACCGCCAGGTCAAGGTCCGATCGCTCGACCTGGGGCATCTGGTCGGATATCACCTCGACGAGGGCCCCGTCTATGACGGCGTGATGGATCTGGCCAAGGCGGCCATCGAGCGCGTGGGACTCGAGGGTGGGATCGACCTCGACATCGAGTCGGATGCACCGGCGGGCAGCGGACTCGGCGGGTCCTCCGCTCTGGTCACAGCGGTCGTGGCCGCACTGGCGGCGCACCGCGATCTGACCATGAGCGCCCGCGAACTGGCTCGCCTCTCCTACGACATCGAGCGTGTGGACCTGGGCATCTCCGGTGGCTGGCAGGATCAGTACGCGGCAGCATTCGGCGGATTCAACCTGATCGAATTCACGCGCGAAGAAGTGCGGGTAACGCCCATCGAGTTGTCGCAGGCGGTCCTGACCCGCCTGGAGGAGGGCCTGCTGCTCTGCTACACGGGCTCGGTGCGACGCAACGTCGGCCTGATAGACACGCAGATCGAGCTGTACCGGCAGGGGCGTGAAGAGACCATCCTCGGTATGAAGCAGCTGAGGGAGATGGCCTACGCGATGAGCGAAGCCGTCTCTACCGGCGACGTGACGGCCTTGGGCGCGATGCTGAGGGAGGCCTTCGAGTCGAAGAAGAGGATGAATCCGCACGTGGCCGAACACACTCCGATAGAAGCGATGCTCGAGGCCGCGCGGCTGGCCGGCGCGGCCGGAGGCAAGATCTGCGGAGCCGGCGGAGGTGGCTACATCCTGATCGCTTCCGAGCCGGCCGCCAGGTCCGCGGTCCGTCTCGAACTCGAACGCCTCGGAGGACAGATCGCTCCCTTCTCTTTCCGCAGGGAGGGCGCCCGGGCCCTCATCGCGGACGACGTCTGGATGCCGACCGCTTGACCGCGCGCCGATTCGCCCTGATCGACAGGGACGGGACGATCAACGTTGAGCGCCGCGGTTCCTACGTGCTCTCGCCCGCGGACATGCGCCTGATCCCGGGAGCAGCCGAGGGACTTCGCGCACTCACAGCGTCCGGCGTCGGGATCGCGGTCGTTTCCAATCAGGCTCCCGTGGCTCGCGGGTGGATCGACGCCCGAGGACTCGATGCCATCAACTCCAGGATGCTCGAGCTGCTTTCGGCCGAAGGCGTCGAGGTGGAAGGCGTCTACTGCTGCCCGCACGACACCGGCGACGGATGCGATTGCCGCAAGCCCGAGCCCGGTCTGATCCTACGGGCCGGCAGCGAGCTGGGCTTCGACCCGTCAACGGCTTTCGTGGTAGGCGACAAGGAGTCGGACATCGAAGCGGGCAGGCGCGCCGGCGCGAGGACCGTCCTGGTCCTGACGGGTCAAGGGATCGAGGCGCTCGCCGCCGGAACCGATGCCGATCATGTTGCCGCCGACCTTCTGGAGGCTGCGGCTATCATCGCTGCGACACCCACTCCGGAGACGAGATGACCGACCAGGATGAAGTGCGCGGGATAGCCCGGCACTACCTTTCGAGCGCCGCCGAGACGTTGCTGCGCGTCGAGGCCGAGTGTCTCGACGATGTCTTGGCGGCCGTGGCCGCCATCGTGGTCTCGGTCCGCGCCGGCGGCAAGATGTTGATCTGCGGGAACGGTGGCAGCGCCGCCGACGCTCAGCATCTGGCTACCGAGTTCGTCTCGACGCTGACGCTCGATCATCCGCGGCCTTCGATCGCGGCGGTGGCCCTGACGACCGACACGTCCGCCCTGACCGCCATCGCCAACGACTTCGGCGTGGAGGGCATGTTCTCGCGTCAGGTCGAGGCCCTGGGGCGCACGGGAGACGTCCTCATAGCGATCTCGACCAGCGGCGATTCGGCGAACGTCCTGCGGGCGGCGGAGAAGGCCCGGGAACTCGGCCTGGGCGTGATCGCGCTGACAGGCGAGTCGGGAGGAAGACTGGCGGGCAAGGCCGACGTCTCGGTGAAGGTGCCCTCTACCGTGACTGCCCACATCCAGGAATCTCACCTGGCGATCGAGCAACTGATCGCACTTCTGGTCGAGCGCGAGCTGTATCCGTAAAGTTCTGTCGGTGGCGGCCGTCACCATGGCCGCATGGAAGACAAGCTTGACTCTCGAACACACGTTCGATACGGTGCCGGTCCGCCCCTCCCCACGGCAGGAAAGGCCCGGATGCTCGCCGAACCGCTTCAGGCCACCCTGGACGAGGCCATCCCGCTCTCGGAGGTGACCTTCTGCATCGTCGACCTGGAGACGACCGGCGGCTCGCCGAGCGACTCGCGGATAACCGAGATCGGCGCGGTGAAGTACCTGGGCGGCGAGAAGATCGGGACCTTCTCATCCCTCGTGAACCCCATGGAGCCCATCCCGCACTACATCGCGCACATGACCGGGATCGACGACTTCATGGTGGCCGACGAGCCTCCGATCGAACTCGTGCTTCCCGGGCTGGTCGAGTTCCTCAGGGGTACGGTCTTCGTCGCCCACAACGCCGGTTTCGACTTCTCGTTCCTGAACGTGGCGCTGCAGCGGTTGGACTACGAGCCGCTGCCGCCTCCCCCGGTCTGTACGGCCAAGCTGGCGCGTCGGGTCGTCTGGCCCGACGTTCCCAACGTGAAGCTTCAGACACTTGCCAGGTACTTCCGCACGCGCGTGCAACCGGTGCACCGGGCGCTCGCGGACGCCGAAGCTACGGCGGAGGTTCTCCACGGACTGCTCAACCTGGGCGGCAGCTTGGGGATCTTGACGCTCGGAGATCTTCGAGCGGCGGTGCGGGCTCGCGGACGCCCCAACTTCGGCAAGATCGGACTGGCCGACGAACTGCCGCACGCTCCGGGCGTCTACCTCTTCCGCGGTCGTGATGGTCGAGTGCTGTACGTCGGCAAGTCGAAGGATCTGCGCTCCAGGGTCAAGAGTTACTTCTACGGGGACAGCCGCAAGAAGATCGCCGACCTGTTGAGTGAGGCGGCTTCGGTGGACGGAATCGAGTGCGCGACCGAACTCGAGGCCCTCGTGGTCGAGGCCCGCCTGATCCGGCGGCACGAGCCCAATTACAACCGCCAGGGCAAGTCCTGGCGGCGGTACGCCTACCTGAAGTTCGACCCTTCGGAGGCCTTCCCTCGCGTGAAGGTCACCCGTGAGCCTCGTCCGGACGGGGCGACTTATCTGGGTCCGTTCGGCAACAGCGCGCGTGCTCGCCTGGCCAAGGAGGCTCTGGAAGAGGTCTTCCAGGTCAGGCGTTGCACGCGCGCCATGTCTGCGCGAACTCGCTTCGCGCCCTGCGCCCTGGCCGACATGGGCAGGTGCCTTGCGCCCTGCGACGGGCGCGTCGGCCCCGACCGTTACGGAGAGCTCGCCCGAGCCCTCATCTCCTCCCTAGATGCGCCGGGCGGGCTCCTCGAAGCGGTCGAGGCAAGGATGAACACGCTCGCCGGCCAGGAGCGCTACGAGGAGGCGGCCATGACGCGCGACCGGCTTCGAGCGCTAGCCGAGGGGCTTTCCAGGGCTCGCTCGGACGCCTGGCTCGTCGGAGCGGGCGCCCTGACCCTTCGTGACCTGGAGGGAGGAATTCTGCCGTTCGACGGAGGATCCCTCGTCCGCGGCGACGGAGCCGAGCCGATATCGCTGCCCTGCCCTCGCGAGCGCGCCGATGAGCTCGCCGCCGTCCGAAGATGGCTGACCAGACACCCGGTCGGCCTCGAGTCATCGACCGGGCCATTGGCAGAACCGGTTGACGGAGGGGCGCAGATCGCGGCCGTGCTCGCCAGGGTTCGGCAGGCCGACCTTCTCCCTTTGACCCGCCGAGCGGGTCAGCAGGAGCCGGAAAGGTGAGCAGGAGCCACCGGGTTGCGCCTCTGCCCTAAGGGTCATAAGTTCTTGGCTCTCGCCGACCAAGGAGGGCAACCGATGCCTGAGTTCATGGACGTGCACCGCAGCATGAAAGGTGTCACCTCCGAGCTTCTGAACGAGGCCCACAACGCCGACCTGGCCATCCAGGACGAGGAAGGCGTGAATTTCAAGCACGCTTGGGCCGACCCGGTGACCGGGATGGTCTTCTGCCTGTCCGAGGGCCCGAGCGCCGATGCCGTCCAGCGCATCCACGAACGGGCGGGCCATCCGGCCGACGACATCTACGAGGTGCCGGTCCAGGCCTGAGATATCCGACGGGCTCGAACCGGAGCCTTGGATAGACTGAGCGGCATGGAACGTGCCGTCATCATCGAAGGTGCGCGCACGCCGATAGGCAGGTTCCTGGGATCCTTCGCGGACACGACAACCGTGGAGCTCGGGACGATGGCCGCGGTCGAGGCGATGCGCCGTGCGGACATCGAGCCCGGGGCGGTCGACCAGACGATCGTGGGCCATGCCCGCCAAGCCGGGAACGGACCGAATACGGGACGGCAAGTCTCGGTCAAGGCCGGTGTGCCGATCGAGGTCGGCGCCTTCAACGTGAACATCGCCTGCGGCTCCGGGATGAAGGCCGTTCAGCTGGCCGCCCAGCAGATCATGCTCGGAGACTCCGAGGTCGTTCTGGCAGGTGGCATGGAGAACATGACGCGCGTCCCCTTCATGCTGGACAGGATGCGAACGGGCTACCGGATGGGCGATGCGACCGTCTACGACGGCATGTACCGCGACGGCCTGCTCGACCCCCTCTGCGGGCTCATCATGGGAGAGACCGCCGAGAATCTCGTCGAGATGTACGACATCTCGCGCGAGGAGCAAGACGCGTTCGCCCTGGAGTCTCAGCAGAAGGCCGCGGTCGGCAGAGCCGCGCGAGCCCCCGAGATATTTCCCGTCGAGGTCGAGTCGGGAAAGGGAACCATCGCCGTCACCGACGATGAGCACGTTCGGCCGGATGCCACGATGGGAACGCTGGCCAAGCTCTCCCCGGTTTTCAAAGAGGGCGGCAGCGTTACCGCCGGCAACTCGAGCGGCATCACGGACGGCGCTGCCGCCATGGTCCTGATGAGCGAGTCGCGCGCCAAGGCCGAGGGGCGGGAGCCGCTGGCACGCATCGTCGGCATGAGCTGGGCGGGCGTCGACCCGAAGATCATGGGCATCGGCCCGGTCCCGGCCACGAAGAGGGTGCTCGACAGAACCGGCCTGTCGCTGGAAGACATGGACCTGATAGAGATCAACGAGGCCTTCGCGGCCCAGATCATCGCCTGCGAACGCGAGATGAAATTCGACAGGGACAAGCTGAACACCAAGGGCGGCGGCATCTCGCTCGGGCACCCGATCGGCATGAGCGGCGCCCGCCTGATCCTCACGATGGCCTACGAGATGCGCGAGCGAGGACTCTCTCTTGGCCTTGCGACGCTGTGCATCTCGGGCGGGCAGGGTCTGGCCGTCGTCCTCGAGCGCGACTGAGGGGAGGTTTCTGATGAGCGTGCACGCCGTGGTCCTCATCCACTGCCAGATCGACGAGATACCCGAGGCCGCCCAGGCGATCGCGGATATCTCCGGAGTGACGGAGGTCTACTCGGTCGCAGGCGAAGTCGACCTCGTCGCGATAGTCCGCGTCGCCGAGCACGACGAGCTCGCCAAGGTCATCCCCGGCGGCATCGCCAAGGTCGGCGGGGTCGAGCGAACCGAGACCCTGATCAGCTTCCAGGTCTATTCCAAACACGACTTGGAGCGCCTGTTCAGCGTCGGCTTCGAAGAAGGCTAGGTTCCGCCCTCAGGCGGGCCAGGCAACCGCTATCGGCAGGGCGGTGCGTCCCCAATCCGTCAGGTCTTCCTTGTCTCTCTCCGTGTACTTCTGGACCAGGAGCAGGCGCGCCAGTGCATCCTCGTCGGTACCGGCTTGGATCACGCGCGCGCGGGTCGTGCGTTTGAGCTCGCCGATCTTCAAGATGACATCGGGCGAGATCATCAGGTTTCGGACCCAATCCGAGCGATCACCGTCTCCCGCCAGCATGTAGACGGTCTCGCCTTCGATCGCGAACCAGACCTCGATCTCGTGAGGAGAGCCGCTCATCCGACCGGTGGTCGTCAGGTAGGCGAAATCCAGGTCCGCCGGATCGCGCTCCGCGGTCACCGGGTCGCCCAGACGATCAATCCGATGAAGACGAGCGCGGCCGAGATGAGCATGATCCAGTCGGCTCTCTTGATCCTGCCCGGCTGCTGGTAGTTGAATCCCATGTCAGATCCTGTAGTACTCGCGGAACTTCTCGGGCGAGAGCCAGTAGATGTGCTGGCGCACGGTGGAAGCGTACGTTCGGGCTTCGGCCGCGCTGCGACAGACCCGCTCGGCGACCAAGTGACCGGCGGGGTCGCGGATCACGACGCGCCAGCCGCTGGAATCTTCCAGCGCAACTTCGTAACCGTTCTCGCCGGCCACCGTTATCCCTGGCGGATCGGCTGCTTCTGGAGCCGGTCCAGTTGAGCGCGGAGCGGCGCGAAGATCGATTCCTGCGAGAGGGTCAACTCCGGCGAGAGATCCGCGAGCTTGGCCAGGGCGCCCTCAAGCTCGTTTCCGGCCCTCTGCGCGTCTCGCAACGCATCCACCAGCGTTACGGCGTAGTCGGCATTGAACGGCTCGCCATCCCAGGGGCATCCGCCACCGGCCAGGACGACCTGTTCGGCCATGAAATCCCGGCCGTCACGCCGGCAGGTTCCGTTGATCTTCACGCGCTCTCCTTCTGAGTGATGAGTTCGAAGACCCGATCGGCTAGGGCGAAGGGGTCGACCGGTCTGACGAACCAGGCGTCGGCTCCCGACCAGCGGGCGAGCCATTCGTCGTGCTTGCGTTCCAACAAGATGACGATGATCCCTGTGAAGGGCTCCGGACTCTGGCGAAGCCCCTTGGCCAGTGAGAACGCCCCCTCGCGCGAGGCGATCTCGTCGGCGATGATCACATCGGGGCGGTCTCGAAGGGCCGCCTTCAGCCCGAGCTCTCCGTTGCGAGCCGCCCTGAAGGCAAGCTCCGTTCCGATACGCCGCTCGATGCTTCGCACGGCAAGAGCAGCCATCTCACGAGACTCGGGGTCGGGCGAAACCAGCAGTACGTTCACGCCCTGAATCCTACCGCCTGGAGGATGCGTGCCCGGCCCGCCTGCGGGGGGTAGGCTCGCCTCGGCCCACCCGGGACCGTTCCGGGATATCTAAAAACGAGGAGGGAACCTTGGAGAACATCGGAAAAGCGATGGTGGCTGAGTTCGTCGCGACCTTCGCACTCATCTTCATCGGAGCGGGTGCCGTCATCCAGTACTCCAATGGTGCGCTGGACCTGACCGGCGTGGCGTTGGCTCACGGCCTGGTGCTCGCGATCATGGTCTCGATCACGATGCACACGTCCGGCGGCGTGGTGAACCCCGCGGTCGCGATAGGGCTATGGGTTACGGGCAAACTCGAGACGGTGCGCGCGGCGCTATACATCGTCGCCGAGGTCGCCGGCGCGGTTGCAGGAGCCTTCCTGCTCAAGGCGATCATCCCGGCCGCACTCTTCGGTGGCGGCGGAGCCCCTGGCCTCGGACGCGAGATCTCGGCGGGCAAGGGAGTTCTTCTGGAAGCGGTCCTGACCTTCTTCCTGGTCTTCGCCGTGTTCGGGACCGCGGTCGACGATCGAGGCCCGTCTTCCAAGACCGCCGGACTAACGATCGGATTGGTGATCGCCTTCGACATCATGGCCTTCGGACCCCTGACGGGAGCGGCCATGAACCCGGCCCGCTGGTTCGGGCCGGCGCTGGCAGCCGGCGACTTCACGAACTGGTGGGTCTGGATCGTCGGACCGGTCTCGGGCAGCATCATCGCGGCCGTCACCTACTGGGCGGTGTTCCTCAAGGGGAAGGAACCGGCCACTCCGTGAGCATCGAGGGGGCCGGCCCCATCGGCCGGCCCCCGAACCGCCGAAGGTAGGATTCCGCCGATGACGGCAGACCTGTATCTCGACAGCGCCTCGGCGCTTCCGCTCTCCACCCAGGCTCGCGCCGCGTTCGTCGAGGCGCTGGACACGTTCGGCGACCCACTTCACCTTCACGCGCCTGGTCGAAGCGCGCGCGCCCGCATCGACGAGGCGCGGGCGACGATCGCCGAGCACCTGCGTGCCCAGCCCGACGAGATCGTATTCACATCGGGCGGAACCGAGTCGGTGGCCCTTGCGATATGGGGAGGCGTCCGGGCGGTTAGGGAACTCGGAACGCGGATCGTCGTGAGCGCGGTCGAGCACCCGGCGGTCGGCGGGGTCTGC
>JANPEZ010000018.1:0-29225 GCA_031423155.1 Actinomycetes bacterium
CCCGGTCATCGAGGTCGTAAAGGGCGGTTTGATCTTGGACATCGGCCTGCGCGGATTCCTGCCCGCATCGCTCGTCGACCTTCGCCGCGTACGCGACCTTCACCCGTTCGTCGGCACCGAGCTCGAGTGCAAGATCATCGAGCTCGACCGCAACCGCAACAACGTGGTGCTTTCCCGCCGCGCCTTCCTTGAGGAGTCGCAGTCCGAGGGCCGTAAGAAGTTCCTCGAGGGACTCCGAAAGGGCGAGCGCCGCCGCGGCACGGTCAGTTCCATCGTGAACTTCGGCGCCTTCGTCGACCTGGGTGGCGTGGATGGACTCGTTCACGTCTCGGAGCTGTCGTGGAAGCACGTCGATCACCCGAGCGAGGTCGTCGATGTCGGCAAGGAAGTCGACGTAGAGGTTCTGGACGTCGACCTTGAGCGCGAGCGCGTTTCTCTGTCGCTGAAGGCCACCCAGGAAGACCCTTGGAAGGAGTTCGAGCGCAAGTACCAGGCCGGCGAGGTCGTCGAAGGTCAGGTCACGAAGCTCGTTCCCTTCGGCGCCTTCGTCCGAGTGGCGGCGGGCATCGAGGGTCTGGTCCACATCTCCGAACTGTCCGAAACCCACATCGAATCACCCGAGCAGGTCTTGAACGTGGGTGACTCGGTAAGGGTCAAGGTCATCGAGGTAGACGTGACCCGACGCCGCATCAGCCTCTCGATGCGCCAGGTCTCCGGCGACGCTGTGGTCGCCCGCGACGAGAACGAGATCGAAGCCGAGGTCGCCGAACCCGCAGCTGAGGTGGCCACGATGGAGGCCGTCGAGGCCGAACCCGCCGAGCCCGTAGCCGAAGAGCCCGTCGCCGTCGTAGAAGAGCCGATCGCCGCGCCTGAGCTGGTCGAAGAGGCCGAGGTCGAAGCCGAAGGCGAGACGGTTATCGAAGAGCCGGTCGCCGCTCCCGCGCCCGAGCCTGCTGCCGAGGAAGACGTCTCCTTGGAGTCGATCCTCGAGGATCTGAAGCGGCGCGAGGGCCGCTCGGAGTAACGACCGCCGGTGGCAGTGCAGCCACCGGAGCGCCCGCCATGCTGCTCGTAGGCCTAACCGGAGGGATCGGCTCGGGTAAGTCCACCGTCGCCCGTATGCTCGCCGACCGCGGGGCGGTCGTCTTCGACGCCGACGACTTCGCCCGCGCCGCCCTCGAGCCGGGGACCCCGGGGAACGAGCAGGTGACTGCCGCCTTCCCAATCGCGATAACACCGGACGGCGAAGTGGATCGCGCGAAGCTGGCGAGCCTGGTCTTCGATGACCAAGACGCGCGCGCCCAGTTGGAATCGATCCTGCACCCTGCGGTTCTGCAGAAGTCTCAGGAGGCCCTAGCCCCCTACGCGGACACCGACAAGGTGGTCGTCTACGCGATGCCCTTGCTCGTCGAGACCCACGCCGCGGACAGGTTCGACATGACCGTCGTGGTCTTGGCCGAGGAAGACCTTCGCCTGGAGAGACTGTTGAACGACCGAGGCCTCTCCGAGGCTGACGCACGGGCCCGGATGACCGCTCAGGCGACAGACGAGGAGCGGGGGACCGTAGCCGACGTGATCATCGACAACGACGAGGGCCTCGAGGAGCTGGAGCATCAGGTCGACGGTCTCTGGCAGACCTTGTCCGAGCGCGCCTCCCGAACCTAACGAGCCGTATCATCCGGCCGTGGCATTGCGCGCTGTCCTCTTCGACGCCGGCGAGACACTCGTTCATCCGTACCCTTCCTTCACCGAGCTCTTCGCGCGGATCCTAGCGAGGGAGGGGTTCGGATTGGACGGCGCCGATATCTCCGCCGCGGCGAACGTGATAACCGATCGGTTCTCCGAGGCGGCGCGCGATGGCGAGTTGTGGACGACGACTCCACAGAAGTCCCGGACCTTCTGGCTCTCGGTATACGAGCGGTTCCTGGACGCGCTCGGCGTTCCCAACGGACATGGCTTGAACGAGACGCTCTACACCGAGTTCACCGATCTTGCCAACTACAGGCTCTTCGACGACGTGCGACCTGCCCTGGACGACTTGGCCGCGGCTGGCCTGATGCTGGGCATCGTCTCGAACTTCGAGGGATGGCTAGAGCCACTGCTTGAGGAACTGGGTGTGAGCCGGCTCTTCGACGTGAAGGTCATCTCGGGCAACGAAGGCATCGAGAAGCCCGATCTCAGGATCTACGAACTCGCGCTCCAGCGCATGGGCGTGTCCGCGGGAGAGGCCGCCTTCATCGGTGATAACCCGGAGTTCGATATCGACCCTCCCGCCGCCCTCGGCATGTTCCCCGTCCTGATCGACCGCCGGGGCAGGCACCCTGATTTCGACGGCGCATGTATCAGCGACATGCGTGAGCTGTCCGCGATACTGGAGTCAGCGTGAGTACCCAGGAGCGGTTGTTCACCCGAGAAGAGGCCGATGGCGAGCTGGCGGCTCTGCGCGAGTTGCTTCCCAAGCTGCGCGAGGCCAGGGCGACGCTGATCAGCGAGAGTAGGCGCATCGAGCGAGTGGTTGCGGCCGACGGAGGAGGAGCCGAAGGCCGCGCGGCGTTCGAGTCGGGGCGGGCGCTGGAGAGGGCGGTCAAAGACCTGGCCACTCGCGGAGTACTGCTGCGAGACCCCGAGTCCGGTCTGGTCGACTTCCCGGCCGAGCGCGAAGGCCGCCGGGTCTTCCTGTGCTGGCGACTCGGCGAGGACTCCGTAGGCTTCTGGCACGAGGAGAACTCCGGCTTCCTCGGGCGCAAGCCGCTGTGAAGCCTAGGGTCCTCGTTTACAGGGCGAGCGAACAGGATCGGCCGCCGGGCATCGCCGCGGCCGAAGAACTCGCCGAGGTCGCTTTCGCGCCCGACGCCGATTCGCTGTCGGAGAAGATAGGCGAGGCGGAAGTGCTCTTCTTCTACAGGGCGGACAGAGCGAGCCTGGAGGGCGCGTTCGGCGGCGCAGGCAACCTGAAGTGGATCCAGTCGGCCTCGGCGGGGGTGGACGGCCTGCTCTTCCCCGCCCTCGTCGACTCGGACGTGATCGTCACGAACGCCCGTGGCGTCTTCGAAGACTCGATAGCCGAGTGGACGATCGGCGCGATGCTCGCCTTCGCTACTGGCATCGTCACGTCATCGGCCGATCAACGGAGGTCGTACTGGAACGACGATCGTCACACTGAGCGACTCGCCGGAAGCCGCCTGTTGGTCGTCGGACCCGGACCGATCGGGCGAGCCATCGCTCGCCGCGCCCGCGACTTGGGTGTTGACGTCGAGGCCGTTGGAACCCACGAGCGGGAGGACCCCGACTTCGGTCATGTTCAAGGACCGGAGGGGTTCCATGAAGCGCTCGACCGGGCGGATCACGTCGTGAACACTCTGCCCTCGACGAGCTCGACCCGGCGACTGTTCGATGCCGCCGCGTTCTCGGCCATGAAACCCACCGCCCGGTTCTACAACGTCGGGCGCGGCGTGACGGTGGACGAAGCAGCCCTGGTCGAGGCCCTCTCGAACGGCCGGATAGGTGGGGCCGCCCTCGACGTCTTCGAGGTCGAGCCCCTGCCGGAGTCGAGCGCCCTTTGGCAGATGGAGAACGTCATCGTCTCGCCCCACATCTGCGGCGACTTCGAGGGATGGGAGGAGGCCGACGTCGCGGTATTCGCCCGCAACCTGCGCCGCTTCGTCTCGGGCGAACCGCTGGTCAACATCGTCGACAAGTCCAAGGGTCACGGAGCCGGCTGACCGGTTGCCGAGAGACCAAGCCGTCCATACTCTCTGGCCGATGAGCGATAGGGCCATACAGGTGCGAGGTCTGCGTAAGTCCTACGGGGACCTCGAGGCGGTCAAGGGGGTGGACCTTCGCGTCGACAGGGGAGAGGTATTCGCTCTCCTCGGCCCCAACGGTGCCGGCAAGACGACCATCGCCGAGATCTTGGAGGGCTTCCGACCGAAGACCGCGGGTGAGGTGAGCGTTCTCGGCCACGATCCGGCTCGAGGCGATCACGAACTGAAGTCGCGTATCGGGATCGTCCTTCAATCCACCGGCGTCGATCCGTTCCTGACCGTGCGGGAGACCGTGGACATGTACGGCGGGTACTACCCGCATCCCCGCCCGGTCGATGAGGTCATCGAGCTGGTCGGCCTGAAGGAGAAGTCGGCGATCAGGGTCAACAAACTCTCCGGAGGCCAGCAGCGGAGGCTGGACGTCGCTGTGGCTCTGGCCGGAGACCCCGAACTGCTCTTCCTCGACGAGCCCACGACTGGATTCGACCCGAGTGCGCGCCGCAACGCCTGGGAGATCGTCAAGAACCTCACGGCGCTCGGCAAGACCGTATTCCTGACGACGCACTTCATGGACGAGGCTCAGTACCTGGCCGACCGCGTCGCGATCATCAGCCGAGGCGAGATCGTCGTTGAGGGTCCTCCCGCCACCCTCGCAGGCCGCGATTCGATGAACTCCAGGATCTCTTTCCGGTTGCCCGCCGGTGGGGGCGAGCCGCCAGCCCTGGGTCAGACACGCCTCCCCGACGGTTCCTTCGAGATCCGTGTCGAGGATCCGACCGATGCGCTACATCGATTGACCGGATGGGCGCTCGACAGCTCGGTCGTGCTGGAGACCCTCGACGTCACGCGCCCAAGCCTTGAAGACGTCTACCTGGAGATGACCGGCGGAGAGGAGGGGACCGAATGAGGGTGGTTCGACTTACGCTCAGGCAGGTCCGCTTCGCGAACACCGCCTTCTGGCGCAACCCCGCGTCCGCGTTCTTCACCTTCGTCTTCCCTCTTATGTTCCTGGTGATCTTCACGGCGCTCCTGGGCGGTGGCGAGGTCGACTACGGGACCGTGGACCTGCCGCTCTTCGGTACCCGGCACATCCTGCTCGATCAGGCTCAGTATTTCGTCGGGGCGATGGCCTCCTTCGGAGTCATCTCCGCCACCTACACCAACATCGCCATGTCGGTCTGCTTCCATCGAGACGGCGGCATCCTGAAGAGGATCAAGGGCACGCCGATGTCGGGAGCCTCGTATCTTTCCGCGCGGGTGATCCATGCGATGTTGGTCGCAGCCATCCTCGTGACGCTCACGATGCTCTTCGGCAAGCTCGCCTATTCGGCGCCGCTCCCCACCGGCAAGCCTTTGCTCGAGTTCATCATCACTCTGGTCGTCTCCGGACTGTCGTTCGCCGCGCTCGGATTGGCCGTAACCGCCATCATCCCGAACGCGGATGCAGCGCCTCCTTTGGTGAACGCGACGATCCTGCCGCTGCTGTTCCTGTCGGGGATCTTCATCCCGCTCGGCAAGGACGCCCCGGCTTGGATCACCACGGTGAGCGGGATCTTCCCCGTGAAGCATTTCGCCGACGCGATGCGGAACTCGTTCCTGGGAAACGTGACCTTCGAGGGAACCCCGATCACGATCTATCGCTTCCATTGGGTCGACCTGGCGATCATCGCGGCCTGGGGGGTGGGGGGCCTCGTGCTGGCTTCGAGGTACTTCTCCTGGGAACCGCGCAAGTAGCAGGGCCGCGGTGCTAGTCTCGCCGGGTCCGTGATCAAGTAGGAGGGGCGATGCGGAAGTTCCTGGTGGCGCTCGGCGCCTTCGCACTCATCGGTTCGGCATGCGCCAAGGGGTCCAGCAGCAGTACCGCGGGGCCCGCGGCCTCAACGACCGCGCCGCCCGCCACCGCCGCCGAGTGTGCCGCAGCGCTGGCATTCATCGCGGACGGGCAACTGACGATCGGAACCGACAACCCCGCTTACCCACCGTACTTCGCCGGCGGTGAGACCGACGGCAGCGACTGGAAGTTCAACGACCCTTACACGGGCAAAGGCTTCGAGGCCGCGGTCGCCTACGCGGTCGCGACCCGCCTGGGCTTCAGCGCTGATCAGGTCGAGTGGGTGGTGGCCCCGTTCAACCAGACCTACAAGCCCGGGGTCAAGGACTACGACTTCGCGATCGAGCAGATCTCCTACTCGGCCAAGCGCGCCGAAGCCGTCGACTTCTCCGAGAGCTACTACGACGTGAACCAGGCCCTCGTCGTCGTCAAGGACACCCCGATCGCCGGGGCGACTTCGCTGGCCGAGCTGAAGCCGTTCGCACTTGCCGCGCCAATCGGCACGACCAGTTACGACTACATCGTCGAGACCATCCAGCCCGACACCGAAGCCGGTGCTTACACCACCTTGAACGACGCGGTCCAGGCGCTGAACGCCGGGCAGATCGACGGCATGATGGTCGACCTCCCCACCGCGCTCTACCTCGCCGACCCCTACGTTCAGGAGGTCAAGAACAGCACCGTGCTCGCGCAGTTCCCCACGGCGGCCAGCGGTGAGTACTTCGGTATGACACTCGTCAAGGGGAGCCAGCTGACCACCTGTGTCGACATGGCACTCGAAGAGATGAAGACCGACGGCACGCTCGCCACGATCACGACGACCTGGCTCTCGCAGAAGACCAACGTCGGCGAGGTCCCGGTCTTCTCGGGCTAGCGAGCGCCCGTGCAGGGAGGGCCCTCGCCGGAGTTCTCCCAGTTCCATCCGGGCGATCCCCGGATGCCGTTGGGAGACAAGGGGTCCAGGATCTTGGGCCCGCTGCGGGCCGAGGGCGCCAAGGGAGTTGCGATCGCCGTCGTATCCACGATCGTCGTCTTCGCGGTCATCTCGATCGCGGTCACCCGCTCCTCCCACTGGCCCGAGTTCAAGCAGGCGTTCTTCAGCGGTCAGGAGTTCCGAGACACCTTCCCCAAGATCGCCCAGAAGTTCCTGCTGAACGTGAAGTACTTCCTCTTCGCGGAGGTGTTCATCCTCGCGTTGGCTCTGATGATCGCGGTGCTTCGGAGCCTGCCTGGTCCCGTGTTCTTCCCCCTGCGCGTGATGGCGATCATCTACACGGATCTGTTCCGCGGCATCCCGACCGTGATCGTCGTCTACCTGCTCGGCTTCGGGGTCCCGGGCCTGCAGATCCCCGGACTGCCGAACAGTGCAGAATTCTGGGCGGTCGTGGGCCTCATCCTTTCCTACTCGGCCTACGTCGCTGAGGTCTATCGCGCAGGGATCGAGTCGATACACCCCAGTCAGGCCGCGGCGGCCAGGTCGCTGGGCCTCACGCGCGGGCAGTCGCTGCGGTTCGTCATCGTTCCCCAGGCGGTTCGCCGGGTGGTCCCTCCTCTGCTGAACGATTTCATCGCGCTCCAGAAGGACACGGCCTTGCTCTCGATCGTGGTAGCCGCTCCCGAGGCCTTCAAGCAGGCTCAGATCGATGCTTCCGGCGACTTCAACTACACACCGATCGTGGGGGCGGCGCTCCTTTTCGTACTGATCACCATCCCGATGACCCGCCTGACGGACTGGCTCGTCAACCGCGAACGAGCCAGACGCGGACCGGGAGGCGGCGCGCGATGAACACCGCGGTAGACGTCACCGGGCTGCGCAAGAGTTTCGGCAAACTTGAGGTCCTGCGGGGCATCGACCTGCAGGTGGCCGAACACGAGGTCATCTGCCTGATAGGAGCGAGTGGAAGCGGCAAGTCGACGCTCCTTCGCTGCATCAATCTCCTCGAGACGGTCGACTCGGGCCGGATCGTTGTACTAGGCCGGGAGATCACCGCTGCAGGGATCGAGGTCAACTCGATCCGGCAGCAGATCGGGATCGTCTTCCAGTCCTTCAATCTCTTCCCGCACATGACCGTGATGGGCAACATAACCCTGGCTCCCATCCGCGCTCTCAAGATGCCGAAACAGCAAGCCGAGGCCGCGGCCCGAGAGCTCCTGGACCGATTCGACCTGCGGGACAAGCAGGACGAGTACCCGGACAGACTCTCGGGAGGACAGCAGCAGCGCGTGGCGATCATGAGGGCGCTGGCGATGAACCCCAGCATCATGCTGCTGGATGAGATAACCAGCGCCTTGGACCCCGAATTGGTCGCGGAGGTCCTGCAGGTGATCCGCGAGCTTGCGGCCGGAGGCATGACGATGATCATCGCGACCCACGAGATGGGCTTCGCCCGCGATATCGCCGACCGCGTCTGCTTCCTGGATGAAGGCGTGATCTTGGAGCAGGGCGCTCCTCAGCAGATGTTCACGACTCCACAGCATGAGCGCACTCAGCGTTTCCTACAGCGGATCGTCGACGCCGGCAGATTGTGAGGAGCCCCGTGCCTCCCGTCCCGATGCCGGCACCTCCTCCGCCGCCCGAACCTGCGCCGCCCGAGCCAAGCGGCCCCCGTTGGGCGGTCTGGCTGACGCTCGGGATCGGGGCGTTGTTAGGAGTAGCCACGATCTCCGCAGCCTTACTCTCAGGCGGAAGCAGCGATGTGAAGTTCCGATCCGTCGCAGGTTCGGTCATCCCATCTGCGTCCCCGACCGAGTCGCTGTCCCCTCCGCCAGGCTGTCCGGCGCCAGCCGCTGGGAGTCCGGCGTCCTGGCACTTCCACACCGACGAGTTGGGGGAGTACTCGATAGCCCTACCCAGCGATACACCTACCACCACATCTGAGGGCTTGAGTCACCGGCTGTTGGTCGAGACCAACGGCATGGCCCTCACGGTCGATTGGTACGTGGCTCCCGCGACCCGGTCCGACCGGGTCCTGTACCAACAAACGCGCCGTTATCTGAAGGTCCTGCCCGACAAGGCCCGACGGATCCGCGTCCGAACCGTCCACGTCGGTGGGCTCACGGAGAAACGGATCACCTATTGGGTCTCCGAGCCCTTCTCTAAGAACTATGCGAGACTGCTCGTCTCCCAGGGGAGGATCTACTACGTCGGGGTAGCCACCGGTTCTCTGCACGGGATGGAGCCGGAGATCCGCGCATTCTTCTCCTCGTTCACCCCTTTGGATCTGTGCTCGCTCGAAGAGCAAGGGTAGTTACGGCCGCCATGTCGGCGGGCGGGCCTAGAATCACGCCATGCCGCCGTTCAAGATCGTTTCGGAGTTCCGCCCCTCGGGAGATCAGCCTGCGGCCATCGCCGGATTGACCGAGGGCGTCAAGGCCGGCAAGCCGCACATCACGTTGCTCGGTGCCACCGGAACCGGCAAGACCTTCACGATCGCCCACGTGGTCGAGGCGGTCCAGAGGCCGACCCTGGTGATCGCGCCCAACAAGTCGCTCGGCGCACAGCTGGCCAACGAGTTCCGCGAGGTCTTTCCCGAGAACGCCGTGGAGTACTTCGTCAGCTACTACGACTACTACCAGCCCGAGGCCTACATCCCGACGACCGACACCTACATAGAGAAAGACTCCTCGGTCAACGACGAGATCGAGCGGCTGAGGCACTCGGCCACGTCGTCACTACTTTCGCGCCGGGACGTGATCATCGTCGCGAGCGTTTCGTGCATCTACGGCCTGGGGTCTCCCGAGGAGTACGAGGGTCAGATCCTGCGGCCCTACCGCGGCACCGAGGTTCCTCAGGAGTTCGCGATGCAGCGGCTCGTCGACATCCAGTACAAGCGCAATAACGTCAGCCGCGCACGCGGAACCTTCCGCGTCCAAGGGGACACCCTCGAGATCTTCCCACCCTACGAACAGGCCGGGTACCGGATCGAGTGGTGGGGCGATACCGTCGAGAAGATCACGCGTTTCGACCCGATCACGGGCGAGGTGATCGACTCGGAGATCCGCGACCTGACGATCTACCCGGCCTCGCACTACGTCGCCAGTGACGACCGCATGAAGCGGGCGCTCGTCTCGATCGAGGAGGAGTTGCACCAGCGCCTGGCTCAGCTCGAGTCGCAGGGCAAGCTGCTCGAAGCCGAACGCCTTCGGATGCGAACGGCCTACGACCTGGAGATGATGCGCGAGGTCGGCTTCTGCAGCGGCATCGAGAACTACTCGCGGCACATCGACGGGCGCGAGGCCGGCACCGCGCCCTACACCCTGCTCGACTACTTCCCCGACGACTACCTGGTGGTGATCGACGAGTCGCACGTCACCGTCCCGCAGATACGCGCGATGTACGAGGGCGACCTGACCCGCAAGTCAACGCTCGTGGAACACGGATTCCGCTTGCCCAGTGCGATCGACAACCGCCCACTGCGGTTCGACGAGTTCGTCGAGCGGGTCCACCAGACCGTCTACATGTCGGCGACTCCCAGCATGTACGAGCTGAAGGCGTCCTCGCGCGTCGTCGAGCAGATCGTGCGGCCGACGGGTCTGATCGACCCGGAGGTACAGGTGCGTCCGACCAAAGGGCAGGTCGACGACCTCATCAACGAGATCAGGATCCGTTCGGACAAGAGCGAGCGCGTCCTCGTAACCACCTTGACCAAGAAGATGGCCGAGGATCTGACCGACTATCTGGTCGAGATGGGCATCCGCGTGCGGTACCTGCACTCGGAGGTGGACACACTGCAGCGTATCGAGATCCTCCGCGACCTGCGGCTCGGAGAGTTCGACGTGCTCGTCGGCATCAACCTTCTTCGCGAGGGCCTCGATCTCCCAGAGGTCTCGCTCGTCGCGATCTTGGACGCCGACAAAGAGGGTTTCCTGCGTTCGGAGACCTCGCTGATCCAGACCATCGGACGCGCGGCACGGAACGTGGAGGGAACCGTTCTGATGTACGCCGACGCCGTGACCGACTCGATGAAGGCGGCGATCAGCGAGACCCAGCGCCGGCGCATGCTCCAGATGCGCTACAACCAGGACAACGGCATCGACCCGACGACGATCCGCCGCAAGGTCTCGGACATACTGCTATCGCTCGGCGGTGGGGGAGAGGCACCCTCCCCGAAACGCCAGCGCCGCAAGGTCTCTCACTCGGAGATGCCCACCGAGGAGCTGGAAAGACTCATCCAGACCCTCGAGGACGAGATGCACGAGGCCGCCAAGGATCTCAGGTTCGAGTACGCGGCGCGTCTTCGCGACGAGGTCGGCGACCTACGGAAGGAACTCAAGGAGCTTCGGAAGTCCGGGGTGGCGGGCTGAGCGGGCGCCTGGCCGTCCGCGCGCCGCTCGTATGGGCCGGTCCCGGCCGGCTCCTGGAGGACGCCACGGTTCTATGCGAGGGAGGCGAGATCGTCTCGGTCGGCTCGGACCAGGTCGACGCTGAAGAGGAGATCGAAGTCGAGGCGTTCCTTATGCCGGCCGTCGCCGACCGTCACGTTCACATCGGGTTGTCGGACCCCGCGTCCGTCTTGCTCGGTGGGGTCACGGCGGTTCGGGACCTCGCCTGGCCCGCGGACCGCATCTTCGGGCTCGCGGACGCGAGTGAGTTGCCGACCTACAACGGGCCGCTCATCCGCGCGGCCGGTCCGATGCTTACGGGAGTCGGCGGGTACCCGACGGCCTCATCATGGGCCCCGGCCGGAACCGGCCGGGAGCTTCACGGCACCGACGAGGCGCGTGCGATCGTCGCGGAGTTAGCCGGGCTGGGAGCGACCGCCATCAAGATCTCGTTGAATGCCGAGGCCGGTCCCACGCCCTCTGACGCCGAACTCGCGGCTATATGCGAGACCGCTCAGGAGCACCGCATACCGGTAACCGCGCACGCTCAGGGGGCAGGTCAGGTCGAGCGCGCACTCGGCGCCGGCATAGACGAGCTCGCGCACACGCCCTGGACGCGGTTGTCCGAGGACGTCGTGCAGACGTGCGCCAAGCGCCTGCGGATCGTCTCTACGCTCGACATCCTCTCCTTCGGGCGGGGTTCCACCGACATCAGGGCTGCGCTCGACAATCTCCGCCGGTTCCACGACTTCGGGGGCGAGGTCGTCTACGGCACGGATCTCGGCAACGGCTCCATCCCACCCGGTATCCATGTTCGCGAGGCGTTGCTCCTCGCCGAGGCGGGGTTGGAGTACGAGGAGATCCTCGAGGCGATGATCCGGGCGCCACTTGAACCAGGAGCGCCCGCCGATCTGGTCGCCTTCGCCAAGAGTCCCCTCGACGATCCGGCAGCCCTGGGAGAGTTGCGCCTCGTCGTCCGCGCCGGAAGGATAGTCCTGCTTCGATGATGCCGGTCCAGCTCACCACCGAACGACTGCTCATCCGTCCGGTCGAAGAAGGCGAGGTCAATCTCGTTTACGACCAGATCCACAGCGATCCGGATGTTATGCGCTTCGTCCCCGCCGGCACAGCCGACTCGCTGGAGACCAGCCGCGCCAGGGTGGCTCGGTGGAGCGAGTACCGGGCGCGTACCGGTCTGGGTCCCTGCGGCGTCTGGGAGCGGGACGGGGGTTTCCTCGGTCTGGCCGGAGTGTTCCACATAGCCCTGACCGAACCCGAACTGGAGGTCGGTTACCTGTTCGCGAAGACGGCGTGGGGCCGCGGCTACGCCACCGAAGCGGCGAAGGCGTGCATGGAGGCGGCCTTCGCCGAGCTGAAACCTGACCAGATCCTGGCGTTGGTGATGCCCGGGAACGACGCTTCTATCCGGGTAACCGAGAAGCTCGGAATGGTCCCCGCTGGCTCGGCCGTCCATTACGAACGAGAGATGCTCGTCTTCGGATCGAGGAGGACATAGTGACCAAGACCGACACACCTGCCGGCATCGCAACCACCGACGAGATCACCCTGGACGAGCTGCAGCTCGCGGCGCGCAATCACGGGATGCCTCTGGAAGGGCTCCGATACGACGTGACTCCCGTCGGATTGCACTATCTGTTGATCCACTTCGACATCCCCGAGTGCGACGCGGACTCGTGGACGTTGGACATCGGCGGCCTGGTCGATGAGCCGCTCACACTCTCGCTGGCCGACATCAAGGCGCGTCCCGCGGTCACTCGCAGGGTAACGATGGAGTGCGCCGGCAACGGGCGCGCCCGGCTGCTCCCGCGTCCGCTGAGCCAGCCCTGGCTCTCGGAGGCGGTCGGAACCGCCGAGTGGACCGGTACGCCGCTCGCCCCCATCCTCGCCGAGGCCGCGCCGAAGGTCGAAGCGGTGGATGTCGTATTCGAGGGAGCCGATCACGGGATCCAGGGCGGCATCGAACAGGACTACGAGCGAGCCCTGTCCGTGGCCGACGCCTCGCGCGAGGAGGTCATGCTCGTCTACGAGGTCAACGGCGGGCCGCTACCTCCCCAGCACGGCTATCCGCTCAGATTGGTCGTGCCGGGTTGGTACGGCATGACGAGCGTGAAGTGGCTGCGCAAGGTCACGTTCGTGGGCGAGCGGTTCGACGGTTACCAGATGCAGGCCTACCGGCTCCGAACCGACGCCGATGATCCCGGAGAGGCCGTAAGCCGGATCCAACCCAGGGCGTTGATGATCCCCCCAGGCTTCCCCGAGTTCTTCTCTCGAACCCGTCACATCGACGCGGGGCCGACCAGGCTCGAGGGTCGAGCCTGGTCCGGGTGGGGCACCATCACGGGCGTCGAGGTAAGCACCGACGGCGGGAGGAACTGGCGCGTCGCCGCGCTGGAACAGTCGGCGGACGAAGTGGCCTGGGCCTCCTGGATCTTCGATTGGGATGCGATCCCGGGCGAGTACACGTTGCTGTGCCGGGCTTCGGACTCCTCAGGCAGGGCCCAGCCGCTGGAGCAGCCATGGAATCACGCTGGCTTGTCGAACAACGCCGCCCAGCAGGTCCAGATCAGCGTCAGGTAGATCGGACCAGCGGCGGCAGCTGCTCGAAACAGCGGTCGATATCTGCTTCGGTGTTGAAGAAGTGGGGACTGATGCCGAGGCCGTTTTCTCCGCCAGGACGGGGAACTCATCCCGGTAGGACTCGAGCGGGCGCTCAGTCGTTTCCGTGCTCCTCTAGATAATCCAGGTAGAGGGGGCGCAGGGCCTCGCCGAGCTCGCCTTCGCCGGCATCGAAGAAGTCATTGATCAGCGCCAGAGGGCGGACGACGTCAACCTTGCTGCGCTGCTGGTCACCGATCATCTCTTCGGCCACGGGGAGGGCCTTGACCAGGTCCCAGAGGAACCCCACATCCAGGTGCGCCCGGGCGCGCTCGATGGAACGGTCGTGAAGGTCTGCGGTCGAGAGCGCCTCGAGTTCCTCACGGGTAGTCATGCACAGAGCCTAGCGTGTCGGCTGGCCCCACTACACTTGGGCGGTGGGCACCGATCGGCTCGTCATACACGGGGCCCGTGAGCACAACCTCAAGAACATCACGCTGGACCTTCCGCGCGAGAGGTTGATCGTGTTCACGGGGCTCTCAGGCTCGGGAAAGAGTTCGCTCGCTTTCGACACGATCTACGCGGAGGGCCAGCGTCGCTACGTCGAGTCCCTCTCCGCGTACGCCCGCCAGTTCCTGGGCCAGATGGAGAAGCCCGACGTCGACTTCATCGAGGGACTCTCCCCGGCCATCTCGATCGACCAGAAGTCCACCTCGAGGAACCCGCGGAGCACCGTCGGGACGATCACCGAGGTCTACGACTACCTACGAGTGCTCTATGCCCGCGTAGGACATCCACACTGTCCCAAATGCGGCCGCCCGATCGGCAGGCAGACCCCGGAGCAGATAGTCGATCAGGTTCTGGAGCTTCCGTCCGGGACGAAGTTCCAAGTGCTCGCGCCCGTCGTCCGGGGCCGAAAGGGCGAGTACGAGAAGCTGTTGGGCGACCTCGGACGCCAGGGTTATCCGCGAGCGCGCGTCGACGGCGAACTGAAGGATCTATCTGAACCTATCCGCTTGGAACGCCACTACAAGCACACGATCGAGGTCGTCATCGACCGGCTCGTCGCCAAACCGGATATCCGCAGGCGCGTTGCGGATTCGATCGAGACCGCCCTGACCCTGGCCGAGGGCATCGCCGCGATCGCGGTCGAGACCGCCGACGGCGAAGACGTCCAGACCTTCTCCCAGGCCCTGGCCTGCACCTACGACGGTATCTCCTTCGAAGAACTCGCCCCGAGGAACTTCTCGTTCAACTCCCCGTACGGGGCATGCTCGACCTGCGACGGGCTCGGGACCCGCCTGGAAGTGGACCCGGAGCTGGTCATCCCCGACCCGGACCTTTCGATCGCCGAGGGGGCCGTCTCGCCCTGGGGAGGATCGCGCCTGGAGTACTGGTGGCGGGTCCTGGAGGCCGTCGCCGAGGACCACGGCTTCTCGGTCGAGGTCCCCTGGAAGAAGCTGCCGAAGAAGGCTCGAGATACGGTGCTCTACGGTTCGGACCGGGAAGTGCTCGTCAGGTACAAGAACCGGTACGGGCGTCAGCGTCAGTACCACACGACTTTCGAGGGCATCGTCAACAACGTCGAACGCCGGCATATGGAGACCGAGTCCGAGTCCCAGCGGGACAGACTCGAGCAGTACATGCGCGAGATCCCGTGCCGCGCCTGCGGCGGCCAACGGTTGAAGCCCGAGAGCCTCGCGGTGACTGTTGGCGAGACGAACATCTCGGAGCTGACCGCCAGATCGATCCGCGACACCCTGGATTTCCTCGATTCGGTGGAGCTATCCGATCGCCAACGCATGATCGCCGAGCGCCTGTTGAAAGAGATCCGCGAGAGGCTTCGGTTCCTGGTCGACGTAGGCCTGGACTACCTATCGCTCAACCGACCCTCGGCGACCCTGGCCGGGGGAGAGGCTCAGCGGATCCGACTCGCGACTCAGATCGGCAGCGGGCTGGTCGGGGTCCTGTACATCCTGGACGAGCCCTCGATAGGCTTACACCAGCGAGACAACCGCCGGTTGATCGACACGCTGATCCGGCTGAGGGATCTTGGAAACACATTGATCGTGGTCGAACACGACGAGGCCACGATCATGGAGGCCGATCACATCGTCGACATCGGACCGGCAGCGGGCGAGCACGGTGGCGAGGTCGTCTACTCCGGCGACCTGAAGGGGCTCCTAGAGGAACCTCGATCGATGACGGGCGCGTTCCTGTCTGGGCGGCGCATCATCCCGACACCCGAGGTTCGACGCGTACCCACCTCGCGGAAGCTTCGGCTCGAGGGCGTCAAGGAACACAACCTGAAGGACATCAGCGTCGACATCCCCCTGGGGCTCTTCGTCTGCGTGACCGGAGTCAGCGGCAGCGGCAAGTCGACACTGGTTCAAGACGTGCTCCTGAGGGCGCTCAACCAGAGGGTCTACCGATCGCGGATCCTTCCGGGCAAGCACCGCAAGCTGATCGGCTGGGAGCAGGTCGACAAGGTCATCGACATCGACCAATCGCCGATCGGAAGGACGCCACGATCGAATCCAGCCACCTACACCGGGGTCTTCGATCACGTCCGCAAGCTTTTCGCCCAGGTCCCCGAGGCCCGGGTACGCGGCTACCAGCCGGGACGTTTCTCCTTCAACGTCAAGGGCGGACGATGCGAGAGCTGCGCGGGAGACGGCCAGATCAAGATCGAGATGCACTTCCTGCCCGATGTCTACGTGACCTGCGAAGTGTGCAAGGGCCATAGGTACAACCGGGAGACCCTCGAGGTGAAGTACAAGGGGCGCTCGATCAGCGACGTGCTGGAGATGTCGGTCGCCGAGGGCCTGGACTTCTTCGCCAACATCCCAGTGATCGCCCGCCACATGCAGACGCTCTCAGATGTCGGACTCGGCTATGTGAAACTCGGTCAGCCCGCACCGACGCTCTCGGGAGGAGAGGCTCAAAGGATCAAGCTCTCCTCCGAACTTCACAAGCGCGCAACCGGCAACACTCTCTACGTCTTGGATGAGCCGACGACGGGCCTTCATTTCGAAGACATCCGCAAACTGCTCGCCGTCCTTCAGAGACTGGTGTCCACGGGTAACACCGTCCTGGTCATCGAACACAACCTCGACGTCATAAAGACGGCCGATCATGTGATCGACCTGGGACCCGAGGGTGGTGATCAGGGCGGGAGTGTCGTCGTCGTGGGCACCCCGGAGCAGATCGTCGCCGAGCCCGGCTCCCATACCGGCCGATTCCTGGCCGAGGTTCTCGGCAGGCTTCCATTGGGCGGAGAACCAGCGGCCGAGCTTGCGCCTCAGGCTTGACGATGCTTGCTAGGATTCCCGCCGACGTGTCCAAGCGACTCAATCTCTTCGCCCTCGCCCTGGCTCTTACTGCCGCCGCATGCAACCAGGCGGCCCAGCCCGGAGCCATAGATCTCGGTCAAGGCCGGCGGTTCGTACCGATGGTCGCCGACTCGATCGACGATGTCGGCCTGCAGGGTCAGGTCACGGTGGGCAAGGACGGGGTGCCGTATATGTCCTACTGGGGCTTCCCGGCGGTGCTCAAGGAGGGCGAGATCCCGATAGGTCGCCCCATAGGAGCACCGTTCCTGACCACCAAGGTCGGCGATCCGGCTAGCGCCGTGATGGTCGCAAGTGTCTCGAACGGCATCTTCACGCGAGGGGCCGCCGCGATGCCCCAGGAAGCTCCCGGAGGCGTGATCGTTCCCTTCGGTCCGGCGACGGTCGACTCGCTCTCGGGAGCCAAGCCCGCCAACGTGAACGGAACCGATATCGCGGTAGCTGAAGACGGAAGCCTGCACGTGGCCTGGACCGGCCAGGACGGTCTCTGGTACGCGGGGGGTTCGGGCACTTTCGCCGCCTCGCATGTCCTGCCCCTCACCTCGGCTCTGTCCACCGCGGGCCCGATGGGGTGGCCTTCGGTGGCGGTCGATGATTCCGGCACGCCCTGGGTCGCCGTAACCACGACTTCGTTCGACGGACAACAGGTCCTGGTCGCCAGCCCGGACGGCGACGAGTGGAAGGTTATGACCGCATCACCACTCGAGATCTGCTCCGGGTGTGACCAGCCGGCCCGCACTCAGATCGTCGCGACGTCGGATGGGCCCGTCGTGCTGTATGTCGACACCGCCGCCGGCGCCGTCTCCGCGGCTCGATTCGACGGCAAGTCATGGACGACCGAGACGGTCGAAACGGGCGTAGCCGGGTCCGGTCTGTCTCTGGCGGTTGACGAAGGTGGCGGGCTGCATGCCGCCTACTACAGCGGCAAGGGAGAGATCCACGTAGCGACCTCTTCCGCCGGCGGTGGCTGGACGATCTCCAAGCCCGAGAACACCGGCGACCCAGCGCCCGGCGCCTCAACCGGTATCGCGGTCGATGGATCCGGCAAGGTCTACGTCACCTGGCACGACTCCGCAACGAAGACCGTGGAGCTGGCAGCAGCCGATGGGAGCACCTTCACCGCCATCGATACCTTGAACACTGCCGGGGGAACCTATCCGGATGTTGCTGTCTCGCCCGACGGGGCGTCGGTCTTCCTCACCTGGTACGACCCGGCTCAGGGGAACCTGATGCTGGGCCTCTTCGGGGAGAGCGATGACATCGTGGTGGCCGAGCCCAGTCCCACCACCGAAGCGAGCGTGGCGCCCACCGGCGGTCCGGAGTGTCCCAAGGGCGGCATCATCATCACGGCCGCGTCGGGCGCAGCCTCGGCCGGATTCTCCGAGACGTCGGTTGAGGCACCGACGGACGAGCTGTTCACGCTCTGTTTCGACAACAAGGACTCCGGTGTACCGCACAACTTGGCGGTTCTGGACGCTGAAGGGGGAACCTCGATCTCGGCTAGCTCCGTCGCCCCAGGACCTGTCTTGCAGGTCCTCGAAGTGCCCGCTCAACCGGTCGGTGAGCTCTACTTCCAGTGCGACGTCCACCCGAACATGAACGGCAAGCTGATCGTCAAGTAAAGCGTCGCCCTCCTGGCGGGTTCCTCGGGACCCTGACGCTAGGATGGACGGGTGAGCCTGCCCCGACCGGAGCCCTCCTCCGTTCCCGACTTGCCCGGCGCCTACCTATACCGCGACGCGGACGGGCGCGTTGTCTACGTCGGCAAAGCGAGATCCCTGCGCAAGCGCGTCGCCTCTTACTTCGGCAAGCCGCAGCATCCACGGACGGCGATGATGCTGGAGGCCGCGGTTTCGATCGAGTGGATGGTCGCCTCGACCGAGGTCGATGCCCTGATGCTCGAGTACAACCTGATCCAGACCCACCGCCCGCGGTTCAACATCCGCTACCGCGACGACAAGTCCTATCCCTACCTGGCTTTGACGGTCGGGGAGACTTGGCCGCGGGCGCAGGTCTTGCGTGGGGCGAAGCGCAAGAACGTGAAGTACTTCGGTCCCTACGGTCATGCGTGGGCGATCCGCGACACCTTAGATGCGCTGACTCGGGTCTTCCCGGTGAGAACTTGCTCGAACAGCTTCTTCGATCAGCGCGCGCGGGCGGGCAGGCCCTGTCTGTATTTCGACATCGGCCGGTGTTCGGGCCCGTGCGTCCCATCCGTCACCGGCGTCACCGAGGAGGCCTACAGGGCGGATGTCGACGCGATGGCCGACTTCCTCGGCGGCAACGAGCGCCCCGTGCTGCAGCGACTCGACGCCCAGATGAGCGAAGCGTCGGAACGGCGCGAATACGAGCAGGCGGCCAAACTGCGCGATCAGCTCGCCGCGGCCCGGCGAGCCCTGGAGACACAGGAGATGGTCCTTGAAAGGCCCGAAGACCTCGACGTGATCGGCCTGGCCGAGGACGACTTGGAAGCCGCGTTCCAGGTGTTCTTCGTGCGGAAGGGCCGAGTCATGGGCCGCAAGGGCTGGGTCGTCGACCGAGTCGAGGAATTGAGCGAAGCCGAGCTGGTCGCCTCGTTTGTCCGCCAGCTCTACATGGAACGGGATGATGTTCCCGCCCGCGTGCTCCTGCCGGCCCAACCGGCCGATCATGATGTCCTGGAGACCTGGCTGACCGCCCGACGAGGGATGCGGGTATCGGTGAGTGTTGCCGAGCGCGGGCCGAAGCGGCGCCTCCAAGAGGTCGTCACCAGCAATGCCACCGAGGCCTTCCACCGGCACAAGCTGAGGCGAGCCTCCGATTTCGGCGCGCGTTCCCGGGCGTTGTCTGAGCTTGCTATCCAACTAGGGCTGGAACAGGCGCCCCTGAGGATCGAGTGCTACGACGTCTCCAACCTGGGCTCAACCGACAAGGTCGGGTCGATGGTCGTGTTCGAGGATGGCTTGCCCAAACGTTCGGACTACCGCAGGTTCGAGATAAGGGGAGTGCAGGGCCAGGATGACTTCGCGAGCATGGAGGAGATGTTGCGCCGCAGGTTCTCGCGGCTCTTGGATGAGCGCGTCGATCCGGCCGGAACCCGCCGCAGGTTCTCGTATCCGCCGGCGCTCGTCGTGGTAGACGGCGGGCGCGGCCAGCTCTCGGTCGCGACTCATGTCCTGGCGGGGCTGGGACTTAAGATCCCAGCGATCGGATTGGCCAAGCGCCTCGAAGAGGTGTATTTCCCCGACTCGCCCGAGCCACTGACGATCCAGCGGGGTTCTGAGGCTCTCTTCGTCCTGCAGCACCTCCGCGATGAAGCCCACCGGTTCGCCGTCAACTACCATCGTGCGAAGCGCGCGAAGCGGGCGCTGGCCTCCCCCCTCGACGAGATCGCGGGTGTCGGTCCGGCGCGGAAGAAGGCACTGCTGAAGAAGTTCGGCTCACTCGCCCGCATCCGCGAGGCATCTGTAGACGAACTCGTGACAACGTCCGGCGTCGGACCCGAAATGGCCAGGGCGATCCATGAAGGGCTCCACGGACCCACGGAGCAACCTCGGAGGGAGAGCGCCTGATGGCAGAGAGGGTCCACGCCGAGCCCGAACCCACCGTCGCGGGGACCGCGCCGGGATTCACGATCATCACGGGGCTCTCGGGCGCCGGGCGTTCGGAGACAGCGCGTTCCCTGGAGGACCTCGGGTACTTCGTGGTCGACAATCTGCCTCCAGCCCTTCTGGCGAAGATGGCCGAGCTCGCAAGCAGGCCGGGTGGGCCGGCGCGAGTAGCGATAGTGGTCGACGCCAGGGGAGGGGTCTTCTTCGGGGAACTGTCCAAGGCGCTGGACGAGTTGAAGGAACTCGCGATCGCGTATCGGATCGTCTATCTGGATGCATCTGATGACGATCTCGTGAACCGCTACGAGGCGACGCGCCGACGTCACCCTCTCGCGCCGGCGGACCGAGTGGTCGAAGGGATCCGCAAGGAGCGCCTGATGATGGAGAGCCTGAGAGGTGAGGCGGATCTGATCATCGACACTTCCGATCTCACTCCCCACGACCTGCGGGACCGGATCCGCGATGCGTTCTCAGACTCCTCTCCTGGTCTGGATCTGCTCCGGGTGGCTCTCATCTCCTTCGGCTTCAAGTACGGGACCCCCAGGGATGCCGATCTCGTACTCGATGTCAGGTTCCTGCCCAACCCCTACTGGGAGAGCGAACTGAAGCCCCTGTCAGGCATCGACGAGGCCGTCAGGGGTTACGTGACCGGGCAAGAGTTGTACCGTGGGTTCATGCAGCGGCTGGAGTCGCTACTGGACCTGGTAGTCCCGGGCTACGTGGCCGAGGGCAAGTCCTATCTGACCATCGGTGTCGGATGCACGGGGGGCCGTCACAGGTCGGTCGTGGTGGTCGAGGAGCTCTCCGGCTACTTCCGGGACCATGGTTTGCCGGTCTCGATCGATCACAGGGACATGGAGCGCGTCTGATGTCGTACAAGCCACCCAGTCGCCGCCAGATGCGTAGGGCGATGAAGCAGCAGGCGAGAGGCTCGCGAAGGACGGTTCGCAGCTCGAGCCCCCGGCCGAAGAAGCCCGGCCTGTTCGAGCGGACGCGCGGCCGCCGCCAGCTGCGCCATGAGATAAGGAGTCAGCGGCATCAGATAAGCAGGACTTCGCGAGGCGAAGCGAGGCGAGGACGTCGGAGCATCCGGCGCCAAACCCGGAGGGTTCGAAGCCTTTCTAGCGCCAGGCTCGGGCGCCGCGACCAAGCTCTCGGGGCTCTCGCCGGCGTCATGGTGATCTCAGGCGCCGTAGCGATCTTCTTCCTCGGGGGCAGGACGACTCCCCGCAGCGACACAGCCCTTTCACCGATCGTCGCGCCAAGCGTCACCTCGACTCCTGCTCCGACCCTGACCCCGTCGCCCGAACCGACGAAGAAGCCCGATCCACCGAGTAAGCCCAGTCCGAAACCGACCGGTGGTGGGACGGGTGGAACCGCGCCGGGAGGAACCACGGGCGGAGGAACTCCTCCGACGAGCGGGGATGGAAGCGGAGCCCCCAAGCCGGACCCCAAGCCCGAGCCCTCCGAGACGGGCAAACCCGGACCCCCTAAGTAGGATCGGGACGCCCAGTGTCGGCCTCGATAGGATGGGTGCCGCTCACCCCCTTCGAGGAGGAAACAATCCATGACCGTCAAGATCGGCGTGAACGGCTTCGGCCGGATCGGGCGTAACTTCCTTAGGGCCGCCAAGAAGCGCGGCGCTGATATCGACATAGTCGCTGTCAACGACATCGGGAACACGCCCACCCTGGCTCACCTTCTGAAGTACGACTCGGTGCACGGCAGGTATCAGGGCACGGTGGAAGTGACCTCGAACGGGCTCAGGATCGACGGTGACGAGCTGCGGGTGACGGCTGAGCGCAACCCCGCGGACCTGCCGTGGAAGGAACTGGGCGCGGAGATAGTCATCGAGTCCACCGGGCTGTTCACCGACAGGGAGAAGTGCCAAGCCCACATCGAGGCGGGAGCCCAGAAGGTCATCATCAGCGCTCCTGCCAAGGGCGAAGACATAACAATCGTCATGGGCGTCAACGACTCCAGCTACGACGGCGCCACGCACCACGTCATCTCGAACGCTTCGTGCACGACGAACTGTGTCGCGCCGATGGCCAAGGTTCTGGACGACGCTTTCGGCATCGAGCAGGGATTCATGACCACCGTGCACGCCTACACGAACGACCAGAATCTGCTCGACCTGCCTCACTCGGACCTGCGCAGAGGCCGGGCGGCGGCGGTGAACATCACCCCGTCATCCACCGGGGCAGCCAAGGCAACGGCACTGGTGCTTCCTCACCTCAAGGGCAAGATGGACGGACTGGCCATGAGGGTCCCTGTTCCGGACGGATCGGTCACGGACCTGGTGGCAACCCTCAGCCGAGCCGCAACGGTCGAGGAAGTTAACGAAGCGTTCCGCGCCGCGTCGCTTACCCCGGGGCTTTCCGGGCGCCTGGTCTATACCGAGGATCCCATCGTCTCCAGCGATATCGTCGGATCCGACGCCTCCTGTACCTTCGACGCGCTTTCCACGATGTCCATGGGAAGCGTCGTCAAGGTGATCGGCTGGTACGACAACGAGTGGGGCTACTCCAACAGGCTTCTCGATCTCGTCGAGCTGGTAGCAGAAGGGCTGTGACCCTTCGCACGCTGGACGACCTCGGTGACGTAGCCGGCCTACGGGTCTTCGTCCGGGCGGACTTCAACGTCCCCCTGGGGTCTGCCGGGATCGCCGACGACTCCCGGATCCGCGCGACGCTGCCGACGCTGCTCGAACTCCTGGATCGTGGAGCCTCGATCGTCGCGGCTTCACATCTGGGGCGCCCGGACGGCCGAAGGGTCGATGAGCTCAGGCTCGCTCCGGTTGCCGAGGTTCTGGGCGAACTGCTGGGCCGCGAAGTGATGGCCCTGGACGATGTAACCGGGGAAGGGGTCGAGGCCGTATGCGATCACCTGGCCCCCGGAGAGGTGGCCCTGCTCGAGAACCTGCGGTTCGATCCGGGGGAGGAGGCCGACGATCCTCGGTTCGCCGGACGCCTCGCCGAACTGGCGGATGCCTACGTCAACGATGCTTTCGGAGCCGCGCACAGGGCGCATGCATCCGTGTCCGCCCTGCCGGACCTATTCCTGGCATCCGGCAGGCCGGCCGTCGCGGGCCGGCTCCTTCAGCGGGAGGTAGATGTCCTGGGGCGTCTGTTGCGAGACCCCGCTAGGCCCTACGTCGCGATACTGGGAGGGGCGAAGGTCTCCGACAAACTCGGCACGGTCGATGCGCTGCTGGAGAAGGTTGACGCGTTGCTCGTCGGAGGGGCGATGGCTTTCACTCTCATCGCCGCACAGGGAGGGCAGATCGGCGAGAGTCTCTGCGAGCCAGACCTCTTCGAGCAGGTGAAGGCAACTCTAGCCAAGGCGGCCGCGAAAGGAGTGCGGATCCACCTGCCTGAGGACGTGGTCGCCGCGGCCGGCGTCTCGGCCGAGGGACCGATCCAGACCGTCCCGGCGGCGGAGGTGCCGGAAGGCATGATGGGCCTGGACATCGGCCCCGCCACCGTAGCGTCCTTCGCTAAGGTCATAGCGACCGCCCATACGATCTTCTGGAACGGGCCGATGGGCGTGTTCGAGCTGGCACCTTTCGCCGGCGGCACGAACGCCATCGCCCGGGCCGTTGCCGAGTCGGAGGCGTTCTCGGTCGCCGGAGGGGGCGACAGTCTCCTTGCCGTCCGAAACAGCGGCATTGAGGCCGATCTCGATCATCTGTCGACCGGCGGTGGGGCGTCTCTCGAATTCCTCGAGGGCAAGGCCTTGCCCGGCATATCGATCCTGGAGGGAACACGACCGTGAGCGACAGGCGCCCGATCATCGCCGCCAATTGGAAGATGCACAAGACCCACCTGGAGGCTATCCAGGCCGTGCAGAAGCTCTCGTACCTCGTGACGAAAGAAGACGCCGAGCGGACCGAGATCGTCATCTGCCCGCCGTTCACCGCGATGCGTGCCGTTCAGACACTGATCGACGCGGACAGACTCGACTTCGGTCTTGGTGCTCAGAACGTGTACCCGGATGAGAAGGGCGCCTTCACGGGCGAGATCTCTCCGCCGATGCTCGCTGCGCTGAAGTGCAGTTACGTCATAGTCGGACACTCCGAGCGCCGCCAACTGCTGGGCGAGGACGACGCCTTCGTGAATAGGAAGGTACGGGCAGTCTTCGCGGCGGGCATGACTCCGATCCTGTGCGTCGGAGAGACGGCAGAAGAGCGCGACGCGGATGGAACCGAGTCGAAGGTCAGCCAGCAGATCGCCCGCGGCATGGACAACGTCGCTCCCGAGGATGCCGCCTCCATAGTGATCGCGTACGAACCGATATGGGCCATCGGTACCGGCCGGAACGCCGAGCCCGCCGACGCGGGCAGGGTGATCGAGGTCATCAGAGCCACGCTCGCCGAGCGCTACTCCGCCACGGTCGCCCGGGCCGTGAGGGTCCAGTACGGCGGAAGCGTCAAGCCCGGCAACATCCGGGACTTCATGGCGCACCCCGAGATAGACGGTGCTCTGGTCGGGGGAGCCAGCTTGGATCCGGAGGACTTCGCGCTCATCATCAAGTACCGCTGAGGAAGGATCAGGTTGGACAAGCTCCTCTACGTTTGCCTGGATGGACTCGGTGATGATCCCATCCCCGAACTCGGCGGCTCGACGCCACTCGAGGCAGCGGAGACTCCTGCGCTGGACCGGCTGGCCCAGCTGGGCCGAACCGGAGTCGTCACCACAGTCGGCGAGGGGATAGCTCCCGAGTCCGATATCGCCGTCTTCGCCATCCTCGGCTACGACCCCCGGGAGGAGCACCCGGGCAGGGGCGTCGTCGAGGCCGTGGGCTCGGACATGGAGTTCCGTGACGGGGACCTGGCTTACAGGATCAATTTCGCTACTGCGGACTGGCCTAGGATCGTCGATCGTCGCGTGGGCAGAGACCTCTCTTCGGATGAGTCGACCGCTCTGGCGCTCGAAGTCAACCGCAAGCTCAAGCTCTCGGGAGCGACCTTCGATCTGAAATCCACGGTGGAACATCGAGGAGTACTCGTCATCCGCGCGGACGCAGGTCGCCTGAGCGCCGGAGTCACTAACACCGATCCCGCCTATCGCAAGGATGGATCCCTGGGCGTCGCCCTGGAAACGTTCGACCACGAGGTCGTGCGATGCCAACCCGTCGATGACACCGACGAGGCCCATCATTCCGCCGCCCTCACGAATGCCTTCGTAGAGGGCGCGGCGAAGATACTGGATGCTTCCGACGTCAATCAGGAACGGCGCCGGGAGGGCAAGCTGGCGGGCAACCTGATCCTCACCCGCGACGCAGGCGACCACCTGCCGAAGCTGCAGAGCATCCGCGAGCGCTTCGGGCCTGCCTGGGGGTGTTTCGTCGAGATGCCGGTCGAACGAGGCATCGCGAAGATGCTTGGGATGCTTCCCGTCGACGCTCCGAGACTGAGGATCGACGCTCCGACCGACGTGGCGATCGAGCAGTACGCGGGGTGGGCGCGCCTCGCCTCAGAGGCCCTAGCCGGTTTCGACGCTCTCTACGTACACATAAAGGGACCCGATGTCCCGGCTCATGATGGGCGAGCCCTGGACAAGCGCGATGTGATCTCGGCGATCGACGCCGGGTTCTTCTCTGAAGTGATGCGGGTGCTGGACCCATCCAGAACCATCGTGGCGGTGACGGCGGACCACTCGACCTCGTGTCTGCGCAAGGCCCATACCGCCGAACCCGTCCCCCTTCTGGTCAGTGGAGGCTCCACGCGTCCCGACGGTTCGCAAGCCTTCGGGGAGAGGGCCTGTGCGTCGGGGTCGCTCGGAAGCCTTAGGGGTGTAGGGATACTCCCGAGGTTGGTCCGCCTCCTGCAGGGATGACCCTTCGAGCACGCATCCAGGGTGCCCCTGGTCGTCGTATAGTCTGGCGGAGCCACGCTCAGTGGCGGTGCTTGGTCGGGAGGCGCCCGCAGTCCCGGAGCCGCAGCACTTCAGGGGGAAGTTGATAGATGGCCCAGGTAGGGATAGACGCGGCCACCGCGGAGCAACCGGCTCCGTCCGGCGGAGACATCGCCGAAGAAGTGATAGGTCGTTCCCCCTGGGAGCTCTTCTGGCGAAGGTTCCGCCGGGACAGGTTCGCGATCGCAGGGCTGGTGGTCATCGCCATCATGATCGTTCTAGCGCTGGTGTCCCCCTGGGTATCCAAGAACGTCGCGCACCATGGTCCCAACGAGGTCGACCTGCTCGCGCTCGACGAGTTCGGGCTGCCCTCCGGCCCCTCGGACGACTACTTCTTCGGAGTGGACGCGACCGGGCGCGACCTGTTCGTGAGGGTGCTCTATGGAGCCCGAACATCTCTGATCGTGGCCGTGTTCGCCACCGGGATCGCCGTGACTTTGGGAGTGATCCTCGGCCTTACCGCCGGGTTCTACCGCGGCAAGGTCGACACCGTGATCTCGCGCTTCACGGAGGTGGTCCTGTCCCTGCCGGTGCTGCTGCTGGCGCTGGGGTTGGTGTCGGCTTGCGGAACCTCCAAGACCGGGTGTCTGTTCGGGCTGATCAAGCAAGGGCTGCTGCTGGTGAGCCTGGTTATCGGGTTGTTCAGCTGGCCCTACATCTTCCGCATCGTGCGTGGACAGGTGCTTTCTCTACGCGAGAAGGAGTTCGTCGAGGCTGCGCGCTCGCTGGGGGCTTCGAACGGAAGGATCGTCTTTCGAGAGATACTGCCCAATGTGGCTGCTCCGATAATCGTCTACTCGACGCTGATCATCCCGGGTAACATCTTGTTCGAAGCGGCACTCTCCTTCCTGGGCATCGGAGTCCCTCAGGAAACGCCCTCTTGGGGGAGGGCTCTTTCGGAGGCCTCTGCACACATCGAGTCCTGGTGGCTGATGCTGTTCCCAGGTCTCTTCCTGCTTTTCACAACGCTCGCGTTCAACCTGGTGGGGGATGGCCTCCAGGACGCACTCGATCCCAAGAACTCCAGATAAGCGTATGCATGAGTGGATCACTCCTGATCGAAAGGGGGTCGGGCTAACCACCGGATCCGTTCTACGGCTTCAGATGCGAAACGTGTTTCATCCGATCGACTCCTTTTGAGAGGGGGGTGCAGTGAAGAAAGTGATCAGATCGATCGCCCTTGTGGCGGTACTCGCGATGATCGCCGCGGCTTGTTCGAAGTCCAGCACCACTCCGCCGGAAGATACGGGCGGCGGCGGCACCGAGGCCGTCCAGGGCGGAACGTTGCTCATGGCACAGCTGAGCGACGTCTACAGCGGGTTCGACCCGCAGAAGGAGTACTCCTCGGTTACGTGGTCGTACTACCGGTGCTGCCTGCTCAGGACCCTGCTGTCCTACACCGGCACGCCGACCGCCGATGGCGGGACCGAACTTCACCCGGACCTGGCTTCCGAACTGCCCGAGGTTTCGGCCGACGGTCTTACTTGGACCTTCAAGCTGAAGCAGGGCGTCCACTACGGTGACCCGTTCGGTGACGTCGAGGTGACGGCTCCCGACATCATCCGCGCAGTGGCCCGCACGGCTGACCCCGACGCATCGGTGGGTGGCTACTCGGACTACTACGCGGTGATCGAGGGCTTCTCGGACGTGCATGACGGCAAGGCCGACCTGCCCAGCGGCATGGTTGCCACCGACCCCTACACGCTGGAGGTCCACCTGACCGAGCCTGCCGGTGACCTGGGCTATCGCTTCGCGATGGGGACGACCGCACCGATCCCGCCGATGGGTGATGCCGTGCTCGGAGCCGCCGACGGGCACACCGCCGACTACGGCCGCTTCATGGTCTCGACGGGTCCCTATCAGTTCCAGGGCGCGGCAGATCTGGACTTCACCGTGCCGGCCAAGTCGCAGACCCCGGTTGCAGGTTACGAGCCCGGTAAGTCGATCGTGCTCGAGCGAAACCCGAACTACGACCCAGCGACCGATGGCCTTCGTCCGGCGTACCCGGACGTCATCCAGGTCTCGATCGGTGGGGACAACAACGACCTGTACAACAAGATCGACGCCGGTGAGCTCGACTTCGTTGTGGACGGGATAGTTCCGCCCGAGGTCTTGAAGAAGTACTCGGAGGATCCGGCCTTGAAGGCCAGGCTCAACGTGTACAACTCCGACGGGGTTCGGTACCTGTCGTTCAATGTGGCGCAGCCTCCGTTCGATGACGTGAACGTCCGCAAGGCTGTCAACTTCGTCATCGACAAGGCGGGTATGCGTCAGTTCCGAGGTGGAGAGACCACCGGCGACATAGCCGGGCACATCATGGTCAACAGCCTCCAGAACAACGAGTTACTGGACTACGACCCGTACGCATCTCCGAACGGGGCCGGTGATGTCGACAAGGCCAAGGAAGCGATGAAACTCGCGACCACCTACGACACAGACGGCGACGGCATGTGTGACGTCGACGCATGCAACGACGCTCTGGCGATCACCGACGAAGCCGACCCCTACCCGAAGCAGGCCGCGCTGATCCAGCAGAACCTGGCCGAGATCGGGATCACGCTCGACGTCAAGCCGTTCGAGCGCGGGACGATGTACGCGAAGTGCTCCGACCCCTCGACGCACATGGCGATCTGCCTGGCGCCTGCCTGGGGCAAGGACTACCCCGACGCGTACACGTTCGGAGTTCCGCTGTTCAGCAGCTCGTACCTCTTCCCGTCCTACGGCAACCTGGCTCTGCTCGGTGCCGACGCGGACTACCTGAAGAAGTACGAGTACACGGTCACGTCCGTGCCGAGCGCCGACGAGAAGATCGGCGAGTGCAAGACGGCCACGGG
>JANPEZ010000019.1:0-9017 GCA_031423155.1 Actinomycetes bacterium
CGGCACGGCACTTTCCGACGCCGAGGTCGCCCAGGGCTACGCGCAGGTCGAGGACCCGAGCGTGTTCGTTCGGTTCCCGATCGTGGAGGCCGACGACAACTCTTTGGTGGGCGCGTCGCTCGCCGTGTGGACCACGACACCGTGGACCTTGCCGTCGAATACGGGTGCGGCCGTCGCGAGCGAGGCCTCCTACATCGTCGCGTCGCGGGGTGGCGAGCGCCTGGTGATCGCCGAGCCGCTGCGCGATCGCGTGCTCGACGACGGCTGGGCGGTCGATCGGACACTGCTCGGACAGATGCTGGTCGGTGCCCGCTACGAGCCCCCGTACCCAAACGTCGAGGGGGCGCACGTCGTCGTCGCGGCGGATTTCGTGTCGATGGACGACGGCACCGGCATCGTGCACCTCGCACCCGCGTTCGGCCCGGAGGACCTCGCGATCGGTCGCGCGCACGGCTGGCCCGTGTGGCGACCCGTCGCCGACGACGGCACCTTCACCGCCGATGCGCCGGCCTTCGTGCAGGGTGTGTTCGTCAAGGACGCCGATCCCGCGATCATCGAGGACCTGCGTGTGCGCGGCATCCTGATCGAGGCCGGCGTCTACGAGCACGCATACCCGTTCTGCTGGCGGTGCAACACGCCGTTGCTCTACTACGCGCGGACCGCGTGGTACGTGCGCACGACGGCGGTCAAGGAGCGACTTCTCGCGGTGAACGACGGCGTCAACTGGTATCCCCAGCACATCAAGCATGGTCGATTCGGCAACTGGCTGGAGAACAACGTGGACTGGGCGTTGTCGCGCGAGCGGTACTGGGGCACGCCGCTGCCGATCTGGCGCTGCGCAGCCGGACACGCGACGCCGATCGGGTCACTGACCGAGTTATCCGAGCGCGCCGGACACGACGTCACCGGTGTCGATCCGCACAAGCCGTACATCGACGAGATCACCTTCGACTGTCCCGAGTGCGGTGGAACCGCGACGCGGGTTCCTGAGGTCATCGACACCTGGTACGACTCCGGGGCGATGCCTTTCGCCCAGTGGGGTTACCACCCCGAACTGGGCAGAGGGCTGAAGGAGTTCGCCGACAACTTCCCTGCCGATTTCATATCCGAGGCGATCGACCAGACGCGCGGCTGGTTCTACACGCTGATGGCCGAAGGGGTCCTGCATTTCGACGACGCGGCCTACCGAAGCGTCGTCTGCCTCGGTCACATCATGGCCGCCGACGGCCGCAAGATGTCGAAGTCCCTCGGCAACATCTTCGACCCGTGGGAAGCGCTGGATCGCCAAGGGGCCGACGCCCTTCGCTGGTTCATGATCACGAACGGATCCCCCTGGGCAGCGCGCCGGATAGGTCACGAGGCGCTGGACGAAGTGCTGCGACAGTTCCTTTTGACCCTGTGGAACGTGTACTCCTTCTTCGTCACCTACGCGATCGCTGAGGGGTTCGACCCTGCCTCGACCGCCCCGCCGATCGGTGAGCGGCCCTCGATGGACAGGTGGGTGCTGTCTCAGCTTCACGCGACGATCCGATCGGCGCGAGAAGGCCTGGACAGCTACGACGCGACCGGGGCCGGCCGCGCGATCTGGTCTTTCGTTGACGACCTTTCCAATTGGTACGTGCGGCGATCGCGCCGCCGCTTCTGGAACCCGGCCGGTGAGGGCGATGCCGACACAGCCGCTGCCTTCCACACGCTTCACGACTGCCTGTTGGCGGTCGCAAGCCTCCTGGCCCCGTTCACACCTTTCGTAGCCGAGGCACTCTGGCGGAACCTTGCTGCCGAGCCCGAGTCGGTCCATCTGTCCGACTATCCGACGGCCGAGGAAGCTCTCATCGATGAGAGGGGTAACACCGCCATGCGAGCTGTGCGAGACATCGTCGGACTGGGACGGACGATCCGGACCGACGCCAAAGTGCGCGTCCGACAACCCCTGGCGGAGGCGGTGGTCCACTATCGCGGTGATCACGAAGCGATCCTGCCTCTGCTTGAGCTCGCGCGCGACGAGCTCAACGTCAAGGCGATCGTCTTCGCGGAGTCGGTCGAGCAACTGGCCAGATGGCACGCGAAGCCGAACTTCAGGGCCCTGGGTCCCCGATTGGGGCCGTTGGTCAAAGACGTTGCGGCCGCCCTCGCCGTCGATGACGGAACCCTTGCGAACGCTCTCGCTCGCGGCGAGTCGGTAAAGGTGGCGGGCGTGGAGCTGTCCCCGGAGGACGTCGACCTGGCCCAGGAGACCCGCGCGGGGTGGGGAGTCGCCGCCGAGGGTGGCATCACGGTGGCCCTGGAGCTGGAACTCACTCCGGAACTTCGACTGGAGGGGCTGGCTCGAGAACTCCTGCGTCACATCCAGGATGCTCGTAAGGCCGCGGGCCTTCAGGTGAGCGATCGCATCGCCCTTGGTGTCCGCACGTCCGGTGATGTCGCGGAGGCCTTACAGGAGCATCTCGCCTGGATCGCGGCCGAGACCCTGGCAACCGAGACCAGCACCGATCTCTCCGAGGGAGCAGACCGGTCCGAAGCCCGGATCGACGGCGTCCTCGTCGAAGTCAGCGTGCGGAAGGTCTAGAGCCGGACCTGGAGACGACGGTCGCGATAAGCAGCAGCGCACCGCAACCGGCGAGGGTACCAACCAGCATCGCGCTTGTTCCCTTATCGGAGAGCAGGCCTATGACGAGTGCGACGCCACCTACCAAGACGAGGACGAACGCCGCTCCCAGGACGAGCCCGGAGGCCCGGTCGCCCTTCGCGATCGCTCCTATTCCTCGCCCCAGAAGAGTTCGCGCAGGGACCTATCGCCCTCGGCAGGATCGTCCTCCGAGGCGGCGACGGAGGCTGACGCGGGCTCGTCGACCCGGATCGGTTCCTCGGCCTGCTCGCGCGTCAGCTTTCCGGGGTCTTGGGTCGTGCGCGCAGGCTTGGCCACGGTGGGCATCGGCTGGGTCATCATCGCGGGGGGTGGAACGCTGGGGATAACCGCCGGCGTGACGGTCCGGGCCGCTGCGGCGTGTTTGGCGCGTGCGTCCTTCGCCATGTCCTTCACGCCTTCCGCGTGGGCCTGAACGTGCGTGGCCAAGACCTGGAGGAAGTCGCGCTCCTTGTTCAGGAAGGCGGTGATCGCGGCCTTGTCCTCGCCGGATACGGGGGTCGGCGCAGCGGTCCCCTCTCCGATGATCGACGCTCGTGCCTCGGCGTCGCGGATGATCGCGGCTGCCTCGTCCCTGGCACGCTGGAGGATCTCGTCGGCTTGTCGGGAGACCTCATCCATGTCGGGGGCGCCGAGCATCGGCCCGCCCTCGCCCGATCGCATCCTTCTGTTCTCCTCCTCCAGGAGGGTCATCGCGCCGGTGATCTCGTCGAGGAACTCATCTACATCGCGCATCTTGTAGCCACTGAAACGCGAGACGCTGAACTCCTTCTGCTGGATCTGCTCAGGACCCAGCCTCGCCGGAACCTGTGCCGTGAAGCCTTCGTCCTGGACCTTCTTCTTCTTCATATGGCCTCCCCGGTCAACATAACGCAAGCTGCAGCACGATGATCACGACGAAAGCGACGAGGACGGAGGCGTCCAGCATCCCGGTCGGCGGAACGACTTTCCTGATCGGCTTGAGGATCGGCTCGGTGATGTCCTCGAGGAGGTCAACGGCCGAACGTAGGGGCCCGACGGCGGGAGGGCGTCCCCCGGCGAGCACGATCCAACTCGAGATCACCCGAGCCAACAGGATCACCGAGAAGACGGTGAGTCCGATGCAAACGAGCGAATGCCACGGGCCGGTGAGTGCAGCGATCATCGCGGGAGAGGCTAGCAGCCCGGCCCTCAGAACTGGTTGTAGAAGGCACCTCCGGCGATGCGCTCCCGCTCCTCGGCGGAGACTTCCACGTTGGCGGGGCTGAGGAGGTAGACGCGATTGGCGACCATCTCGATCTTGCCGTCCAGTCCGTAGACCAGGCCGCTGGCGAAGTCCACTAGCCTGCGAGCGATCGTGTCCTCCGTCGACTGCAGGTTCATGATGACCGCGGTACCTTCCTTGAAGCGGTCCGCGACTTCCCGGGCCTCATTGAACCTTTTCGGCTCGGACTTGTGGATCGCTGTCGCGCCTGCCGGACGAGTAGTGGGGATGGTCCTGACGACTCCCTCGAGCTCAGACGAGACCTCCCTAACGGCCTGCGGGCGCATGCGGTGCACGGACGCGGACTCGACCTCCGGCATATCCTCGACGAACTCGTCGTCGTCTTCGACCAGTCCCAGGTAGTTGAGCGTCTTCTTCCACACGCCGGCCATGACTCCTCCCTACATCGACGGCATCCGTTCACCGAACAGAGCCGTTCCAACGCGCACCATCGTAGCGCCTTCCTCGATGGCGACCGCGTAATCCAACGACATTCCCATGGACAGTTCCAGCACCTCAGGATGTGTTTCCCGGAGACGGTCGCGGATCGCCCTGAGCCTGGCGAACCATGGGCGGGCGTCCTGGGGGTCGGCCGGCATCGGAGGCAGGGTCATCAGCCCGACCAGTCGCAAGCCCTCGAGACTTTCGACCATCTCCGCGAAGGCCTCGACTTCCCCCTCGGCGATCCCGGTCCTTTCGCCCGTGAAGTCCACTTCGATGAGGGCTTCCAGCGTGCGTCCGGCCTCCGCGGCCCGCCGGGCGAGCCGCCTGGTCGCCCGCTCGCCCGCAAGGGTCTGGACGACGTCTGCCTCAGCCGCAACGTGATGGGCCGATCCCGTTTGAAGCGTTCCGATGTAGTGCCACCGGACGCCTTCGATCTGATGCCTCTTGTCCCGCAGCTCCTGGACGTAGTTCTCCCCGACGTCTCTCACACCGGCCTCGACCACCCACCGCAGCTGCTCCACCGGCACGGTCTTGGCGGCGGCGACGAGGGTCACCTTCGATGGGTCGATGCCGGAGCGCTCACAAGCCGAGCCGATCCGCGAACGGATGACCGCCAGGTTCTCCGATACTCGGTCACGAGAGGTCATGTCGAAAGACTACGGCCCGACGAAGCGGCGAAAGAAGAAGGGGGCGGGGAGGATCCGAACCTCTCGGCCAAGAGGAGGGGGAAGGGCTCCTCTGCGCCTGTCGGACGCCTCCCCGCCCCCACGACCGCTAGGGCCGCGCGGAGCGGTGCGGTCGGGCTAACTCTTAAGGAAGTCGGGTATGTCCAGGTCCTCTTCTGCGTCGAACGAGACGGGTTCCAGGCCCTCGCCGAAGACGGAGTCGTGCTCGTCGTCCTCGAGGATCGATGCGGCCGGTTCTGACGATCCACCGGTCCGCGTGGGCTCCTCTAGCAGTCGCGAGAGTCGGCTCTCGAACTGGTTGTGTACGGGGTTGGATGCGAGCTTGTCGAATCCAGCCGCCACCACGGTTACGCGGACCTCATCGCCGAGCGCATCGTCCACGACCGCTCCGAAGATGATGTTGGCGTCCGGATGCGCGACGCGGGTGATGGCGTCGGCCGCCTTGTTGACCTCGTGAAGCGTCAGGTCGGTCGGCCCGGCGATCGAGAGCAGCACGCCCTTCGCGCCATCGATCGAGGACTCGAGCAGAGGCGAGCTTATGGCGGACTTCGCGGCGTCCTCGGCTCTGTTCTCGCCGGACCCTATCCCGATGCCCATCAGTGCCGAGCCGGCACCCGTCATCACGGTCTTCACATCTGCGAAGTCCAGGTTGATGAGGCCGGGAGTCGTGATGAGGGACGTTATCCCGTCGACTCCCTGGAACAGCACCTGGTCGGCCATGCGGAACGCATCGACCATCGGAGTGTTGGGGTCGGACACCTGGAGAAGTCGATCGTTGGGAACCACGATCAGGGTGTCCACCGCCTTCTTCAACTCCGTGATCCCCAGGTCGGCCTGGGTCGCGCGCTTGCGGCCCTCGAAGCCGAACGGACGAGTCACGACACCGATCGTCAGGGCCCCGATCTTGCGAGCCACCTCCGCGATGACCGGCGCTCCTCCGGTTCCGGTTCCTCCGCCTTCACCGGCGGTGATGAAGACCATGTCCGAACCCTTCAAGATCTCTTCGATCTCGTCGGAGTGCTCCTCGGAGGCCGAGCGCCCCACCTCTGGGTCCGAACCGGCCCCGAGCCCCCTCGTGGTCTCGCGGCCGATGTCCAGTTTGACCTCGGCATCGGACATGAGGAGCGTCTGAGCATCGGTGTTGACGGCTATGAACTCGACGCCCCGGAGGCCTGCCTCGATCATCCGGTTCACCGCGTTCACACCGCCGCCGCCTATGCCGACCACCTTGATAACGGCGAGATAGTTCTGGGGCGTGTCCATCATCATGGCTCATCCTCCACGCCGATCGTTCCGGCGTATGACCTGGGGAAACTACGTACCGACCGTACCGACGCTCGAAACCCTAACCGTGAGGTTAAACGTGATTGTTATATCTACCTCACGTTGAACTGCGACAATCTACCCAATCACTGCAGGTCCGTCAAGCATCCACGTGGCGGGTGTTGTTGGCTGCCGTGACAGCCTCGGGCCGCCTTACGTAACAGGTCGGACGGTGCCTCCCCCGGCGATCTCGGCCGATGGCGCTCCGGGAACACTCACATCTGCCGAAACGAACCCGATCCCCTGGTCCTGACCCCAGCGCAGCAGCGAGGTGAGCGCCTGCGCTTTCGCCCGTCCCTCGTTCAGCCCGCCGTAGGTGACTGTGAGACCGGAGTCGAGGTTGACCACAACCTCTCCCGAAAGGTCTATGTCGAGGCTCTCAACGCGACTTCTCAAGGCGGGTTGCATCACCCCCACGAGCCCGGCCCCGGCGGCAGTATGGCGATCATCAGCGGCGACTATCAGAGGTAGCCCGGGCTGTGTGGAGGAAGTCGCGAGGACGGTTCCGTCGGTTGCGAGTGTTTCGAACCCCCCGGCGACCTCGACCGCGGCGACAGGTGATCTCTCCACTATCTGGATGCGAACGGTGCCCGGAAGAGACCGCCCTATCGCGGCCTCGGCGATCCAGGGGTCTTTCTCCAACCGGACCTCGATGGCGGCGGTGTCCATGAAGAAGACATTGGTTCCATCGGAAAGACCGGCAAGCCTGAGGACCTCGGGCTGGGAATAGTGGGACGCTCCCACGACGGCGATGCGGCCGGACCTGAACAAGGGGGAGTGAACCAGCGCGACGAGCATCGCCCCGACCGAGAGGAGCGAGCCGGCGGCCAGAACCGCGTAGCTCCTGACGGAACGCCCTTCAGAGGGCACGTGGGAACTCCCCCACGAGATGAACCTCCGGCTCGAGGCTTATGTCGGTCTTGGCCTCGACCAGGGATCTGACCATCGCTATCAGGGATGCGACGTCACTTGCGGTGGCCCCCTCGCCGGCGACGATGAAGTTGGCATGTTTAGCCGAGACCGACGCTCCCCCGACCGCGAGGCCCTTTCCCCCGGATGCCTCGATCAGCCGAGCGGCGTGATCGTTGGGGGGGTTCTTGAACACACTGCCGCAGTTCGGTTCCGCGAGCGGCTGGGTTCGGCGCCTCCACTCGCGGGCCTCATCCATCTCCTGACGGATCTCGCCAGGCTCCCCCTGACGCAGTAGGAATGTTGCGGAGACGATCACGGAATCCGGGTTCAGCTCCGACCGACGATAGGAGAAGCCCGCATCGGAGGCGGGGACATGCGCCGTGGAACCCTCCCGAAGGAGGAATACCTCGACGCTCTCGGCGACATCGGATACCTCGCCCCCGTGAGCGCCCGCGTTCATCCGGACGGCCCCGCCGACCGTGGCCGGGATGGCGACCCCGAACCCGAGCCCCGTCAGGCCGTGGTGGAGGGCAACTCCCGACAGCGCCGGAAGTGGCATGGCTCCTCCCGCCGTGAGCCGATCCCCGGATCGGGCCGCCCATCTGAAGGAGCGCCCGAGCCGGATCACGAGGCCTTTGAACCCCTCATCGGAGACCAGCAGGTTCGAGCCCTTCCCGATGACCAGGGAATCGACGCCGGACTCTGCAACGGCCCGGCCCGCCGCCTCCAGGTCTTGGATCGAATCCGGTTCCAGGTAGAGCGCTGCCGGTCCGCCGATGCGGAAGGTCGTCAACGGTGCCATCGAGAAGTCGGTCTTCAGCCTGCCGCCGCATGCACCGCTAAGGATCTGGCGCGCGCGCTCCAGGCCGTCCGGCGCGCTCATCCGCTCTCCCGGATGCGCTCCATCGCCTCGTCACCGAGCATCCAGACGTCCCCGCAGCCGAGCGTGATCACGAGGTCGCCCGCCTGAACCTCCCCACTGAGGAATCTTGCGACTTCGGCTCGGTGAGGACAGTAGACGACGCGTTTCCCGGGCGCCGAGTCGGTGATGCCCTTCACGATCAACTCTCCGGTGACCCCTGGGATGGGGTCTTGTCCCGCTCCGTAGACATCGGTAACGACTATGAGATCGGCCTCAAGAAGGCTGGAACCGAGTTCTCGCCAGAGTGCCTTTGTCCGCGAGTACCGGTGCGGTTGAAAGACCGCGACGAGACGACGGGGGGCCATCCTCCTCGCCACCTCCAGCGTGACGGCGAGTTCGGTCGGCACATGGCCGTAGTCATCGAAGAACTCGGCCCCTCCGGCGCTTCCTCGCCACTCGAACCGGCGATGCACGCCCGCGAACTCGCCCAGAGCCCTTCCGGCCGCGGCGGGATCAACCCCGGCCAGCCAGCTCGTCGTCAGCGCCGCCGTCGCATCCAGAAGATTGTGTGCGCCGTCGACCCGAAGGTTCAGGGCAACTTCGGCGCCTGCGATGCTGACTCGCCCCACGGCGCCTCCGGGGCCGGCCGATACGACCGTTAGTCCGACATCGTTCTTCGGATCCGTCCCGTAGGTCGTTGCGTCGACCCCCCCGGCAAGGGTGAGCGAACGATGGACGGCGGGGTCGTCGCCGTAGACCACAGACTTGGAGCAGCGGGCAAGGAACGCCGCGAAGGCTTCCTCGATCTCGTCGCGGCCTCGCGTATAGAAGTCGACGTGGTCGACCTCGATGTTGGTAACCACACCTATCTCTGGACGGAACAGCAGGAACGAGCCGTCGCTC
>JANPEZ010000020.1:0-54353 GCA_031423155.1 Actinomycetes bacterium
TCCAGAGCGATGTCCTGGTAGGTGAAGAGTTCGAACCCCACCTCGCCCGTGTATCCGGAGCGGGTCAGGATCACCGGGCGCCGGTGGTATTCGGTCTCGACGCACTGCATGAACGCAAGGTCGCTGGCTCCCGGGAAGACATCCTCGGTAACTCGAACCGACTCGGGTCCTTGCACCGCGAGGAAGCACCAATCCTGGTGATACATCAGGTGCAGGCGGCCGTCGGCCTTCTCCTCTTCGAGCATGCGAAGGACTCGAGGGGCGTTCGAAGCGTTCGGAACCACGAAGTAACGCTCGTCGGCCAGCCTGTAGACGATCAGGTCCTCGATGACACCCCCGCCTTCGTTCAGGACGAGGTTGTAGAGGGCCTCGCCGACCGAGGCCTTCGATAGGTCGTTGGTGACGACGTGCTGAAGCATCCCGAGGGCGCCGGGGCCCGTGACGTCCACCTTGCCCAGGTGGGTTAGGTCGAAGAGGCCGACGCGTTCGCGGACCGCCTTGTGTTCGGCGAGGGCTCCCTCGTATTCGATCGGCATGTTCCAGCCGGCGAATGGACCCATCTTGGCCCCGAGCCTCAGATGCTCGGCCTCCAGCGGCGTCCGCCGCAGGTCGTCGACTTGCTCCATCGGGGCATCGTACGGCGGAGGGCGTGGCGCTCGCCCTGCCGGAACGGCCAACGGCGGTAGACTTTCGCTCCGGATGGCTGACGGTTATGACGTAGTGGTGATCGGCGCGGGGACCGGCGGTTATTCCGCAGCCCTTCGAGCCTCCCAACTCGGTAAACGTGTCGCCATCGTCGAACGCGACGACCGCTTGGGCGGCACCTGTCTCCTCAGGGGGTGTATCCCGACCAAGGCGCTGCTCCAGTCGGCGGCCGTGATGGACACGGTGAACCGGTCATCCGAGTGGGGTATCACCGCCAGCGGCTCCCCCGACTGGCCGGCGGTGAAGGCTTTCGAGGACAAGATCGTCGACAAGCTGGTCAAGGGCGTGACGGGCCTGATCAAGCAGCGAGGGATCGACGTCATCCACGGCGAGGCCAGACTCCTGCCGGGCCCGGCCGTGGAGGTCGTCGGCCGCCGGATCGAGACCGCCGACGTGATCTTGGCCACTGGTTCGTCTCCCAAGCTTCTGCCCGGCCTGCAGGTCACGGACAGGATCATCACCTCTGACCAGGCGCTCTCGTACGGATCTATCCCGGCTTCGGCGGTCGTCATCGGGGCGGGCGCCGTCGGCCTGGAGTTCGCCTCCCTCTACCGCTCGTTCGGCGCCGAGGTCACGCTGGTGGAGGCTCTGCCGCGCCTGGCTCCTCTGGAGGACGAGGAGGTCTCCAAGGAGATCGCCAGAGCTTTCAAGAAGCGCGGTATCCAGGCCGTTTCGGGCGCCAAGGTCCTTGAGGTCAAGGACACTGGCAAGGGCGTCGAAGTCACCTATGAGGCCGGCAAGAGCCAGACGGTCTCGGCAGATGTGTGCCTGGTGGCGATCGGCCGCGGGCCGGTCACGGCCGGCCTGGGCCTGGAGGAAGCCGGAGTAGAGATGGACAGAGGTTTCGTGAAGGTCGACGCGCAGCTCAAGACGACCGCGCCCGGCGTTTGGGCCGTCGGAGACGTCGCCGCGACTCCCCTGCAACTCGCGCACGTGGCCTTCACAGAGGGTTACGCGGCCGCCGAGCGTATCGCCGGCCAGGAAGTCGCCGAGATCGACTACGTGAACATCCCCAAGGTCACCTACTGCACCCCCGAGATGGCCAGCGTCGGTCTCACCGAGGCCCAAGCGATCGAGCGAGGTCACGAGATCGTGACCGAGAAGCTGGACTTCCGGGGGATCGGCAAGGCTAACATCGTCGGCGAGACCGGGTTCGTCAAAGTCGTCGCCGGAGCAGGCGGCGGTCCCGTGCTCGGCATACACATGATCGGGCCTCACGTGACGGACCTGGTTTCCGAGGCGATGCTCATCACGAACTGGGAGGCCGCGCCGGCTGAGGTCGCCGCCATCATCCACCCGCACCCCACCTTGTCCGAGGCGATCGGCGAAGCGCATCTGGCGCTTGCCGGTAAACCCCTTCATTCCGCGTAAGGAGCAGACTTGTCGACCAAGACGGGCGCGGCCAAGAAGACCAACGAGCGGATCCTTCCGGATGAGCGGTTGAAGGAGATCCTGCATCTGTTGAAGCTCGCCCGGTATTTCGACGAGAGGATGGAGGCCCTCTACCGCCAGGGCAGACTTCCCGGCGCCATCTACTCCGGCCGCGGGCAGGAGGGAACCCACGTCGGGGTCGCGAGCGCCCTTCGCGCCGACGATTCGCTCTTCCCCACCCATCGCGACCTGACCGCCCAACTGACCAAAGGTCTGGATCTGGGGCGCGTGATGGCTCAGTACTGGGGCCGCATCGACGGATACCTGCGCGGGCGCGACGGAAACAGCCACATCGGAGACTGGCAGGGGAATCGGACCTTCGCGGTCATCTCCCACCTTCCGATCGCGTATCCGGTGGCGTGTGGCGCGGCCCTCGCGTACAAGCGGCTCGGCTCCGATCGCGTCGCCATGGCGATCTGCGGGGATGGTTCGACCTCGAACGGTCGTTGGCACGAGGCCATCAACACCTCCTCCATCCACCGGCTTCCGGTCGTCTGGGTCGTCAACAACAACCAGTTCGCGTACTCGACGCCGAACCCACTGGAGTTCGCAACCCCCACCATCGCCGAACGCGCCAAGGCCTACGGGATACCGGGGGTACGGGTGGACGGCGGAGACGTTCTGCAGGTCTTTCAGGCCGCAGCCGAAGCCGTAGAGCGGGCCCGCCGCGGCGAGGGGCCCTCGCTGATCGAGTCGGTCTCGCTACGCTGGCGCGGCCATGCCGGACACGATCCGGCCAAGTACATGCCGGAGGGCATGCTTGAGGACTACATGGCCAACCACGACCCGGTCAGGAACTTCGAGGAATACCTGCTCACCGAGGGCGTCGTGACGAAAGAGGACATCGAGGCCGTTCAGACCGGGGTCGAGGCAGAGTTCGCGCAGGCCTACGAGTTCGGCCAGATCTCCCCGTTCCCTGAGCCCGGCGACGTTCGCCTCGGCGAGTGGGTCGAAGATGGCTACTGGGACCGCGAGCCGGGGCGCGGCGGCGGAACGGACTACCACTGATGGCCACTCAGGTCGAAGCCGGAGCTGCCGGGCACGGCGCCGAACCTCGCGGCAAGCGCACCGACTCCGGGGAAGCGACCTACCTGATAGCGGTGGCCGAGGCCCTCTGGGAGGAGATGGAGCGCGACGAGAAGGTCTTCATGCTGGGTGAGGACATCGGCGCGTACGGCGGCGCCTTCAAGGTGACGGAAGGCTTCATCGATCGCTTCGGCGCCGATCGAGTGATGGACACACCGATCGCTGAGGAGACGATCGTCGGGATGGCCGTGGGAGCCGCGATGGAGGGCTTCCGCCCGGTCGCCGAGTTCCAGTACTCCGACTTCATGTCTTCTGGTTTCGATGAGATCACGACCGTGCTGGCGCGCTACCACTACAGGACGGGCGTCCGGCTGCCGGTGGTGCTGCGAGCCCCATCAGGTGGTGGCGTGCGGGCGTCCAACTTCCACTCGTTGAACCCCGAACCCTGGTTCGCCTATACGGGCGGCATCAAGATCATGTGCCCGGCGTTCCCGACGGACGCCAAGGGGCTGCTGAAGGCAGCCATCCGGGACGACAACCCGAGTATCTTCCTGGAACACAAGTGGATCTACCGCCGCATCAAGGAGATAGTGCCGACCGACCCGGACTTCACCATCGAGATCGGCAAGGCCGACGTGAAGCGGGAGGGCACCGACGTCTCGATAATCACCTACGGAGCGATGGTGCACAAGGCCCTCGAAGCCGCGGGATCGCTTGCGGCCAAGGGCGTATCCGTCGAGGTCGTCGACCTTCGCACCGTCTACCCGATCGACGAAGACACGGTACTTCGTTCGATAGAGAAGACATCGCGTGCGCTCGTGCTCTACGAGTCCTACAGGTTCCTCGGGATCGGTTCGGAGGTCGCCGCTATCATCGCCGAGAAGGCCTTCGAGCACCTCGACGCTCCGGTGATGCGCCTGGCGCCACCTAACATCCCCGTGCCGTTCTCTCCCCCGCTCGAGGACGCTTTCCTGCCGGGTGTCGCCGACATCGAGGCAGCCGTCGACAAGCTCTCGGCCTGGTGAGGAGGGTTCGCTGGTGACGTCGATACAGATGCCGCAGCTCGGCGAGACGATCATCGAGGGAACGATATTGAAGTGGCTCAAGGCCGAGGGAGAAACGATCGCGCGCGACGAGGCTCTCTTCGAGATCTCCACGGACAAGGTCGATACCGAGGTGCCTTCGCCCGTTTCTGGGGTCGTTACGAAGATCCTGGTAGCCGAAGGTGAGACCGTTCCTGTGGGGACGGAGTTGGCTGTTATCGAGGATGTGGGCGCCTCCGGGGCGGGGGCGCCGTCGGACGATTACGCGGCGGCGGCGGCCGTTGTGGTTGCGCCTGTCGCCGCCGCCGCTCCAGAGTCCTCCTCTGCCCCCGCCCCTGCGGCTGCTGTCACTTCGGCGATGTCCGCCCCGGCTGTTCCCGATAGGGGGGGTCGGTCGCAGATCTTGTCGCCTCTGGTGCGGAAGTTGGCGGCGGAGCACTCGCTCGATCTGGCGTTGATCGTTGGGACGGGGACGGGGGGACGGATCACGAAGAAGGACGTTGAGGCCGTGATCGCCTCTGGCGGCGCGATCGCTCGGCCGGCGGCGGCAGCGGTGCCGGCCCTTCGGCCTTCTCCGTCGCCGGCTATGGCGGGGGCGGGGGAAGAGGTCGTTCAGATGTCGAAGGTTCGCAAGCTGATCGCGGAGCATATGCATGCTTCGCTGCAGGTCAGTGCGCGGGCCTGGAACATGGTGGAGGTGGACTTCGAGCACATCGTTCGGCTGAGGGAGCGCGTGAAGGACGCTTTCAAGGCGCGCGAGGGGATCTCACTCACCTACACGTCTTTCGTTTCGCGGGCCGTGACGGATGCGCTGCTGGCATTCCCGTACGTGAACTCGGAGCTTCGAGGCGACGAGATCATCGTCAGGCACTACGTGAACCTGGGGATCGCCGTCAGCTACGACGAGGGACTGATAGTGCCGGTTATCAAGGGCGCCGACACGCTGAACATCGTCGGGATGCAGCGGGCGATCACGGATCTGGCCAACCGGGCCCGCTCACACGAGCTGAAGCCCGATGAGATCACCGGAGGGACCTTCTCCATCACGAACCCCGGCCCTTACGGTTCGATGCTGTCGGTTCCGATCATCGCGCAGCCCCAGACCGCGATCCTGGCCTTCGACGCGATCGAGAAGCGACCGGTCGTCATCGACGATGCCATCGCGATCCGCAACCGCGCCTACCTTTCGATGTCATGGGATCACAGGGTGATCGACGGAGCGATGGCGGCCCAGTTCCTCGCGCGGGTCAAGAACAACCTGGAGACCTGGGACTTCGCCGAAGACATCGGAGTCTGAAGTGCCCCGCGCCGCAAGGCTCATCGAGCCCGAGGGTCTGGTCCCCTACGACGTCGCCAACGCCGCCATGCACGAGATGGTCGAGGAGCGCCTCGGCGGTCGCATCCAGGACACGCTCATCCTGCTGGAGCACCCTCCCGTCTACACCGCGGGCAGGCGCGCCAAGCCCGAGCACGCGGTGATGTCGGAAGAGCAGATCATCGGATCCGGCGCAGACGTCCGTCATATCGACCGGGGCGGATCCTTCACCTTCCACGGACCCGGCCAGCTGGTCGGCTATCCCATCATCGACCTTGGGTCTACGCCCGACGCGATCGCCTACGTGCGAGCGCTCGAAGAGGTCGTCATCCGCTCGGGCGCCGACCTCGGACTCGCGCTGCACCGCAGCGACGTCCAGACGGGGGTCTGGTCGGACGATCTCAAGGTCTGCGCCATCGGCGTCAGGATCAAGCGGATGCGCGTGACCCTTCACGGTTTCGCGGTCAACTGCGCCACCGACCTGAGCTGGTTCGACGCCATCGTCCCCTGTGGGCTTACGGAGACCGGTGTCACCTCGCTCAGCGAACTCGCAGGGCGACCGATAACGGTCGACGAACTGAAGCCGCTGGTTCGCCGTCACTTCACCGAAGTCTTCGATGTCACCTTCGCAGCGGCCGAGGATCTAGAACCCGTTTCGGCCTGAGACTCAGAAGAGGGCGTTGGCGAGCTTGCGGCGGTACTCGGGAACTATCGGGTCCTCATCTCCGAGGTAGGCGAAGATGTCGACCATCGCCTGACGAGCATCGGGATCGTCCCTAGCCGAGGCAAGCAGCGTGTCCAGCGCCTCCTGCCAATAGCCCTCGGAGGCTCTGCTCTTCACATCCGCCAACGGATCGCCTGGCAAGACCTTCGTCCAGCGCTCGACCCGCACTATCGACATCACGCGCTCAGCCTCGGGCGCCGGCAGGAACGGTTTCACCAGCGCCTCGGCTTCATCGATGTCGCCGCGGTCGGCCAGCAGCCTTGCAAGACCTAGGGCAGCGACCTCGTTCTTCGGGTCGGCCTGCAGCGCCTGGCGGTATCGGTCTTCGGCGCCTTCGATGTCGCCTGCTTCCTCCTCGGCCGCAGCCTCGACTGCGGCCAGCTCGGCCTCGGTCGGCAAGATCGAGTCCACGAAGTTGTTGACCTCGGCCTCGGGGTAGGCGCCGATGAACATGGTGACGGGTGCTCCGTCCTTGAAGGCCACGACCGTCGGGATGCCTTGGCTCTGAACGGCTTGCAGCAGAGCCTGCCCCGCCCCGTTGTGGTCGATGTCCAGCTTCGCGAGAAGGAAGGCGCCCCCGCGCTCGGCCGCGACCTTCTCCAGGATCGGGCCGAGAGACTTGCACGGTCCGCACCATTCCGCCCACAGATCGACCACGACCGGTCGCTGCTTGGAACCCTCGATAACGACCTGCTCGAAGTTCTCGTCGGTCACTTCGACGACGACGGGTTCGGCGGTTGCGGGCGCGCTCATGCGGACAAGCCTACGGGCTCGGGACGCGAACGCCCGAACCTGCGGAGGCGGAGCGCGTTGGCTACGACCGTAACGCTGGACCCGGCCATCGCGGCGGCGGCCCACGCCGGGGTGAGCACGCCGAAGACCGCCAGCGGGATCATCACTATGTTGTAGGCGAAGGCCCAGAACAGGTTCTGCACGATCACCCGATACGTCTTGCGTGCCAACTCCAGCGCATCGGCCACCGAGACCAAGGACCCACCGAGCAGGTTCACGTCCGATGCGGCCATCGCCACGTCGGTGCCCGTTCCCATGGCGACCCCGACATCCGCCTTCGCGATCGCGGGCGCATCGTTCAGCCCGTCCCCCGCGAAGATAACGTGCAGGCCTTCGGCCTGGAGCTTGGTGACTTCCTCGACCTTGCCCTCGGGGAAGACGTCGGCCAAGACGCGGTCTATGCCCACTTCGCGCGCGATGGCTTCGGCGGTGGCCCGACGATCGCCCGTCACCATCGCGACCTGCAGTCCGAGGGAACGCATACGGGCGACGGCCTCGGCCGCTTCGGGCTTCACTCTATCGGCGACGCTTATCAGGCCGGCGGGTATCTCGTCGTGCCAAACCGCGAAAGCCGTCAGTCCCGCCGAGGCCAGCCTGTCGGCCTCTTCGATCATCATCGGAGGAAGGCCCTGCGGCCGGCCAACGCGCACCGTCAGGCCGTCGACCACTGCGATCGCGCCGGCTCCCGGCGTAACGGAATGGTCGGTGGAGGCGGGAACGGAGACCGCCCGCGCCAGCGCTCCCTCGACCACGGCTGCGGCTATCGGATGCTCCGAACCGGATTCGGCCGCCGCCGCCAGAGCCAGCAGACGGGTCTCGTCGTATCCGTTTACCGGGACGATGTCGGCCAAGGTCATCTCCCCCTGCGTCACGGTTCCCGTCTTGTCGAGCAGGACGATGTCCGCGCGGCGCGACGATTCGAATATCGCCCCGTCCTTGAACAGCACTCCCATCTCGGCGGCTCGGCCCGATCCGGCCATGATGGCCGCCGGGGTCGCCAATCCGAGGGCGCAAGGGCAGGCTATGAGCAGAACCGCCACGGCGTGGAGAAGCGCCACTCCCGGATCCGCTCCCCCGAACCCGACCCAGCCCGCGAACGTCCCCGCAGCGACGACGATCACGATCGGGACGAATATCGAGGAGATCTTGTCTGCCAGCCTTTGAACGGGAGCCTTCGACCCCTGCGCGTGTTCGAGCAGCCGCACTATCTGGGACAGCTTCGTGTTGCGTCCGACCGTGGTTACGAAGACGACCAGCCGGCCGTGCCCATTGATGGAAGCTCCAACGACCTCATCACCGGGACCGACGTCCACGGGCACCGACTCTCCGGTCAGCAGCGAGAGATCCACCCAGGACGTGCCTTCCCTGACCACACCGTCGCTCGGGACCTTCTCCCCCGGCCTGACCACCACCAGGTTCCCTGGATGCAGGTCCTCGATCGGGATCACCTTCTCCACCCCGTCGACCAGTACGGTCGCCTCGTTCGCGCCGCGCTCCATCAGCGCCCGGGCGGCGTCGCCCGCCGAGGCGCGCGCCCGCGCCTCGAGGGTCTTGCCCACGAGGATCAAGGTGATGATGACCGCGCCCGTGTCGAAGTAGGAAACGTCGCGGCCGGCCAGAACCGCCCAGACGCTGTATCCGTAGGCGGCCAGTGAGCCGATCGCGATCAGGGTGTCCATCGTGGTCGCGCCGTGACGCGCCGAACGCGCAGCAGCTCTAAGGAAGGGCCACCCGGCATAGAACTGGACCGGCGTGGCAAGGACCCAAGCGATCCACATCGCGTTCGGCAGGTCCGGAGTGATGAACGTCAGGACCAGGATCGGAACGGTGAATGCGGCGGCGACGGCGAGGCGGCGTGCGAATCCTCGCGTTTCCTCATGAGCCGAACGCTCCTTCGTGTGGGGGCGCGCCGAGTATCCAACCGACTCGATCGCGCGGATCAGCGGATCCAGTTCGGCCAGCTCGGTCCGGACGGTGGCGGCGCGGGTCGCCAGGTTGACCGATGCGCCATCTACGCCCTCAACCCCTGCCAGTGCCTTCTCGATCCTGTTGACGCACGAGGCGCAGGTCATCCCCTCTATGTCGAGGACGACCTCTCTTTCCTTCGTCTCCACCTGAGATGCCTCCTACTTGAGCCGCGAGACCGCGGCCATCAGTTCTTCGATCTTCTGGTCCCCGTCGCCGCGTTCGATGCTCTCTGCTACGCAGTGACGAACATGACCGTCCAGCAGACCCATCCCCACGGCCCGTAGGGCCGATGAGACGGAGTTGAGCTGGGTGAGGATATCGATGCAGTACTTGTCCTCGTCGATCATCCTCTGCAGGCCTCGCACCTGCCCCTCGATGCGGCGCAGTCGATCCTGCAGGTCCTTCTTGTTCATCGCGTAGCCGTACATCCGACGCCTCCTTGGCAGGTACCCCCCTGGGGGTACGTCACATCCCTCTGTCGGCCGGGTCCATACCGATGAAGTGCTGAGGGTCGGCTTTGAAGCGATCGAAGCAGCCGCTCGAGCAGAAGTAGTAGACGGTTCCTTCGTGCTCCCAGGCAGCCGCAGCCGTGTCCGGCTCCACCGTCATCCCGCAGACCGGATCGATCATCGTCTCTCTCCTTATCTCGGCAGCACTTTCCTCACATGTATAACCTATACCCCCAGGGGGTATATTCCCACCTGCGAGCCGGGCCTTGGACAGGAGTTCGTACCCACCGATGTAGAATCCGACCACGGTGCGAGGAGGCAGGGCTTGCCGACGAGGGTGAATGAGACCCCACACGACGCTCTGGGCCTCTCCACCGAAGATCTGCTTTCGATGTACCGCACGATGCTGACCGCTCGCCTGCTGGACGAGGCAGCTTTCCGTCAGAACCGCATGGGGCGTGCGCCTTTCGTGGTCCCGGTCTCAGGTCACGAAGGCTGCCAGGTCGGGACGGCCTGGCCGATGCGCCGTGGAACCGATATCTGGCTCCCTTACTACCGCGACGTCGCCGTGGTCCTGGCCGCCGGGATGACCCCGTACGAGATATTCCTGGGGGTCTTCGCCAAGGCCGACGACCCCTCCTCCGGCGGGCGCCAGATGCCCTCGCACTGGGGCTCCCGGCGCCTGGGGATAATCAGCGGGTCTTCGCCGATCGCCACGCAGGTTCCACATGCGGCCGGCATCGCATACGCGATCCGTTTGCGCAAGGAAGAGGCCGTCGTCGGCTGCTGGTTCGGCGAAGGAGCCACCAGCGAGGGCGACTGGCACGAGGGCCTGAACTTCGCCGGCATCCACAAGCTGCCCGTGATCTTCGTCTGCGAGAACAACCACTACGCGATCAGCGTTCCCCAGTCCAAGCAGATGGCGATCACCAACGTCGCCGATCGCGCCGCCGGCTACGGGTTCCCCGGGATGGTCGTGGACGGCAACGACGTACTCGCCTGCTACGCGGCGATGAAGACCGCGCACGACCGCGCACGGGCGGGCGAGGGTCCCACCTTGATCGAGTGCAAGACCTACCGTTTCCAGCCGCACACCTCCGATGATGACGATCGCTCCTACCGCAGCCGCGAAGAGGTCGAGGAAGCCAAGCACCACGACCCGTTGATCGAGTTCTCCACCTACCTTGCCGACCAGGCCGTCCTGGACGATGCCGGCGCCGAGGCCATGCGCGCGAAGATCAAGGACGAGATCGACGAGGCCATCACTGCCGCGTGGGACGCGCCCGACCCCGAACCCTCGTCTGCGATGCGCCACGTCTTCGCGGAGCAGGACGGATGACTACAAAGAACGTCGTAACCGCCATCCGAGACGCCCTCCATGACGAGATGGTCGAGGACGAAAGGATCGTCCTACTGGGAGAGGATGTCGGCGCGCGCGGAGGGGTCTTCCGCATATCGGACGGCTGGATGGACGAGTTCGGCGAGAGTCGCGTCATCGACACCCCTCTCGCCGAATCCGCCATCGTCGGTGTCGCGATAGGGATGGCCCTTCACGGCCTCCTGCCGGTCGCCGAGATCGAGTTCGCCGACTTCATCCACCCGGCCTTCGATCAGATCGTCTCTGAGGCCGCGCGCATGCGCTACCGGTCCAACGGCGACTTCGGCCTTCCGATGGTGATCCGCGCTCCGTGCGGTGGAGGCATCCACGGGGCGCTCTACCATTCGCAGTCGATCGAGACCTTCTACGCGCACGTCCCCGGGCTGAAGGTGGTGATGCCCTCGACACCGGCCGACGCTGCCGGGATGCTGCGATCAGCCCTGCGCGACCCCGATCCGGTCGTCTTCCTGGAGCACAAGAAGACCTACAGGGCGGTCAGTGGAGAGGTCCCAGATGGCGCGTACCTCACGCCGATCGGGCTTGCCGACATCAAGCGCGAGGGAACCGACCTCTCGGTCATCAGCTACGGCTACTCGCTGCACCTTTGTCTGGATGCCGCCTCGCGTCTTCAGGATGATCACGGCATCTCTGTCGAGGTCCTCGACGTTCGGACGATCTCTCCGCTGGACAAGGAGACGATCCTGGCTTCAGTCCGCAAGACGGGCAAGGCGATGGTCGTCTACGAGGACAACCGGACCTACGGTGCGGGCGCCGAGATAGCCGCGACCATCGCCGAGGAAGCCATGTTCGATCTGGACGGGCCTATCGTGCGCATCGGAGGTCCCGACATCCCGGCCATGCCGTTCGCCGCCTCCTTGGAGCATTTCTACCTGCACCCTGAGCAGGCCGACGTCTACGACCGCATGCTCGAACTGGCCCGGTTCTAGCGACTGACTAGCCCTAAAGGCCCACAGCCAAGCCCCGGACGGCCGAGTTCAGAAGCCCTATGGAGTCGTCGATACCTGCAGGGAGTCCAATGAGCAGAAGATCGGATCCCACTCCGGAGGAGCGCCGGGCGAGGTCGGGAGCGCAGCGAGACCTGGTGGTCGTCGCCGTGATCGCCGCCGCCGTCTTCATCGCTGGCGTGGCTCTGAACATATGGGAGGCAACCGACGGCTGGCTGAGCGCTCGATTCCGAAACAAGGAAGACGAGATCTACGCCCTGTTCGTCGTTGTCTCGGTGGCTCTCGCGGTGATCGCCGCCAGGCGTTGGCTTCAGGCTGCGAGGGAGTCACATCTTCGCGCAGAGACTGACAGACGTTTCCGAGCTCTGGTCGAAGAGGTTCCTGCAGTCACCTACACGTGGGACCCGACGAAACCGACCGGAAGCGCGATGTATCCGTACGTGAGTCCGCAGATCGAGACCGTCCTTGGTTTCACTCCTCAGGAGTACCGAAGCACCCCAACCTTCTGGTTAGACCAGATCCACCCGGAGGACCGCGATCGCGTGATCGCCGCCTCAGATCACGCCGACCTTACCGGAGAGCCTTTCAACATCGAGTACCGCACGTACACGAAGGACGGGCGCATCGTCTGGCTGCGCGACGAATCCGTGGTGGTGAAGCGAGACGCATCCGGCTCGGCCCTGCTCTCACAGGGCGTGATGTTCGACATCACCAAGCAGAAGGAGGCCGAGCAGCGCCTTCAGGAAACGGAGAACCGCTTCCGGACGATCGTCGAGCGCGTGCCGGCTGTCTCCTATGTCTGGGACGGCGCGGACGAACCCGGGTCGGCCCCGGCGGCCTACATCAGCCCGCAGATAGAGCACCTTCTTGGATTCACCTCGGACGAGTGGCGCGCCGACCCTGAGATCTGGGCGCGGCGCTTGCATCCGGAAGACCTTCAACGGGTGCTCTCATCCTGGGAGAGGGCGGTCTCCTCCGGCGCATCATTCAGCAGCGTGTACCGGATCTACACGGCCCGCGGAGAGCAGGTCTGGATCCGGGACGAGGCCGTCCCCGTCTCGGTGGGAAGGACCGGACTGCCCCTCTACCAAGGCGTCATGTTCGATGTGACCGAGCAGAAGCAGGCCGAGAGCCGGCTGCGAGAGGCCGAAAGCAAGTTCCGCACGCTCGTCGAACAACTGCCGGCCGTGACATACATCGAGGATCCGACTACAGGGGCGAACCTGTACATCAGTCCCCAGATCGAAGACATATTCGGATACACGCCGGAAGAATGGCTCGCCAGCCCGAATCTCTGGGAGGAGCGCCTGCATCCGGATGACCACGACTGGGTCGTTCAGGAGAACGCGCTCGACCTGGGTGACACCTGGAGCGTCGATTACCGAACCTTGGCCCGTGACGGTCGCGTCGTGTGGATACATAACGAGGCCGTCATGATCCGGAGCGAGAGTGGAGCACCCCTCTTCTGGCAGGGCGTCGTCTTCGACATCACCGAGCGCAAGGCCGCCGAGGCTCGGCTGAAAGAGGCGGAGCAGCGATACCGCGCGCTCGTGGAGCACCTGCCTGCTGTCGTCTACATGGATGCCGTCGACGAGGAGAGCACTGCCCTGTACATCAGCCCCCAGTACGAGGCGGTCTTCGGATTCACGGTTCAGGAACGACTGGACGACGCCGGCCTGTGGTTGCGACAGCTTCACCCCGACGACCTCGAGCGAGTACAGGCCGAGTCCATCAGAACCAACGAGACCGGAGAACCCTTCCGGATCGAATACAGGTGGATCCGCAAGGACGGAAAGATCATCTGGGTTCGCGACGAGGCATACCTCGTGGGTGACGACGAAGGGAGCGACAAGTTCTGGCACGGAGTACTCATGGATGTCACCGAGCGCAAGGAGGCCGAAGAGGCACTGACGAGCCGGGACAGGATCCTGGAGGCCGCGGGGTTCGCTGCGGCAAGCTTCCTCAGTACTCCGGAATGGACCGACAGCATCGACGCGGTCCTTGAGCGCCTCGGCACGGCGGCCAACGCCAGTCGCGCCTACGTGTTCGAGAACGAGGTCGCCGCTGACGGAGATCTGCAGACAACCGGTCGCTTCGAGTGGGTCGAGGAGGGCATCACCTCGACGGCCTTCGAGGACTACAACATAGGTTTCTCTTACGAGGGGAACGGATTCTCACGCTGGGTCGAGGAACTGAGTGAGGGAACCATCATCCATGGTCCAACGCGTGGCTTCCCCGATAGCGAGCAGGCGGACTTCGCTCAAGAGCAGGGGATCTTGTCATGCGCGGTCATGCCGATCTTCGTCGCGGACGAATGGTGGGGCTTCATCGGGTTCGACGATTGCCTCGAGCCTCGCGTTTGGCACCCGGCCGAGATCGAGGCCCTGACCGTCGCTGCGAACACGCTTGCAGCCGCGATCGGACGAGAGCGCGCCGAGAAACGCCTGGCCCAAGCCGAGAGCCGCTACCGGACGTTGGTCGAAACGATCCCGGCCATAACGTACGTCCAGCCCGTGGAGCCAGATGGTCCTCGGTACATCAGTCCTCAGCTGATGACGATGCTCGGATACTCCCCCGAGGAATGGGGGTGGGACATTTGGTTCCGATCGCTGCACCCGGACGACGCCGATCGGGTCATGGCCGAAGAGCACCGCACGGACGAGACGGGCGAACCCTTCCACCAGGAATACAGGATGTTCCACAAGGACGGGAGCCTGCTATGGGTTCAGGACGACGCCGTGCTCTTCAACGACGAGCAGGGCAGACCCAGCTACTGGCAGGGAGTCCGCATCGATATCACCTCCCGCAAGACCGCCGAAGAGAGCGTGCGCCGGGCCGAGGAGCGCTACCGCACACTCGTCGAAGAACTTCCAGCGGTCACCTACATAGACGCGCTAGGCGACGCGGATCCGTTCTCTTGGCCGACCCAGTACATCAGTCCTCAGGTCAAGGAGATCCTCGGCTACAGCCCGGAGGAGTGGAAAGCCGACCCGACGCTGTGGTCCAGCCTCGTCCATCCTGAGGACCGCGAACGGGCGCGCGAGGCGGACAGGCGCCACTTCGACACGGGAGAGCCTCTCGCGATCGACGTGAGGGTCACTGCTCGCGACGGGCAGGTCAAGTGGATACGCGATCAGGCGACGATGATCTACGACGATGAGGGCCGGCCGTACTTGAGTCAGGGGTTCTTGCTCGACATCACCGAACGCCGGGCTGCCGAGGAGCAGCTCCGGGAGGCCGAGCAGCGGTACCGGGCGATCGTCGAGCACGTCCCGGCGATCATCTACGTCGACCTTCCGGACGAATCCCAAAGGACCGTCTACGTGAGCCCGCAGGTCGAAGAGGTCACCGGCATCACGCAGCAGGAATGGATAGACGACCCGGACTGCTGGCTGAAAGCCATACACCCCGACGACCGCGAGGACGCGCGAGAGAGCTTCGTCGCCGCGCTTCGCGAGAGCCTGCCTTGGAGCGCCGAGTACCGGATGATCACCCGAGACGGGCGGACGATCTGGTTGCGAGACGACTGCGCCATGATGCGAGACGACGAGGGCACTCCCCTGTTCATCCAGGGCGTGATCTTCGATATCACCGAGCGAAAGCTCGCCGAAGAAGCCTTGCGCGATTCCGAGCAGCGTGAACGGCAGGCCGCCGAGCGCCTGCGCGATCTGGACGAGATGAAGAACACTTTCCTGGCGGCGGTCTCCCACGAGTTGCGGAGCCCGTTGACCTCGATCCTTGGCCTTTCCCTGACCCTGGAGAGACAGAGCGAACTACCGGCTGAGGATCAGGCGGACCTGCTCGAGCGACTCTCCACCAACGCGCGCAAGCTCGACCGGCTGCTCAAGGATCTGCTGGACATCGACCGGCTGAGTCGCGGGATCGTTACGCCCCTGTATCGCATAACCGATGTCGGCACCCTCGCCCGCCGGATGGTCACATCGATCGAGGCGCTCGCGGACAGGACTGTCGTGGTCGAGATCGACCCCGTAGTGATCAGCATCGACCAGGCGAAGGTAGAACGGATAATCGAGAACCTGATGGTCAACGCGGTTAGACACACGACACCGGACCGGACCATCTGGCTGAAGGTTCGCGAGCAAGACGGTGGGGCGCTGATAGCGGTCGAAGACGATGGCGTTGGCGTCCCCATGGACCTTAGGGAGGCGATCTTCGAGCCCTTCACCCAAGGTCCGACCCCTTCCTCACACTCCCCCGGCACCGGCATCGGCCTCTCGCTGGTGGGTCGGTTCGCCGAGCTTCATCGAGGCAGGGCCTGGGTCGAGGAACGAGAAGGGGGCGGAGCATCCTTCAGGGTCTTCCTGCCTCAGGGTCCGCGGGACGTTGCCGAGGATCCGTCGGGAAGCGATGAGGCGCCGGCAACAAGCGATGCCGCCCTCCGTCGATAGACTCGGACGCGATGACCGACCACAACCCGCATCGGCGCCGCCTCTATCTGCCGATAGTGCAGACGACCGCGGGCCCGATCCTCACCGATCGCAAGCCCCCTTGGCTCAAGGTCCGCCTTCAAACTGGCCCCAACTACTCCGAACTCAAAGGGATCATGCGCAGTCTGGATCTCAACACGGTTTGCGAGGAGGCGGCCTGCCCCAACATCGGAGAATGCTGGGAGGCGCGAGAAGCGACCTTCCTCATCCTGGGCTCCAAGTGCACCCGCCGCTGCGGGTTCTGCGATGTGATGACCGCAAAGCCCGAACCCGTCCAGGAGGACGAGCCCGAAAGGATCGCAGAGGCAGTCTCGGCGATGGGACTTCGATACGTCGTGCTGACGGGAGTCGCGCGCGACGATCTTGCCGATGGCGGTGCCCGGATCTGGGCAGAGGTCATCCGCGCGGTGCGAGAGGCCGTCCCGGGATGCAGGGTGGAGGTTCTGCCCTCCGACTTCAAGGGAGGCGAGCCGGACATCGCGACCGTGATCGCGGCCGAGCCGGACGTCTTCGCCCATAACTTGGAGACCGTCCGCCGCCTTCACGACAAGATCCGCCCTGCGTTCGGATATGACCGCACGCTCGGCGTGCTCCGCTACGCCAAGTCGCTCCGCCCGGGTCAGATAACCAAGTCGAACCTGATCTTGGGCATGGGCGAGCGCCCCGAAGAGGTCGCTGTCGCCATGGCGGACCTTCGCGACGCCGGATGCGATCTCGTGACGATGGGCCAGTACCTTCAGCCGACCAAACTGCACCTGCCCGTCGACCGCTGGGTCACGCCGGAGGAGTTCGCCGAGCACAAGCGGAGCGGCGAGGCCCTGGGGATCCCGCACGTGGAGGCCGGGCCCCTGGTCCGCTCCAGCTATCACGCCGGTGATCAATTCCGGCGCGCCACCGACGCGCTCGCTGCCGCACATTGAAGCCGAAAGGTGGAGGAGCCGGCCTGTAAGCCGGATCCTGTGCGCCGCGCTCGCGCGCGACCGGCGGCCATCTGTCTCGGGGCGTCGCCGCCCCGCCGGTCCGTTCTCCGGACCGATGCGACCTACCCGGCAGCAACGGGCGGGCCGCCCAGCTGCCTGCTTGGCCTTGCTCCGGGTGGGGCTTGCCTAGCCGGCACGGTCGCCCGCGCCGCTGGTGAGCTCTTACCTCACCGTTTCACCCTTACCGGTCTCCCGGCGGTCTGCTTTCTGTTGCGCTTCCGCGAGGTCGCCCCCGCCCGGCTCTCGCCGGCACCCTGCCCTGCGGAGTCCGGACTTTCCTCGAACGGTTGCCCGCCCGCGGCCGCCCGGCCGGCTCCTCCGCAACCGAGGGTAACGGCTAGCGGTTCCGCGCCGCCAGCCAGGTGTCCACGCCGAGGTTGGCGAGACGGTCGGCGTGCTCGTTCTTCTCTCTGGGAACATGCTCGAATCGCACCTTTGAGAAGCGTCTGGTTTCGGCTACCACCTCATCGAAGAGCACCCGGATGTGGGGAGTCTTGACCCGGTACTCCCCCGTAAGCTGCTTGATGAGCAGCTGACTGTCCGACTTGAGGGTCACCTCGGTGGCACCTAGCTCCTTGGCCCGGGCCAGTCCGCGGATCGCGGCGGTGTACTCGGCGACGTTGTTGGTCGTCTCACCCAGGCCCTCGGCGATCTCGGCCAGAACTTCACCACCGGAACCGAGGATGGCAACGCCGATACCGGCCGGACCGGGATTGCCGCGGGCGGCGCCGTCGGTACAGACCTGGACGGCTAGCCGATCAGGATCCGCCGGCAGTACTCACACCTCTTCACGCCCTGGGTCTTCTTCAGCTTGTCTAGTTCCATCGCCGAGAGCTTCTCGTGACAGCCGCCGCACACGCCGTCGACCAAGGCGGCTGCGCCGATCCCCTTCTTCTGGGAGCGGATGTCCTCGTACAGCTCGAGGAGCTCGGGATCGAACAGGGGTGTAAGCGCTTCCCGCACCGCTATCGATGCCGTCAGTTGCACACCGATCTCGGAGAGCTCGCCCTGACCTGCCACCTCGATCCGCTCGGACTCCGATCGCACCTCCATGGAGGTCTTCTCCGCCGCGTTGGCATCGGCCTCGAGCGTTTCCCTGCGTTCCATCAGAGCGAGTAACTCGTCCTCGCGGTCGGCTCGCCGGCGCTTGAGGTTCTCGATCTCGCGCTGCAGGGACTCCAGCTCCTTGGCGTTGACGATGCTGCCGTCGTAGAGACGCTTCTCTTCGGCGGAGGCCTTCTGGGCGAGGCTGTCGACCTCGTGCTCGATCTTGCTCTGATCGCGATCGAGTTCCGAGAGGGCCAGCTGCAGCTCCCCATGCGCCGCCTCCGCAGCGGAAGCATGAGCTCGAGCGGTGGCGAGCTCACCTCCGGACTCGAGTACGCGCCGGCGTGCCAGGAGCCGGTCCGCGGTCGAGTCGAGGCCCTGAAGTTCGAGGAGTCTGTCCATTCCCTGCATCGCAGGCGAAGGGTATCAGCGATGCCGCGAGGGCCTTCCTCACCGAAGCTCGGCCGGTGAATCGCGTGATGACGGCGGTCTTGACCGCAGCGCTGGTGGCCATCCCGGGACAGACTTCCCACCCCGCTTCTTGCGAACTGACGCTCCGCCCCACTACGGTGGGAAGGTGACCTTCTCGAACTGGCTGTTGGTGACCGTTCCGAGATAGGCAACGGAAACGACAATCACCGCCGCGATGAATGCGAGCATGATCGCGTATTCGACGGCTGTCGCGCCCCGTTCACCGATCGCACGCGCGCGCAGGTTCTCCACCCAAGAGCGCGCATGCCAGAAGAACTCGAGCACGGAAGACACCCCCTCTGATCCCGAACTGTCCCCGCCGTTCGGCGCGAAGTCCGGTCTTACCGAAGACATCGGCCTGCGGCCGGGCGAAACTTGAGGGGCGTTCGCCTCAGCCGAACCCCGGATACTCCTCCAAGATCAACGGCGGCAACGGCGCCTGCGTGAAGTCGAACTCGTTCGCCAGATCGCCGAGGATCGGCAGGTCCTCGCGTACGGTCGGACGAGAGTCGGGCCGTCCGCTATCAGAGTCGAGGCGCTGCCCTCCGAGGAACCGGTCTTCGATGAACTTCAGGTAAGCGTCGAAGGTGAGCGTCTGATGATCGATCGTTCCGGCCTTCGCGTAAGGGCTGATCAACAGTCCGGGAACCCTTAGGCCGTAACCGTTCTCGTCGACGCGGACCGGCTCCACGTGGTCGTAGAAACCGCCCCAGTCGTCCCAGGTGAGGAAGATCGCGCTCGAATCCCAGGCGCTCGATGTCCCCACCGCGTTGATGACTCGAGTGACCCAGGCCTGACCGTCATCGATCGCGTAGGGCGGATGCTCGCTGCCTCCGTGGCTGGGCATGACCCAGGTCACCTGAGGAAGCGTCCCCGCCTCCAGATCGGCGAAGAACTCCTCGTGCGTCGTGATGTTGCCCAGCTGATCAGTCTCCTCGATCGTAGTGAAGCCCGGCAGCGGGTTCTGATGTGGAACCGTGAAGTCATCGCCTGAGCGGCCCACACACGGGGCTTCTACACATGAATCCTTCCCAACGTAGTAGGACCAGCTGATGCCTTCCTTGTGCAGGAGGTAAGTGATGTCCGTCCATGCGTAGATCGGATGATCGAAGTCGATCCACTTCTTCTCCGAGTTCACTATGTCCGACCTGCAGCTCATCGGGTCCCGCCACCGCTCACAGTCGGCGGACCAGGCCGAGACCAGGAACAGATGGGCCGGGAGCGTCCACGAATCAGTCGGGGCGAACATGCGATCCTGCAGGACGAAGTTGTCCGCATAGGCCCAGTAGTTGGGTATCTCTCGGCGCGTATGGAAACCCATGACGTCCGGCTGGCCGGCCGGACCCGGGGTGGCCAGCAGACACTGGGGGAAGCGTGGATCGCCTAAGCAGTAGTTCTTTCCGTTCCTCGCCTGCCTGACGAAGCCGTTCATCCTGCCGCCGTTCACGTCTACGACAGAGGCGTCGTGGTTGTGGCCGGCGCCCCGGTCGTAGTAGTCCATGTCGTGGTAGGGCTTGGCGCACCTTCGAAGGGCTGGATCGGGAAGGCAGACGTCCCACCCGCCCCCCGGTTTCGTTGGGATCCCGTCGGCGCCGGGGTAGGTGCCGAAGTACTCGTCGAAGGAGCGGTTCTCCTGAACGACGATGATGATGTGTTCGATCTTCTCGATCCCCGTCGCGGCCACATCAGCGTCTCCGGAGGGCGTGAGCTTGCCCGAACGGGCCAGGCATGAGGCACCGATGGCGAGGATGACGAGGGTCAAAGCCACGCCGGTGAGCCGTCGCGTTCCAATGCGCCCCACGAGCGGCGAGTCTATCCAGCCACTTCACGAGTGACCTCTTCCCTGATAGGGTTCGGCGCGAGGGCAACGATCGCGGTTCGCTACGAGCAGTTCCCTCATGCCCGGCAGTTGCACGCCGGGAGCCCGACGGGCAGCTACTAGGCCCCGACGGCGAAGGAAGGAGGGATCGCCAGTGGCAACCGGAACCGTGAAGTGGTTCAGCTCCGAGAAGGGGTTCGGATTCATCACCCCCGACGACGGCAGCGCAGATGTGTTCGTGCACTTCAGCGCCATCGTCGGCGATGGGTACAGGAACCTCGACGAGGGGCAGAAGGTCGAGTACGACGTGACCCAGGGCCAGAAGGGCCCCCAGGCCGCGAACGTCAAGGCCGTCTGAGACAGAAGATCCGTCAGCACTGCAAGGGCCGGCCGAAAGGCCGGCCCTTCGTCTTGCCCGGCTGGCGAGCCCAAGGCTGACCCGACGCCCGAGGCTATCCTTCGAGGGTGCCCCGGTTCCTGTTCGCGTCACGGTGGATCAAACTCGCCGTCCTGGCTCTTCTAGTTACAGGTGTATGCATCCGTCTCGGCTTCTGGCAGTTGAGCCGTCTGCAAGAACGCCGCGCATACAACTCCTCGATCACTTCGGCGATGAACGGCCCCGCCGAAGAACTGATCCAGGAACTCGGCGGATCCTCCGGTCCGGCGACCCTTACTTACAGGAAGGTCTGGGCGAGCGGAACCTTCGACGCCGCCCACGAAGTGATCTTGTTCGGCAGGTCTATGTCGGCCGAGGAGCCCGGCAACCACGTGCTGACCCCGCTAGTGCTCGATGACGGTTCGGCGATCCTGGTCGACCGGGGCTGGGTGCCGCTGTCGATGGAGGTTCCCCCGATCGACGAAGCTGCGCCTCCGTCTCAGCGCGTAAGGGTCACCGGGCTCCTCTATGCGGCGGAGGCATCGGGGGAGCCTGCCTCGCAGGCCATCACGAGCCTGCCCGACGTGGACATCACCAGGATCGGGGGTGCGCTGCCCTATCCCCTGGCTCCGGTCTACCTCCGACTGCAGAGCCAGTCCCCTCCCCAGGAGGGCGAGCTGCCCCGTCTGGAGCCGCTCCCGCCACTGGATGAGGGCCCTCATCTCAACTATGCGATCCAGTGGTTCATCTTCGCCTCGATCTCCCTCATCGGGTTCGCCGTCCTGACGGTCCGCGAGTCCGGGCGCAGACCCGGCAGCTGATCGGTCCCGATCCGAAGGGTCCTATGGCCGTCGCCGATCTGCCCGTAGGGTGGTCATCTGGCTACGAGGAGGTGAACACCGTGGCCAGATGGGAAGGATTCAGCCAGTGTCCGGGCTGCGGCTTCGATATCGCGACGGGCGAGGGTCAGCGCGGATGCGCATGGGGTGACTGCCCCTACCTGCCCGAAGAGCTGGACGTCTACTGCCCCGACTGCCGCTTCAACTACTTCACGGCGGAGGGCAACCCTCCCTGCGAGGATCCGATGACCTGTGAGCACGGAGTCGAACCGCGGGCTCACATCGAGAACCTCCGTCAGTGGATGGTGGCTCACCGACCGCTCTAGCGGGGACGGAATACGCCGGGACGCGGGTAGCGTTCTTCATCGGAGGTGAGCAACGCTCGCCCAACCGAGGAGGACCCAGACCCCCGTGCCAGCTGTTACCCCTGAAGACCCGACCGCACTGCCGCGCTTGATCGCGGCTCTCGACGCGAACGATCGCCCCGTTCTGACCGTGGCCGACGCCCCCAGGATGCTTGAGGGTGAGGGCTTCGAGGTCCGCCGGGCGTTCGCAGGGATCGACCTTCGCCTCGCCGACCCCTTCTTGCTCTTGGACCAGATGGGCGCCGTCGAATACGCGCCGGGTGAAGCCAAGGGCGCCCCCGATCACCCACATAGAGGTTTCGAGACCGTGACCTACATGCTCGACGGCAAGATCCGCCATCGCGATTCGAACGGCGGTGGCGGCGTGATAACCGATGGCGCCACTCAGTGGATGACGGCAGGTTCGGGCATCGTGCACTCCGAGATGCCGACGGAGGATCTACTTGACGGCGGCGGCCTCTTCCACGGGGTTCAACTGTGGGTGAATCTCCCCCAGGCCCAGAAGTGGTCTGCCCCTCGTTATCAGGACATCGGCGCCGACCGGGTCTCGCTGCTGGCCACCGACGATGCCGGGGCGATCCTTCGGCTCATCGCCGGCGATCTGGGAACCGTGCCGGGCCCGGGCGCGACGCGCACGCCTATCACCTACGCCCATGCGAGCATCGCCCCGGGAGCGCGTCTGCGTATCCCCTGGCCTGCGGCATTCAACGCGATGGTCTATGTCCTTTCCGGCCGAGGGACCGGCGGCGCTGAGGGCAAGCCCCTGGCGGAGGGCCAGTTGGTCGTCTTCGGCGACGGCGACGTCCTGCAGGTCCGGGCAGACGAGTCCCAGGACTCGCACGTTCCCTCGATGGAGATCTTGCTCTTAGGGGGCATGCCTATCCGCGAGCAGATCGCCTGGTACGAGCCGTTCGTGATGAACACGAAGCAGGAGATCATCCAGGCGATCGAGGACTACCAAGCCGGACGCATGGGGGCGATCCCGGCCGACGCGGGTTAGCCGGCGGCTCGGATCACGAGCGCGATCGCCACGTAGTGACAGAGACTCGCGCCCACGCCCATGGCATGCCAGACCTCGTGGTAGCCGAAGACACTCGGGTCGGGGTCGGGGCGTTTGCTCGCAAGGACGACGGCGCCCAGCGTGTAGAGCAGACCGCCGGCAGCCACCAGCGTGATACTCGTGAGGCTCATCCCCTTGATCATCTGCGGCATCGCGAAGATCACCACCCACCCAAGGGTGATGTACAAGAACCCACTCAGCCAGTGCAAGCCGTCAACGTCGCCGAGGAGCTTGATGGCGATCCCGGCGACCGCCCCGATCCACACCACCGCCAGCAGGCCCGCGCCCCAGATACTGGAGAGCACGAGCAGACAGAACGGCGTGTACGAACCCGCGATCAGCACGAAGATCATCGAGTGGTCCAGACGTTTCATCCGGGCCAGCGCGATGCTGGACCACCTGCCCCGGTGATAAGCCGCACTGGCTCCGAAAACGCCGGCAAGGCTGAGGATGAAGACGGAGGCCGCGACGCGTTCGCGCGCGCCGTGTGCAAGCAGGAACAGCCACGCGCCCGCGGGCAGGGAGATGAAGAAGCCCACCTGATGTATCCGGCCCCGCAGGCGTGGCTTGGAAGCCGCTACTTGCCCTTGAAGGCCGGCTTGCGGTTCTCCAGGAATGCGGCCATCCCTTCCTTCTGGTCCTCGGTTTCGAAAAGCTCGCAGAAGAGGTCCCGTTCCAGATCCAGTCCCTCCGCGGGGGCTCCGCTGATCGCGGCCTTCGCGGCGGCGAGAGCCGCCGAGGGACCTCTGGCGTAGCGGGTAGCGGCGGCGATAGCGGCCGGATAGACCTCCTCTGAGGGGAATACCTCGTCGACCAAACCGATCTCGAGCGCTTCACGAGCCTTCACGTGACGGCCCGAGTAGATGAGGTCTTTGGCGGCCGCGAGCCCGATCAGTCTGGGCAGGCGCTGGGTGGCCCCGGCTCCCGGCATGATCCCGAATCCGATCTCCGGTTGACCGAGCAGCGCCGCGGTAGCCGCGTAGCGGAGATCTGCGGCGAGCGCGATCTCGGTCCCGGCTCCCAGGCAGAGGCCGTTGATCGCCGCGATCACCACTTTGGGTATCGCTTCGATCGCGGCGACGGCGTCTCCGACGGCGGACACGACCGGGCGGATGTCCTCGACGGTTCGGGGAGCCATGACGGCGATATCGCCGCCGGCGGTGAATATGCGCGCACCACCCCAGATGACGACAGCTCTCACATCCTCACGTCGGGCGGCATCCAACGCGGCGGCGTGGAGTTCCTCGGCGAGCTGAACGTCGACGAGGTTCCTCCTGGGGCGGTCGATACTGATCGTCCCCACGCCCGATTCGATGTGGAGTCGTACGAACTCGCTCAGTGGGCGCTCCTTCGGGTGCCGGTGCCCAAGCCGATCCCAGGGTCACGCGTATCCAACGGTACTAGACGAGCCCGGCGCTACTCGCGATTGCGCATCGCCTCTGCGGCCATCTCGAAGTACTCCTCGAAGGCCAGCGCCGCTTCGGCCGGAGGGTCGAGGGATGAGACCGCCGAGCGCATGTGCTCCAGCCAATGATCTCGTTCCTCGGGCCCGATCTCGAAGTCGAAGTGGCGCATCCGAAGCTGCGGGTGTCCCCGCTCCTCGTTGTAGGTCGAGGGGCCACCCCAGTACTGAGCCAGGAACAGGGCCAGATTCCGCCGGGCGGGCGCCAGGTCGTGGGGTTCGGGGTACAGGCGCAGGAGTACCGGATCGGCGGCCACTCCCTCGTAGAACCTGTCGACCAGCCGCTCGAAGAAGGACATGCCGCCGACAGCTTCGTAGACGCTGGGTTCGGTCTCCACGCCAGGAAGTCTACGGAGCCCTCAGACACCTCCCCTGGAGAAAGCCAGGTCAGACACGTTGATCACGCCCGCCTCGGTTCTGGAGAACAGCAACTCGACCGCCACGATGTCATCGAGGTTCACGCCCGGGAAGGCGTCCAGGGGGAACCTCATCTGGTTCAGGATGAAGTGGCCGGCGCCATTGCGCCTGATGGGGAAGGCAAGTGCGTCGTTGCCGATATCGGAAGCCGCCAGCTCTGCCCGGAACCCGTCTCCGTCTTCGAGAACAACGACCAGATCCTGAGGGTCGGCCCAATAGTTGATCCAGTATCCGGGGTTGGTCGCCGCGCGGAACTGGAAGACGTCGAAGTCGCTGACGTCCCGGCCCCCAGGGATCTCGAAACGCACGGAGCCCGTGCCAGCCCAGCCCAACTGGAGCTGGCCAAGGCCGGGAGCCTCGGGGGCGATCCAACTCGTACCTCCCATGTGAACGTCGTACCAACTGAAGTCACCCGGCACGCATGGCGCCTGCCAGATGTCCGAACACCAGCCGAAGATGGCCATGCCGGCGGGAACGACGTCTCCACCGAGCTCGTCGACCGACAGATCGGTCGGATCCGTCATCCGAGCTACATCCAAACGGGTGGAAACGGAGTCACCTGCCAGATAGCTCGTTGCGGTCCGGGCGGGGGCGATCGACCCGGGGACCGACTCCCCGGTCCAGATCCTGTCGTACTGCATGTCTTCGCCGAGGTACCTGCGGAAGAAGCTGACGATGTACGTGGATCCGACCTTGCGTTCCTGCGGCTCGGTCAACCGACCCCGGCATGAGGTCCACTTTCCGTCGTCGAAGGCCCCCGGATAGCCGCTCGATGGGGACCAAGTCGTGTTGAAGAAGTTATGGTTGGCTCCGAACACGGTGACCGTGCTCTTCGGCGCCGGATCGCCCGGCACCAGATACCTGGAGTCATCGAAGAAGTGGACGCCCTGCAGGTCCCAGACGTCTCCGTCGCAGTAGGGCAGGATCACCCCGAACGGCACCTCGTTGATAGGGACCCTTGTGAAGTCGACGGGCGCGAGCGCCAAGACGGCGTCGATGCCGTAGGGCGTGGGTCGCTCGTTGTCCACGATGTAGTTCCAAACGACGCCTTCTCCGCCGCGCGAGTGGCCCATCGTTCCGATGGTGCTCATGTCGATCTTGCCGATGAAGGTGGAACCGAAGGGGCCGGTGGCAGAGGTGTTCCACTCGTTCCACAGGTCCATGTGCTTCTCGAGAACCTCGCCGCGCTGGAGCATCCCGGTGTCCTCCGCCCAGTTGCCGAGGACGTTGACCCCGTTCGCACTGACCGAGACCACTACATACCCGTAACTCGCGAGCTTGCTCGCGATGTAGTCGTAGCCGGCGAAGTTAGGCAGAGGGCGCCAGCCGGGCCTGCAGGGCCAGCGATAGTCGGCTTTCGTTCCCTTCCAGCAGGTGTAGTGGTTCCCGTGCATGAACATAACGAGGGGATACGGCCCGCCCGCCAAGCCGGTCGGAAAATGGACATCGGCTCTGAGCTCGACCATCCCGGGCAGATCGGTGGGCTGGAAGACCTCGTCGCCGAGGTTGTAGGCCACTCGCGTCACGGCTAGTGGCCCACTCGAGGCCGGATCGGACATTCGAGAGGCATACCGCGCGGGGGGAAGCTCGGTGCTCACCCCATCCCCGATGAGCCCGGATGCAGCGTCTCCGTATCGAGTAGTGATCGAGGAGGTCAGAACCGAAGGATCGGCCGTGATCAGCCTAAGTGCTCGACCGTCCGGCGCGGGGACTCCGAAGCCGATGGGAACTCCGCCGGCCATGACCGTGTAGCGCAAGGCACGGGGCGGAAAGCTTCCCGAGACGGTCACGCGCCAAAGAGGTGATGTGGCGCCGAGCGAAGAGGGGACGCGGACCCGTTCGACGGTGATCCCCGGAGCCGAGCGCACGACCTGGCCGTTCGCCTCTGCGGCAGCAGCCTCGATCCGAGGCGAAAGATCGGCGGCCGAGCTTGGGGTCAGGGCCACGACGCTGTCGGCCGCCATCGCCGTCAGAGTCATGGATCCAACGATCAATAACGACATGTACCTGCGGATCGCCCTGGCACTCATTCGCGGCCCCCTCCGGCTCGACGTGTGCGTACACCGACGGCCTCGGCGCTCGCCGGGTTCCCCTGCGAGACTAGTCCGATTCCGTCCCGAGCACTTGGTGCCTTTCGTCCTGAGCCTTCCCGAGGGATGTTCATCCTCAACGGCTGAGCCTGAGTAGACTCTGGCGCCATCCGAAAGGAGACGCGGTGAGCACCGAACTCGAGGCCCTCAGGAGCACCCCTTTCTTCGCGGACCTTCCCGACGAGGACCTTCAGGGGATCCTGCAGGTCGCCGAACCGGCGGCCTTCGTCTCGGGTGAAGCGATCGTCACCGAGGGCGACATCGGCGATGCGATGTACATAGTGCTCTCGGGCGTTGCCGAGGTCGATGTCGGAGGGAGATTCCACAAGCTCGGCGTAGGTGACTTCTTCGGCGAGATGGCCCTGATCACCGCCAATAGACGTCTGGCTACAGTGAAGGCAGCCGAGCCGGTCGAGGCGCTGCGCATCCCGGCAGAAGCATTCCAGGCGTTCGTTCTGAACCATCCGCGCGTGGCCCTTTCGATGCTGAAGGCGCTCGTGGAGCGCTTGCGAGAGGTCGAACAACGCATCGACGCATGGATGGGGAGCTAGCCGGGTTCGACTTCCGTGAGCTCCTCCGCCTGACGGGCCGACACGAACAGTACCGCCGCTAGGAACATCAGGTCGATGCCGAACAGGCCGACGACACCCGTGACCCAACCACCTAGCAGATCGAAGTCGTAGTAGCAGAACCCGGCGTCCCTCGTGACGTACAGCGGGCAGGCCGAGAGCAGCGCGAACGTCAGGAACGCGGCCGCGAACGGAGCCGCGAGGATCGCGGCGGCGGCGGAGCGCCGCAGGGACGCGGCGGGCTGGCGACCTTTCAGGAAGACCAGTCCGACGAGCCCGGCGAGGCCCATGAAGATACTCGCCGCGAGGATCGTGTCGGCCGGAACGTTCCTCGGGCCATCGGCCGCCGCAAGGTTGTAGCCGACGATCGCCCCCACGATTAACCCTGCGAGCGAGACGGCCGCTGCCGGTGCTCGCCTGGCGAACACCACGGCGCCGGCCGCACTTGCGGCGATACACATCAAAGCGATCGAGGCGAGCATGGCCCGCAGCATGACGCGCGTCTTCGCGCGAGGGAAGGGCCGCGACAGGGGCGTCATCGGTTCGTCACAAGGCCGCAACGTATCGGACGCGGTCGCGAACTTCTGCAGGGATATGCTCGCCACATGGACGGCAGCGCGAAGCCGAGCAGACGTGTTCAGCGTCTTCGGCTTTGGATCTTGCTCGCGTTGATCGTCTCGAGCGTTCCCATGTTCCTGTGGTTCTCGTGGCTTCCGAGTTGCCGGCCGGGGCTGAAAGAAGGCGAGACGTACGGGATCGACGTCTCTCACCACCAGGGTTCGATCGATTGGCGGCGGGTCGCCGCGGACGGGATCACTTTCGCGTACATCAAGGCAACCGAAGGCGGGGACCTCGTCGATCATCGGTTCGATGCCAATTGGTTCGGCGCCGATGCCGCGGGCATCCCGCGAGGCGCCTACCACTTCTTCACCCTCTGCGTGCCGGGAGCGGTTCAGGCCCAGAACTTCTTGAACGCCGTTCCCTCAGATCCCTCGGCGCTTCCACCTGCCGTAGATCTCGAACTGACGGGAAACTGCGCAGCTAGACCCTCGCCGACCCGGGTGAGAGCCGAGCTGACCGATTTCCTGGACGCGGTGGAGTCGGCGACCGGCCGTACGGCCCTCCTGTACGTAAGGAGTGATTTCGAATCCGAGTATCAGGTCATCGTCCCCATGCATCGACCGCTTTGGGTAGCGATGTTCCTTCGGCGTCCCAGCGGGACCTGGCATATCTGGCAGGTGGACAGCTATGCGCGGGTCGACGGCATCGACACGCGGGTGGACCTGGACGTGTCGAGAGGCTAGATCTCGTTGCGGAGGCGCCGATGAACGTACGTGGCGACCAACACCAAGACCGATGCGTGCAACAAGCCGTAGCACACAGCTCTTGCGACCGACAACGCCTGATAGACGCCCTCGATGCGTCCGAAGATGTCGAAGGAGTTCGAGAGCTGTAGGTAGGTCGTGGCGGCGGAGGTGGCTATCCAGACGGGAGCGCTGATCAGGGCGACCCACCAGATCAGGGTGATCCAGAAGCGCTGAGCCTTCCTGTCGGCCTTGTTGAGTCTTGCGAATTCCTCCACAGCGAGCTCGAAAGCTTCCTCATCGTCCATCGGGAAGGACGCGACCGGCGGCGCGAACTCACGACCGATCTCCCAGATCCCGTACCGGTCGTCCCTTTCGGCCAAAACGTAGCGACGAGAGCGATCGAACTCATAGAGGCCGGCGGAACCGGGCAGCTCGTCGGCAGGCCGCTCCTCGACACCTTCGGTATCCATCCCGGCTACCAATCCTTCCGGCAGTCCTTCACGAGCGGCTCTCCCGCGGCGACGACCAGCGTTCGCCTGAGCATCGGCCGATGCTACACCGGACTCAGGGGTAGTCTTCGACCACTTGATCTGAGGAGGCGCGCGTGACCGGTTCGAAGACCATCGCTTTCTTTCCCGAGCCTGGGGCTTGGGGGCCGACCAATAACTGCGTCGCTATAGCGAACGTGCTCGCCTCGCGTGGGCACCGGATCGTCTTCGTCATCGACGAGTCGTTCAAAGGGGTGCTCGAGGCCAAAGGGTTCGAGGAACGTCTGATGCGCATGACCCCCGCCGACGACAGCGCTGATCCGGACGCCGACCCGTGGGCCGAGTTCATCCGCGTGACGGCGCCCGAGTTCCGAAAGCCCACCATCGAGCAGATCGAGACCGTCACCAGACCGATCTGGGAGGCCTTGGTCGCCGGCGAGCAGTACAGCCACGAGACCATCATGGGCATCTGGCAGGAGCTCGGCCCCGACATCGTCGTCACCGACAACGTGACCGGCTACCCGGCGATCGAACTGGCGGGATGTCCCTGGGTTCGGTTCGTCTCGGCCAACCCGCTCGAGATGGGCGACGAGCTGCTTCCCCCCGCGCTGTCCGGGCTGCCGACCGCCGACCGCAGCCAGTGGCATGCGTTCCGCGAGGAGTATCACCTCCAGCACGAGCAGCTACTGAAGGAGCACAACGACTTCCGGGCCTCTGTCGGAGTTGCGCCTTGCCCGCTCGATGAGTTCAACACGCACTCTCCGTGGTTGAACCTTTACCTGTTCCCCGAGGCGGCCGAGTACGAGCGAGCCGTGCCGCTCGGATCCACTTGGCACCGGCTTCAATCGACCGTACGAACCGGAGAAGCAGCGTTCGACGTCGCATCGCAGGTGCCGGGCGAAGGCAAGGTTGTCTACCTATCGCTCGGGTCGCTCGGATGTATGGATGTCAGCCTGATGCAGCGGCTGATCGATGCGATGGCCACGACCGAGTACCGCACGATCGTCTCGATGGGTCCGCTGAAGGACCAGATGAAGTTAGGTCCGAACATGTACGGCGATGAGTTCCTGCCGCAGCCCTCGATACTGCCGCAGTGCGACCTGCTGATCACCCACGGAGGCAACAACACGACCTGCGAAGGCTTCCACTTCGGCCTTCCGATGATCGCGCTCCCGCTGTTCTGGGACCAGTACGACAACGCTCAGAGACTGGACGAGACCGGTTTCGGAGTGCGCCTGCCCACCTACGACTGGACGACCGAACAGCTCACCGGCGCGGCCGACCGGATGCTCCAGGACGACGCCCTGTCTGCTCGCATGAGGACTATCTCCGCCGCGGTTCAGGCAGATCCGGGTCACGTCAAGGGGGCCGACCTGATCGAGCGTCTGGCGATCACCGGCAAGCCGGTCACCAGCCGACCCTAGCTGATCTCGGAGTACCAATCCGAGCCGAATACGTCCTGAGCCTCTGTCCAGTTTCCGGCCCACAAACTCGTGCTCATGCTGGCGAAGTAGCCGGCCTGCGTCTGCTGCAATCCACCGCATTCGATGCCGCACTCCCCCGCCCGTTCGATGGGGGCCGCTGTCATGGCGAGGGCAATGCCTCCGCCCGAGGAGTCGACGAAGTCCGCAGGAGAGGCCAGGCCGATCGTGCTCAGATCACCCATGGCGTACTGCGTTCCGCTGTTCGCGCTGTCCCAGACCCCGAAGACCACCCCGGAGTCGGACTTGCTCACGGCCCAGAAGTCGCTGCCGGACGCCAGGACGCTGACCTCCGTAGGTCCGGTCGAACTGGTGAAGTCGTTCAGGAAGGTCAGGCTCGGCTCGATGCCCGCCAAAGCGGTTTCGTCGCAGTTGTTGTAGGTCGAGTCGTCGGTGAAACAGGTCTTGGCGGCCGCCAGCGCATTGCGAAGGCTCGACTGAGCCGCACGGTCCTGTGACCGAGACCTGGCGCCGAGGAAGGTCGGCAGGGCGATCGCGATCAAGATGCCGATGATCAGAACGACCACCATCAGCTCGATCAGGGTGAACGCCTCATCATCTCTGTGACGTTCGAAGTAGCGCTTCAACATGCGTTAGATCTCCTTCGGGGGTCAGCTGAACGCGGGCATAGGTACAACTCACCCGATACCGGCACATACCGCCAGAGAGCGCATACCCGGGTTCAGGGCTTCGCTTAGGGGCAAGGGGGGTTTCGGCGGGCGCTGATCCTCATGACCGAATAGCCCCGGAAGCCTCGGATCCCACGCCTTGCCTCTCTTCACCGAAGGGGTATAGCCTGGGCCGCGCCCCGCCGATCGCTCGAAAGAGGGAACAGGATGACCGGGATCGCGCGCGCCCCGCCCGACGCTTCTTCCGCGAGCCAGTTACTCCAAACCCTTTCAAGGAGGAGATCAGATGAGCGGGAAACGCATCGTCGCGATCCTATCCGTACTCGCCATAGCTCTCGTATCGATCCAGACGGCGGTAGCGACGCTTCCGTCGGGCCAGACCAACACGCTTCTGGGTCGCAGCACATTCGGGCGCAACTTGGACGTGAAGCACAACACGGTGATCGTCGAGAAGACCACCGGCTCCACCGACTTCGCAACTCTCCAGGTGACGTTCGCGCCCGGATCCTCATCCGGCTGGCATCACCATCCGGGAGTCGTGCTGGTTTCGGTCATCTCGGGTTCGGTCAGGGAATACGCTCCCGACTGCACGTACGAGAATCACGAGGCCGGCGAGGCCTTCGTCGAAGGCGACGACACCCCGGCACTCGTTCGCAATGAAGGATCGGTCGACGCTGTGCTGTACGCCACCTTCATCATCCCGTCACGTGTAGCCCCAACGGGGCTTCGGATCGACGATCCTCAGCCCGGGGGTTGCGGGCTCAGCTAGGGACGCGCGTCGGAGGGAGAGCCCGCCTCCCTCCGCTCGCACGTATGGTGAAGGACCCGTCGGTCTGACCCGTTCGCCAGACCCCTCGAACCGTGGGCGCTGAAGGGCTCGAACCTTCGACCTCCGCCTTGTAAGGGCGAATAGAACGTGCTGGTCAGGGCCTTGAGCTGCGTATACGGATTCCCGCTGAGTGCCTCTCAGCACCTTGGAGTGGAACCGGCTCGTGATGCAGATGTGATGCAGTGTCGGAGACGGGGTTAGGCCATCGGCGAGTAGATTACGAAGCACCCTGCGTAGGGCTCGGCAACGATGACCACTGTGTCTTTCGGGGGGGAACGCAGGGCGGCGAAGACCTTCACGGAACTCCCTGATGATCCCACCTCCCCCAACGAGGCGGTTTCGTCCGACGTGATATGCGTGAGGACCCCTACCTGTTTGAGTTTGGTCACATTCTCGCTTCCGAGATCGTCGCAGTTGGTCGGTTCGCCACCCGGCCAGTCGTCTTCCGGGCCGAATGCGTAGTCCCAGTCTTTGTACGCGATGATGTTTGGGAGAGCACTCAGCTTGGATCTGTTGTCGGTCGGGGTCGCGCAGGCTGTCGCCATGGAGGCGCACACCAGGACCGCAAGCAGGCGCGTGATCATGCGACCGGCCAGCCGAGGTCGAGAAGCGTGGCCAGCAGGCGATCCATGTCACGGCTGTAGACGACGAGCCTCCCGGCGGAGTCCTCTCGAGTTTCGAACCTGATGACCTTTGCGAACACGCGGCGTTCAGCTCTTATCCGCGAGACAGATGCGCGATCGAGCACGACGCTGCGGAACCCGGTCACGATCGCCATCTGCTCCGGCGTGACGGAGAATCTCCCGAGCGGATAGGTCGCGTACGCTTGGCCCACGCGCGCACCCACCTTGAAGTCGAACCTCGGCTCGCCACGCGGCTGTATCCGCGCCCCGCCGAGATAGCCATTCTTTCGAAGCTGGATCGCCAGTCCGATGGCAACGATGGGAGGAACTATCACCATGGTTAGCGTGAACCTGCGATCGAGTGCGCCCCTACACGCCGCACTCGCGAGCTTGCTGCTCGACCACGAGAAGATGAACCGACCGCAATCGACGACCATCCCTTTGCTCAACGCGCGCACGGGCGTGAGCCAGAGGGCACCGAGAGCCAGAAGACCAACCAAACTCAAGAACTTGGAAACCCGCGATATCCCAGTCCTTATCGATCCCGTACTCACCCGGCCACACTACCGGGGCATCCGCAGCTCGTTTCGTCGCCTGATGATATCGGCGCAACCCAACGAAGAGCCCGAACCATCACTCCGGAAGCGGGGCTCACTCGTTTCTTCTCGTTCGTGGGCGCTGAAGGGCTCGAACCTTCGACCTCCGCCTTGTAAGGGCGGCGCTCTCCCTCTGAGCTAAGCGCCCGCTGTGTGGCCGCAAGCCCGGCAAACTACCTGACCGAGCATCGCCGTGAGGCGCGTCCCGCCGCAGGAGTCGCATCGGTCCAGGCGATCCGCCCAGCCCGGCACGTCGACCTGACACTCGGGACAGATCAGGACCTGCTGTCCGCCCATGACCGCTCGCACCCACGGTTTCGCCCGCTTGTCCGGGTCGTAGGTCGCGCGTCCGCAGAGGAAGCACCCCGGCCGGGTCCCTCCCGGATCGGCTGGCCTGTCCGTCGGCCTCACGGCCGATAAGGATACGCCGTAGTTCTGGCTGCCGGCCTAGGCGGTCCGGAAGCTCTCACCCTCGCCGTGGGTCCGAGTCTGGCCGGCGTAGCGCACCATCGCGGAGCCCTTGCCGAAGACCTCCCAGTGGGTCCCGTCCCCCAAGATCGCGGTGCGCTCGTCGATGCCGACGAACCACGAGCCTTGCGGAGCGCGCGACATCATGAAGGTGCGAGCGCCGGGCATGAACCGCATGCGATCCCAGTGGGCCCCGAATGAGACCCCCGGAACCAGGCCGAGCCCGAACGTCCATGCGGAGGCCCTGCCGGCACCATCGGCCTTTCGCTGGCTCGCGACCATGGCTCCGGCGCTACAACCGGCGTACACGGCTCCTCGCGCGAGCGCTCGCTCGAGCGCCTCCCATACCGCGGTACCCTCGATCACGCGGGCCAGGTGGGGAGGTTTTCCTCCGGAGAAGAACAGCATGCTCGCCTCATCCACTGCGGCGGCTAGTTCGGGGCGCTGGGCGTCCTCGCGAACCTTCATCGGAAGCACTTGCGCCGCAAGGCCCATCGAGGCGTAGTGCTCCAGCCCCATGTTCGCCCATCGATCGAAGACAGCGTCTCCCTCTGTGGCGCTGGCGGTCGGGATAACGAGTACCGGACCCTCTGGAGCGTCGGCGAGAGCGCGGAGCTCGGCGGGAGCCGACCACGGCTCGAACTCCCCGGAACCCAGCAGGAGGAACGTGCTCAACCTATCGGAGCCTCTGGCATGGTGATGCCCGCGCGGTGCTTACCGCCTCCGCTGCCGGCGCCTCGTGCGCGCCAGGTCGCTACGGTCATCGCCCCGAGACCGAAGATCGCCCCGAGTGTCCAACTGATCCCGCTCACCACAGGGACGAGACCGACGATCCGGACCACCGCCCAACCGGCCAGGAACGCGAGCACCCGACCCCGGCGTCCGCGGACGAGCAGGCGCCCGATAACCCAGGCGGTCCAAGTGTAGCCGGTGAAGAGCACAAGAGCCAAGGCCAGCAGAACGATCAGGGCGAGCGGCAGGCCCACCAGCGAGACCGCGGCGACCCCCGACAGGACCGGGATCCCGACGGAGACGGCGACACCCCACCCGACGCTGGCTCCGATGCGCCCGGTCGCAGCGGCGAAGATCCTGTCGGCTCCTCGCGGTGCGATCAACAGGAGGATGAGCCCGAGCAGCAGGGTCGAAACGCTGACCGCCAGCCCCGTCAGGAACCGGCCGAGAGCATCCAGGCGCCCGCTCAGCGTGAAGGTCGCGTGCTGGCGAACCGAACCCCCTACCTGGGCTCCTGTTTCAGCGGTCGCAACGTCACCGGAGATCACGTCACCCCCGACCTGCGCCGTGGATGTCAGGCGGATCGGACCGCTTATGGCGATGACCGACCCGCTCACCTGACCGGAGACGACCACTCCCCCGCTCAGAACGACGACGTCTTCGCGAACGACACCGAGAACGGTCACGCGCCCGTGGAAGACGACGACCTCACCGACGATCTGACCCCGAGGGACGAGCACCCGGCCCGATAGCACCACCTGATCCTGTGGCGCAGGCTCGGAGGCAGATGCCGCCGGCGCGAGGAACAAGGCAGCGACCATCAGGGCCGCGGCGACCGATCCGATCCGCAACGTGCGCACGGCGCGTAGCCTACGGCACCACCGTTGTCGCAGAGCGCAGCGTGGGAGACTCCACGGATGGCTCACGGCGCTTCGGGAAACAGCTGGGCGATCGCAACCCCCCACGAGGCCGCCACGACCGCCGGTGCCGGCGCCTTCGAACGCGGAGGCAACGCGGTCGATGCGATATTGGCGGCCGCAACCACCCTCGCCGTCGTCTACCCGCATATGTGCGGGGTCGGAGGCGACCTCTTCGCCCTGGTCGAGCAGCCCGGGGCTCCTGGCCCCGTCGCGATCTGCTCATCGGGAGCGGCGCCGGAGGGACTCTCCCGGCTCCTGCGAGGCAAGCACTCTTCGATGCCGGAGCGAGGGCCGCTCACCGTGACGGTTCCGGGCGCGGTGGCCGGCTGGGGCGCTGTGCACCTTCACGGAGCCGTCCTGCCTTGGTCACAGGCTTTCTCGAGCGCGATCGCGCACGCGGACGCGGGCGTCCCGGTCGCGCAGTCGCTGGCCGCGGAGATCTCTGAAAGCCGGGATCTGGCCCTGGCCCACCCCGCATTCGCCGAGGGCTTCTTCCCCGGTGGTGAGCCCCTTCGAGCCGGGGCGAGCCTGCAGCAGCCGGCCCTGGCGAGGACGCTGGAATCCATCGCGGCTCACGGCCCCGCAGCCTTCTACTCAGGTCCGGTCGGGGCGATGTTGGTCGAGGCCCTCAGCGCCGAGGGCTCGCCGATCTCCGTGGAGGATCTCGCGGCACACAACGTCGACGTCGGTCCCCCTGTGATCGGTCGTTGGAGGGACCTCGACGTGGTCACCACGCCGCCGACCTCGCAGGGGTTCGTCTTGCTCGAGATCCTCAGGTGCCTCGATCGGCTCGGCATCGACACGGATCCGATGGGCCCGGCGGCTGGCACTCTCGCGCTGATCTTCGCCGCGGCGGCCCTGGACCGGGACCGGCATCTGGCCGACCCGCGCGCGATGCGGATGAAGGTCGAGACACTCATGGACGATGGTCACATCGCCGCGCTCTGCGACCAGGTCCGCGACTCCGCGAGGCCGGCGGGACACAGATCCCTCATCGATGGGGACACCGTGGGTCTCGTCGCGGCCGATTCGCAGGGGCATGCGGTCTCACTCATACAGAGCCTTTCTTGGGGCTTCGGCTCGGGGATCTTGGATCCGGCTACCGGCGTGATCGCCCAGAACCGGGGAACCGGGTTCTCCCTGGACCCGGAACATCCGGCCTACGTCACCGATGGTCTGCGACCTGCTCACACGCTCATGCCCGTCATGGCCTATCGCGACGGGCGACCTGCCGCGATCTCGGGAACGATGGGAGGTTCGGCGCACCCTCAGATCAACGCGATGTCCCTGATCCGTTCTATGGAACTCGGGATGGATCCCGCGGCGACCGTCGCGGCGCCGAGATGGCTCGTCGGAGGCATGGATCCAGAAACCTCGAGCGAAGAGCGCTTCGTGATCGTAGAGGAGAGCGTGTCTGAGGCGGCGAGGACCTCATTGAGCCGGGCCGGATTCCGGCTCGATGGCCTTCCGGACTTGGATGAAGGCCTTGGCCACGCCCATCTGATAACCCTTGGCGCCGACGGGACGCTGGCCTCAGGCACGGATCCGCGCGCAGACGGCTCCGCGTTGGCATCCTGAGCGACTACGGTCCACACTTCCGTGAACCGATGGTTAGTCGACCCCCCATGTCTAGTCCTGGAAGCGAACTCCGACGCGTCCGAAGCCTCATCGCGGACCTTGACGCCGTCGTGTGGGAGGCCGACGCCCGGTCCCTGCAGTTCACCTTCGTGAGCGAGGGGGCCGCCGACATCCTGGGCTACACACCCAGGGAGTGGCTCGCCGAGTCCTCGTTCTGGGCGGACCATCTGCACGGCGACGATCGCGAGCGGGCGCTCGCCGAGTTCGTCCACTCTGCCAACAGCGGCGTTCACTTCGACATGGAGTACAGGTTCATCGCCAAGGACGGCACGACGGTCTGGTTGAGGGACATCGGCCACGTCGTGAAGGACACCGAGGGCGCTCCCGCGCTGCTGCGCGGCCTCATGGTCGAAGTCACGGCCACCAAACACCTCGAGGAGGAGCGTCGCGAGGCCGAGTCTCGCTTCCGTCGTGTGGTGGAGCGCCTGCCCGCGATCGTCTACATAGAGGGCGCGGTCGGGCCTGATCAGGACTCCGGCCCGATGCTGTACGTCAGTCCGCAGGTTCGAGAGATCCTCGGATTCGAACCCGAGGAATGGATGGGCGACCCGTACTCGTGGGCGCACCAGTTCCACCCGGAGGACCGGGGCCGGATCGCCAGCGAGTACCTGCGGATCGCCGACACAGGCGAGCCGTTCAGCGCCGACTACCGCTTGTTCGCCCGCGACGGACACGTTGTCTGGTTCCACGACGAAGCGGTCCTGGTGCGCGATGACGCGGGGACCCCCCTCTTCTGGCAAGGGATCATGTACGACGTAACGGCTCAGCGCGAGACCGAACAACGAGCCACAGAAACCGAGTCTCGCTACCGAACCCTCGTGGAGCAGCTACCGGCGGTCGTCTACTCCGAGCCCGTTATCGGCAACGAACTTTCGATCATGTACATAAGCCCGCAGATCGAGGAGGTCCTGGGCATATCCCAACAGGAGTGGCAGAACGACCCGGCGATCTGGGCCGAGTCGATGCATCCGGACGATCGCGACCGGGTCCTGGCCGAGAACGCGCGAACCGAGATCACGGGAGAGCCCTTCCTCGCCGAGTACCGCTCTTTGACCCGCGCAGGCAACGTCGTCTGGTTCCACGATGAAGCCAAGCTCGTCCGAGACGCCGAAGGTGAGCCCCTCTTCTGGCAGGGCGTGATGTTCGACATCACTCCCTTGAAGGAAACCGAGGCTCAGCTAGCCGAGGCCGAGGCCCGATACAGAGCCTTGGTTGAGCAGACCCCCGCGATCACGTACATGGACGCGATCGAGGGCCCGGTCAGCACCTTGTACATCAGTCCGCAGACCACTGCGATACTGGGTTACACGCCCGAGGAGTGGTACGCGGATCCGCAGCTGTGGAGCAAGATCGTCCACCCCGAAGACTCCGTGCGAGACGACTACTTCGATCCCGACGGTTCCCCGCACAGCTCTCAGTACCGGTTGATCGCAAAGGATGGGCGGACGGTCTGGGTTCACGACCAGGCCTCGCTGATAACCGATGAGGATGGCAACCCGAAGTACTGGGAAGGGGTTCTCGTCGACATCACCGAACGCCGCAGGGCCGAGGAGCTCGAGCGGGACCTTCAGGTCGAGCGCAAGACCGCTCAGCGCCTGCGTGACGTCGATGAGATGAAGAACACCTTCCTGCAAGCCGTCTCGCACGACCTGCGCACGCCGCTCGCCGCGATCCTCGGCTTGGCGGTAACGATGGAGCGCGAGGAGGTCCAGCTGGACGAGGCCGACATGCGCGACATGTCGCGGCGCATCGCGCAGAATGCCCGCAAGCTCGACCGGTTGGTCAATGACTTGCTCGACCTGGACAGGCTCTCTCGCGGCATCATCGAGCCGACCCTGCGACCGATAGATGTCGGCGAGCTGGTCCGCCTCCTGGTCTCGGAGTTCGACCTGGGGGCCGGGCGAACACTGACCGTAGATGTCGAGCCGGTGACCATCCCCGTCGACGCCGCCAAGGTCGAGCGCATAGTGGAGAACCTGCTGGCGAACACCGGGAGGCATACTCCCTCGGATGCCAAGGTTTGGGTCAGGGTTGCGCCGCTCGAGGGTGGCGTTCTGATCACGGTCGAGGACGACGGCGCAGGCGTCCCGGCCGACGTGCGCGAGCATATCTTCGAGCCGTTCCGCCAGGGACCCGGCGCTCCCGAACACTCCCCCGGCGTCGGGGTGGGATTGACACTCGTCGCGCGCTTCGCCGAACTGCATGGCGGCCGAGCGTGGGTGGACGAGCGCGAGGGCGGAGGGGCCTCGTTCAACGTGTTCCTGTCCGGTCAGGCCGGCGAGAGCGCTTCGTCGTCTTCCGAGGCGAGCCAGGCGTAAGCCTCTTCCTCCTGGGCGAAATGCAGGCGGAGTATCGCGTGTAGACCGTAGAGGACCCTGCGAAGGTCCATGAGGTCCTCGGGCCCGGGGCCCTCGGGGGGAAGCTCAGTCAGGAGCTGCGAGAAGACCCTCCCCAGATGCGAGATCTCCAGGTGCGCGCGGCTCATGGAACCCATCGGGTCCTCGCCACCCATCAGTTGGGCGACGACCGGATAAACGACCGACTCTTCCTCTTCCTCGTGTTCTGGCAGGCGCTCCAGCAGGAACCAGCGGACCTGCTCGAGCTCTGAGATCAGCTCGGCGCGGTCCATGCTCCCGAGCCCGTCGGCTACCCGGCGGATCTGAGCCAGCGAGGGGGCGAACTCTTTGTGCTCCTTGCGGAAACGCTCCCCAACAAGGGTTGCCGGGCCGACGAGGCGTGGACCCGTCTTACCCCCGCCCAGCGCCCTCAACGCGTTGAGGATCACCGCCACGTCGATCGCCTCCTGCACGACCGCGCCTCCCACGGGCTTCAAGACACCGAAAGCTCCCAGGAACATCGCGGCGAAGGACATAAGCATCCCGGCCCAGACGCTCTGCAACGCGATCTGACGGGCTCGGTGGGCGATGGACATGGCGTCGGCGACCCGGTCGAGCCGGTCGACGACAAGGACGACGTCCGCGGCCTCGGAGGAAGCGGTGGCTCCGCGCGCGCCCATCGCGATGCCTACATCCGCGGCTGCGAGGGCGGGCGCGTCGTTGATCCCGTCGCCGACCATGATGGTGATACCGCCTTCGCGCTCGGACTCGACGGCCTCGACCTTGTCGGAAGGGTCCCTCTCGGACAACACTCGGTCGACCCCCAGGGCTACTCCCACCGACTCGGCCACGTCCGGGTGGTCGCCCGTGACCATCACGATCCGCTGGATCCCTGCCCGGCGCAGTGTCCGGATGACCCTCGGCGTATCGGGCCGGATAGGGTCGTCGATCACGAGCGCGCCGGATACCTCTCCATCCACGCCGACGAACACGCATGAGGAGCCTTCGAGCGACGTGCGCCTGCGCACGTCGCGGGCCGCCGGCGGGAGTCCCTGCGGCGCAACGAACGCCGCCTTGCCCAGAGAGACGAGCCGTCCGTCCACCTTCCCCTGGATCCCGGAGCCGTGCTGTTCGGAGACGTCCGAGGGGAACGACAGCTCCAGCCCGCGCCGCCGTGCCGCCAGGACGATCGCGCTCGCCAGCACGTGCGGCGAGACCTGATCGAGGGAGGCGGCCAGCCGTAGCAGCTCGTCCGGCTCCATCGAGTCGAAGACCTCGGCCTCGCTGACCTCGGGAGTGCCGACCGTGAGGGTTCCGGTCTTGTCGAAGAGCAGGATCTTGCCGCGGCCGAGCGTCTCCAGGGCGCCGCCGCCCTTGACGATGATCCCCCGACGGGCAGCGCGAGAGATGCCTGCGACGATCGCGATGGGCGCGGCGAGGATCAACGGGCACGGAGTGGCGACGACGAGGACGGCCAGCGCTCGCACCGCATCGCCGGTGACGATCCAGGCTCCTGCCGCGATCACGAGCGTGACGGGGATGAATACGAGTGCGTAGCGATCGGCCATCCGCACGAACGGCGCCTTCTGACTCTGGGCCTGTTCTACCAGCCGAACGATGCCCGAGTAGGTGCTCTCCTCGGCCGTCGCGGTGGCTTGCAGATCGACGGCCGGTCCGGCGATGAGCGCTCCCGAACGGATCAGCTCTCCCGCGGTTCGCTCGACGGGCCGGGACTCACCCGTAAGCGCGGACTCGTCGAACACCCCGGCCGAGAGCAGCATCCCGTCGACGGGCACGACCTCTCCGGTCTTGACGAGGATCTTGTCGGCCGGCCTGACATCCTCTATCGGACGGGAGACGAGTGCACCGTCCTCGTAGCGAGTGACCGTGCGAGGAGCGCGTTCCACCAGCGAGGACAGCTCCTTGTGAGCGCGCCGGTCCGCATAGGCCTCCAGCGACTGACCGCTGGAGAGCATCAGCGCGATCACGGCACCCGCCAGATACTCACCGACCGCGAGGGCGCCGATCATCGCCAGCAGCGCGATCAGATCGACGCCGGCCTCCCGGTGAAGCAGGTCGCGTACCGTCGACCATGCCAGAGGCAGGACGCCGATGATCGTGGTCGCGGCCCAAGCGGTGTCCGCAGCGTCCCGGCTATCGGCGAGCGCGAGCCAGGTGCCCGCGAGCAGACCTACGACGGACGCCGCGAGCCAGATCCGGGTGAAGTCGCGGGGCGGCGAGGGTTCTGCCAACGTCTAGACCCTCCGCAGCTCAGCCGCGGTGTGGAACGTCATCGGTGTTGATTCCATCGCCATGTCCATCACGTAAGACAGCACATCGCCCTCAACCGTGATCCGCCGCGCGATGCCCGTGACGGCGTCCCCGGTCGGAGTGCGGCCCATCGCGGTCGACCGAAGATCCAGACTCGTTCCGGACACGGTCCCTTCCGATACTTCCGTCACGCCGATCGGATGTGCGAACGACAGATCGACCCGGCCCTCGCCAACCGGCCGAAGGAAGCCTCGTTCGAAGTGGATCGGCTCGCCTTCGGGAGTCCACGCGCCCTGCGAGTACATGAGGTACGGATCACCGCGGTGATCGAACACCATCTCTTCGTCGTAGGTGAACGGCTCGGTGGTCGGGTAGTCGCCGTGGCCCTTTCCCCTCCAGGTGCCGAGCAGGAAGGCGAGAGGTTCCAGATCGGGATGCAGCTTGGGTTCCACGCGACCGAACGTACCACGCTCGGCGTTGGCCCTAAGTGCGGCTCAGTCTTCCTCGACGGTCTCCGCGGACTCCGCCCCTTGGGCGCGAGCCATGCTCTCCTGGAGGCGAGCGAACCCCTCCTCCAAGGAGCGCTGAAGATCCGTGCGGGTAGAGGCAACCTCTTGGACGAGTCGTTGCTCGACCTGGACCGTGGAGACCGAGTCCGAGCGGATCTCCTCGATGGCTCCCAGGACGCCCGACAGGTCGTCCTCCAGCCGTCCGAGGCGCTCGCTCATCGCCAGCAGCCTGTCATCGGAAGGCCCCGAGGCCGCTGTCGGAAGCTGAGTTACGGGAGCGAAGCCGAGTCGTTCATCCTCGGACGCGTATCCCGGCTCCCGTGGCGGAGTCATCAGAACCCGAAGGTCGTTCTCGGCGACCGACATCTCCTCGGACCCAAGAGCCACCGGCGCCTTCATGAGATCGCTGGTGGCCATGGGTGGGCGCACTTCGCCCGCGGCCGAGTCGTCGCCCCTCAGCTGACGCTGCAGGTCGAGCAGGCTGGTCACGACTTCCTCGTGCTGGGTGGTGGGGTCCATCCGGGTCATCTCGGTTCCGTCCTCGCTGGTCGGGGCGCCTTGGATCCATGAACGGTGCTGCATGCTACGCCAACGAAGGGGGCTAGGTAAACCCACCTTGGGGTACCGTCATCGGTCATGTGGGCCATCCGCCGATTCTCGATCGCGCCCGTGAAGTCCCTGGGCTTGCAGCACCCGGAACAGGTGCTGTTCGAGGAGACCGGCGTGCCTGGGGACCGTCTGTTCTTCCTCGTGGGCGAGACAGGCAAGCTGTTCGCGGGGTCTCAGCATGGGCCGCTGGTCCAGGTGAGATCCTCCTACGACGCGGGCTCGGAATCGCTGAGTCTGACGTTCCCCGACGGAACGGTCGTGGCCGGCGACGCCGCATCGCTCGGCGACACCACCGTGATAACCAACTTCTACGGTCGCCAGGTTTCGGGCCGACTCGTGGTCGGGTCATTCTCGGAGGCGCTCTCCGGCTACATCGGAAGGCCGGTGACTCTCGCGCGGGTTGACCGCCCGGGTGACGCCTCCGACGTTCACCACGTGACGCTCGTCTCGGCCGCCTCGGTACAGGAGCTGGCCGTCCGGGGTGGTCGCGAGGATCTGGATGCCCGCCGCTTCCGGATGCTGATCGAGATAGACGGCTGCGATCCCCATGAGGAGGACACCTGGGACGGCCGTCGGCTGCGCGTCGGCGAGGCGGTCCTGCGGATGCTCGGGCCGGTCCCCCGATGCGTCGTCACCACGCAGAGCCCCGACACCGGCATCCACGATTTCTCGACGTTGAAGCAGATCGCCGGCTACAGGCCGCTGATGGCCGAGGACCGAGGCGTGCCCTTCGGCGTATACGCCGAGGTGGAAGAGCAGGGGCGCGCGCGTCTCGGCGATAGCGTGGCGCTGGTCGGCTGATCGCCACCGGCCCGGTTAGCCGAGGATCCGGGCCTCCCGATAGCCGGCGTCCAGCGTCCGACCCGACTCGAACCGGAAGGGATCGAAGTCGGCCAACCGAGGATCCACGTCGCCCTCGAGCAGCATCTCCGCGACGTGACGCCCGAGCGCCGGGGCCAGTTTGAAGCCGTGGCCGCTGGTCCCGGCGTCCACGAATATCCCCGGCGCGATCTCGCCGATGACGGGCTGCCAGTCCGGACTCACGTCGTAGAGGCTCGCCCATCCGCCGTGGGCCTCTGAGTTCTCCAGATGTGGCACCCGGCGCGTGATCGCAGCGGCCAAACGCCCTATCTCCGACGAAGTGACGTCTGCTACCGGCAGATCCGGGTCGACCTGCGGCTCGGGAAGAACCGGTCCCATCAGATAAAGGTCTTCGCCCTCGGGACGGAAGTAGTAGCCGCCGACCAGGTCGCCGTGGGCAGGAACCGGTTCGGCGCTCCCCCACCGGAAGGTCGCGACGATGTGGCGCTCGACGGTGAGCGGCAGGTCGGCGCCGGCCTGGAGGGCGAGAGGGCGCGTCCACGGTCCGGCCGCGATCAGCACCCGGCCACACATCGTGTGTTCCCCATCTGCAGTCGTCAGGAGGCCGCCACCGGAGGACCGCGGCTCAAGGCCGACGACACGCGAGCCGATCTTGGCGATCACGCCGTTCTCCACTGCGCGGCGGAAAAGCGCGAGGGTGGTCGCGTGGGGGTCGGCGTACCCGGCATCGCGCTCGTACGCGCCGATGCCGATACCCTCCAGATCGAAGCCCGGCAGTCGCGCCGCGAGGCCCTCGCCCTCCAAGATGTCGACCGCCGTTCCGATCTCGTTCAGATGATCGGCCGAAGCTCTCACGGCTTCGATGTCTTCGGCCGGATGCAGGAAGTACAGGCCGGTGCGCTTATATCCGGCGTCGGCCCCCGTCAGGTCCTTGAACGAGGCGAACATCTTGATGCTGTCGCGGGCCGCCTCGGCCAGGAATGGGTTCGTGTAGTAAGCCCGGCATAGGGCGCTGGAGCGCCCGGTAGGCCCCGCGGCAGGGGTGTCCTTCTCGAATATGGCTATCGAGTGGCCGCGGGTAGATAGGTGGAAAGCCACGGCGGCCCCGTGAACGCCGGCGCCCACGATCCCTATGTCGTAGCTGGCCATCGGTGGGGCGGGCAGGACTCGAACCTGCGACCGAGGGATTATGAGTCCCCTGCTCTAACCAACTGAGCTACCGCCCCGTTGCGACAACAAAGGTACGACAGGCCGGGCCTACCCGACGCGGGCCCCGCCGGATGGGAAACTGGTGCGGTGATCTTCCCGGAGGATGAATCTGCATGACCGAATATCGGACCGAGTCGGACAGCATGGGCGAGATCCAGGTCGACGCCTCGAGGTACTGGGGGGCCCAGACCCAGCGCTCGCTCCACCACTTCTCGATAGGCGAGGACCGGATGCCGGTCGAGGTCGTTCGCGCGATGGGCATCCTGAAGAAAGCGGCCGCGATGGCCAACGCCGAGGGCGGCCATCTTGATCCGGCCGTCGCCGACCTGATCGTGGCCGCCGCCGAGGAAGTCATCGCCGGCGCCCTGGACGATCATTTCCCGTTGTACGTCTGGCAGACGGGCTCGGGCACCCAGTCCAACATGAACGCGAACGAGGTCATCTCCAATCGCGCGATCGAGATGGCCGGCGGGGTCTTGGGTTCGAAGTCGCCGGTACACCCGAACGATCACGTGAACATGTCCCAGTCCTCCAACGACACGTTCCCGACCGCGATGTACATCGCGGCTGCGATGGATGTCGTGGGGCGGCTCGTACCGTCGGTCGCGGCGCTGCGCGATTCTCTCGCGGCCAAGTCGGTCGAGTTCTCCGACATCGTCAAGATCGGGCGCACGCACCTTCAGGACGCTGTACCCCTGACGCTCGGCCAGGAGTTCGGCGGCTACGTGGCCCAGCTCGACGCCGACATCACTCGACTGGAAGCGACCCTACCGACCCTCTACGAACTCGCCATCGGAGGAACCGCGGTCGGAACGGGACTCAATGCGCCGCAGGGATTCGGAGAGACCTGCGCCGCGAAGATAGCGGAGGCGACCGGGCTGCCTTTCGTGTCTGCGCCGAACAGGTTCGCGGCGCTCGCCGCCCACGATGCTTTGGTGTTCGCGTCGGGCGCGCTGGCGACTCTGGCGGTTTCACTGATGAAGATCGCGAACGACGTGCGCTGGCTCGGCTCCGGACCGAGAAGCGGCCTGGGCGAACTGATCCTCCCCGAGAACGAGCCCGGTTCATCCATCATGCCGGGCAAGGTCAACCCGACGCAGTCCGAGGCCATGACGATGGTCTGCGTCCAGGTTCTGGGCAACGACACCGCGATCAAGATCGCAGGCTCTCAGGGCAACTTCGAGCTCAACGTGTTCAAGCCGGTGATGATCCACAACTTCCTGCACTCGACGAGGATCCTTGCCGATGTGTGTGGCACGTTCCGCGAGTTCTGCGTGGAGGGATTGCAAGCCGACACAGCGCGGATAGCCGATCTCGTCGGACGCTCGCTGATGCTCGTGACTGCTCTTACGCCGAAGATCGGCTACGACAAGGCGGCGGCGATCGCCGAACAGGCCCACCACGAGGGCCGAACGCTGAGGGAGGTGGCCGTCAAGAGCGGCATCTTGACCGAAGCCGAGTTCGACGAGATGGTCCGGCCAGAGGACATGGTCTAGCCGGGTCCGGTGGCGACGGGACGCTCGGCGTCCTCGATCCAGCCCGACCACGAGCCCTCACTGAGCCGGCCCATGCCGAGGCCCGCGACCCTCATCGCGATCAGGTCGTGTGTCGCCGTGACTCCTGAACCGCAGTATGCGATCGCGCTAGAGGCGGCCTTGACACCCAGTGCGGCGTAACGCTTCCTGAGGGCCTCGGCGTCCAAGAACCTGCCGGTCTCGGGGTCGATGTTGTCACCCCAAGGGGCGGAGACAGCGCCCGGGATATGCCCGGCAACGCTGTCGAATGGCTCGACTTCGCCTCGGTAGCGCTCCGGCGCGCGGGCGTCCAGAACGACGCCGGTGCTTTCGCGGATAGTGCGAGCGATGTCGGTTGGGTCGGCGACACGCCAGGGTCGGGCGGTGAAGGCGGCGGGTTGCTTGGCGACGGATGGCCCGGCCTCGAGTGGTCGAGACCACCCTTGTATGCCCCCATCCAGAACGGCGGCGGCATGTCCGGTCACGTCGAGCATCCACCACAGGCGGCCCGCGTACGAACCCTGCGCGTCGTCATAGACCACCACCGCCGTGTCGTCGCCGATCCCGGCGGCCGCCATCGTTGCCACGAACGCTTCCGACGAAGGCAGCGGATGCCGCCCCGGCCCGGTCTGGGCAGGAGCCGCGAGATCCGCGTCGACATCGAAGAAGACGGCTCCCTGGATGTGGCCCGCCTCGAAGCCCTCGCGCGCCGCGCCGGGCATCCCGGGTTCCCAGGCGACATGAGCGAGGACGATGCCGGGCTCATCGAGATGGTCGAGGAGCCACTCGGGAGAGACGATCGGTCCGGGGAGATTCACGCGCTGCCTGCGGATGCCTTCTTCAGGACTTCGATCAACTGATCGAGGGAGGGAGATCCATCCATGCCCGCCTGGGTCCGGTACACGCGGCACGTGAGTCCGTACCCGGTCTCCTCCGAGTCGAAGTGATCGAAGCCGTCGATGAGGATCGTTGGCGATCCTCGGAACTTCAGCTCGTGAGCCTGCGAAGTCGACTCGACCTTGACGAGTTCGACGTTGACGCCGGTCAGGCCCGTCGCCTCGATGGCCTTCGCGATCCTTTCCTCGGCGACGCCCCAGTTCGGGTCTCCGTCGAAGTACCGCAGCGTGATCTTCACCGGCCCAGCTTACGCTCGAAGGCGAGTCCCGGCAGGGTCGAACAGGACGTTCTCGGCGACGGTTGCTCCGAGCCGGCGGTCGAAGTAGCCGATCTCGACGGCAGCTCCCGCACCCAGCTCGCTCGGCATCCAGGCTAGTGCGATGCTCCGACCGACCGAGTAGCCGTAGTCGGCGCTCGTGACGTATCCGACGGGCCGACCTTCCACGAAGACCGGCTCCCCGCCCATCGCCGCTTGATCGCCCTCCAAAACCAGCGTCGCCAGCCTTCGCTTCGCTCGAGGCCTGACCGCATCCCGGCCGATGAAGTCGGGACCATCGCTGCGAACGCAGAACCCGAGCCCCGCCTCAGCGGGCGCGTGCTCGGGGGTCATGTCCACTCCCCATGCCCTGTAACCCTTCTCGAGCCGAAGCGACTTGAGGGCTCCGCTGCCTGCCGCGATGAGACCGAGCGGTTGGCCCGACTCCCACAGGGCGTCCCAGAGCTCCAGCCCTTTCTCTTCCGATGTCGCCAGCTCCCAGCCGAGCTCTCCCGCGTAGGAGATGCGAGTGGCGATCACCGGCGATCCCGCCACCTCGATCTCCTTCACGCTCATGTACGGGAAGGCTGCGGTGGACAGGTCCGCGCTCGTGAGCGGCACGAGGATCTGCCGGGAGCGCGGTCCCCACAGTCCGACGCAGCACATCGCGTCGGTCAGCGATGTGATCGTGACGTCTTGCTCTGCGTGCGAGCGAAGCCATGCCGCGTCGCGCGCGGAGTTGCCTCCGAGGATGAATCGCTCATCGGAAAGGCGCGTGACCGTTACGTCGGAGCGGATGCCGCCGTGCTCATCGAGCATCACCGTGTAGGTCACGGCTCCCGGCGGCCGGTCCACACGTCCCGCGCACAGCCGGAGCAGGAACGCCTCCGCTCCAGGGCCGGCTACTTCGATCCGCGTCAACGGTGTCATGTCGAAAAGCCCGCCGCCTTCGCGCACGGCCACGTGTTCGGCGGCTGCGATCGGCGACCAGTAGCGCGAGGACCACTCATCTCGATCGGGTGATCCACCCGCGAGCCCCGCGTTCGCCTCGTACCAACGCGGCCGCTCCCATCCGGCTGAGTCGAAGAACTCACCGCCGAGTTCGCGTTGGCGTGGGGCGAAGGGACTCAGGCGCAGGTTCCGCGCTGACATGTGGGCCTCTCCCGGATGGTGCACGAGATAGACGTCGCGATAGGAGTCGTCGCACCTGCCCTCGAATACGGCCTTATCGAGTTCGGCTTCCTCGAACCGCGACAGGTCGGCGGGCGAGGTGTCGATGGTCGGCGTGGCTCCGGTGATCTGCTCGGCGATAGCGCGCCCCACTCCGGCCGAGTGCGTGACCCAGACTGATTCGGCGACCCAGAAACCTTTCAGATCCGGGTGCTCGCCCATCAAGGGGTACCCGTCGGGGGTGAACGCGAAGACCCCGTTGAAGGATCTCTCCAGGGTGCTCGCCCTGAGAGCCGGCATCAACTCGCAGGCGAGGTCCCAAGGCCCGGTGAAATCCTCCGGAGTGAAGGAGTAGACGACGCCGTCTTCTCGGCGCGGGTGATCGTCCAGGGCGCTCGCCGCGACCGGAAGCCTGCGATGGTTGAACGAGCCGATGCCCACTCGGTCGCCGTGGTCACGGAAGTACAGGCCCGCGTCGTGATGGCGGACGATCGGCATCGTGGCTTCGTTGGAGGAGTTGGCACCGAGCTCAGCGACCGGAGAAGTGATCACGTACTGATGTTCCAGCGCCAGCATGGGCAGCACGAGTCCGACCGTTCTGGCGATGACCGGGCCCCAGACACCCGCACAGCAGACGACTACGTCGGCCGGCACGATCCCGCCGTCGGTAAGCACGCCCGTCACGCGTCCCTTCTCGTGTTCGATCCACGTGACCTCAGTTCCGCCGACGAACCTCGCCCCGCGCGAGATGGCGCTTCGGGCCTGCGCCTCGACGGCTCGCAGAGCGACGGCCAGACCCTCCCCCTCGGTTGCGTACCCGCCGACTAGGCCGGACGCGTCGATGATCGGCCAGAGCCAGGAGCATTCCTCGGGCTCGATCATGCGACCGCGCCAACCCCAAGACTGCGCGAAGTTGTTGCGGCGCTGAAGCTCCCGAAGGCGCACTTCGTTAAGCGCGATCTCAAGGGTTCCGACCGGGAGCGACGCGGGGGCTCCGTCGACGTGCAGGCCCGCGAACTTGTCCAGCGTGTAGTCGGCCAACTCCTGCATCATCTTGGAGGGGCTGGTGCGACTGATCAGACCGGGAGCGTGCGAGGACGATCCGCCGGTGGCGTAGAGCGGCCCCTTGTCCAGGACGGTGACCTCTGACTCTCCCTGCGAGGTCAACTCATCGGCGACGGCGACGCCGACGACCCCGGCCCCGATCACGACTATGCGACGACCCATCTGACCCTCTCATCCGTGCGAGAGCGGCAGGATACGCCCGGCTCGGCCGCCTGCCACCAGGCCGGCACCATGTAGAACATCCGGGCGACTGGCCAAGGCCTGCGCGGCCGTGCTATCGATAGGCCCTGACTCGGGAGGGAGTCCCATGTATGAGGATCTTGAAGCCGAGGCCGCAGCACCCATCGAAGGTCCGATCGACCCCGCACCCGAGCCCGTGATCACGGTTCCGGAGGCGGGGGTCACCTACGACTTCTCCTCTGAGGTCGGCATCTCGTTCGACCTGCTCGCGACCGCGTTCTTCTACCAACAAGAGAGATTCAACCCCGACCCGGTAGGCCGAGAGTTCCACCGGCAGGCCTACTTTCACAGGAATCAAGCCTTCGTCGAGAAGTTCGGCGCTATCACCAACGAGTATTTCTGTAGCGATATCGTGGCCGCGGTGGTTCTGACAGACCAGGATCGCATCCTCTCTGTCAGCAATGAAGCCGGTGATGATGCCTCCTCGATAGTGCAACTGCTAACTGAAGCCGACCGTCTCGAGATCGAAGTCCGGCAGAACCTCGCGGGAGAAGCCCTATCCTTCGATCGGCGGACGCTGCTCGAGATGACCTACAGCCTCTACGCGAACGCGCTTGCACTGCTCGACAGGACCTCGACCATCGAGGATCCGGGCGAGCGCGCCAAGGCCCGCGACGAGTCGACCAGATCGTTCCAGGGCCTCAAGCACCAGCTATCGCTGGCTCGCGCTCATTACGAGCGAGCCGGACAGCGGACGGCGCAGATCAGTTACACCCGAGGGATGCTCTACGCCGGTGCGGCGATCTTCGGTCTGAGCATCATCGGCGCGATCACTTTGGCCAATCGATTCCCCCGCAGCAACAGCGCTCGAACAGAGCTGGCCGTCATGCTCACGACCTTCACGGCAGGGGCGACCGGTGCGGTCATCTCGGTCATGAGCCGGATAACGTTCGGGCGACTTAAGCTCGATCACTCCGTCGGGTGGACCCAGATCAGGCGCCTCGGCTACTTCCGCCCGATCATCGGCGCGATACTCGGGGTGGCATTCTATGTTCTGGTTGCCGGTGACGTGCTCCCGCTCGCAGCGCCGGAGGACGCGACATCGGCCCTCTACTTCTACACCGGCTTCGCCTTCTTGGCCGGATTCAGCGAGCGATTCGCGCAGGACATGCTCAGCAGCGCCAAAGATCGCCTGAGCGCCGGCGTATCCGAGGGATCGGAGGGTTCAGACCCTCCCGCCACGCAAGCCTCTGCCCCACCCACCTGATCCTGCCGGTCGATGCGGCACGGCTTCCGGGGATAGACTCGGCCGAACCCGAGGGGGAACATGGCACACGTCATCGACGGCGACGCGCTGGCCGAGGTCCTTCGCTCCGAGATCGAGGAAGAGGTCTCGGTCCTGCGTCTGTCAGCCGTGCGCCCCGGACTCGCGACCGTGCTGCTCGGCGAGGACCAGGCCGCCCTCTGGTACGAGCGGCACTTACGGAAGATGGCGCAGGGTCTGGACTTCCGCTACGAGTGCGAGCGGCTCTACGCCGACGCGACACTCGAAGATGTGTTGGCCACCGTCGGGAAACTGAACGCCGACCCCAGGATCACCGGCATCCTCGTCCTGCGGCCCCTGCCTTCTCACATCCCCGAACCCGAGGTTTTCGCCACGGTCGATCCACGCAAGGACGTCGAGGGCATGCATCCGTGGAACGTCGGGCTTCTCGCGATCGGGACACCGCGCTTCGTGCCTTCGACACCCGCGGCGTGTTTCTACCTGCTCGATGCTTATGCGCGTTCGCGCGACGGCGACCTGCGCTCGTTCTATCGAGGCAAGACCCTCGTCATCGTCGGCAGGTCGACCAGCGTCGGAAAGCCGCTGGCGCTCCTGGGCCTGCAGCGCGACGCGACGGTCGTGATGTGCCACAGCAAGACGGCCGAAGCAGGCAACCTGGCCGACTACACGAAGCGCGCCGATATCTTGATCGCCGCCGCCGGTCAGCCCGGCCTGATCCACGGGGACATGGTGAGCGAGGGCGTGGTCGCGGTCGATGTCGGAACCAACGCGGTTCAAGACCCCGACTCGGGCGAGGTGTTCCTTACGGGTGACCTAGACCTGCCCTCGGTCTCGGCGAAGGCGGAGGCGATCACGCCGGTGCCGGGAGGCGTCGGACCGATAACGGACGTCTGGCTTATGGGCAATGTTCTTGCCGCCGCGGCCATGACCGCTCAAGTGGAACCGCGCTTCGGAGCGCTCATCACGCGGCGTCTGCTGGGGAACGGGTGAGACGTAACCGCGCTTCTCGGGTCTAGCGGGCACGTCGGCCCGGGGTAGTAGTTCTCCGAGGGCCACGTGCCCTGGTGGTAGCACCCTCGCCTCTCGCATGTCTGCTCTCTCGACCGGGCACCGATCGAGTGGTCGGATAGGCGATGTGACCGCAGATCGAACAGCGTTGGTGGCGTCCGTCTCCGGTGTCGCGCCTCGGATGTCGGAACGAGCCGCCGGGCGCCGTTTCCCGGGACCGCTCGTTCTCCTCGGAGGGCTCCTGGCTGGGCTCGCCTGGGGGATCGACGCCCGGATCTGGATGCGGTACGTCTCGACCGACCCTGAGTTCACTTGGACCGGGACGCTCTTCATCATGATCGGTTTCGGCGTCGCAGGGCTGGCCCAGTCCGGCGCCTACCTCGGCCGTCGCGCGGGCCTTCGGCGTTCACGGATGACGATGCTTCGAGTAGTCACGTTCGCCAGCCTGGTCCCGCTCGGGATGGCCGCCGGAGGACCGATGTTCCCGGCCATAGTGCTGGCTCCCCTTGCGATCGCCCACACGGACTGGTCCCGGCTGATGCGGCTCATCGTCGGTGTGGTCGCGTTGATCCCCGTGGCGGCCGTCGCGACGATCCTGTTCGACGATCTGCCCACCGCGCGCGCCGCGGCAGGGTTCTTATGGTTCCTCGTCGTGTACGCCGGCATCTTCTGGGCGGCCCGGTTCACGCTCGCCCCCCAACTCGACGGCTGGCGCGCACCCCGAGCTGTGCGCATCCTCGGAGTGGCGGCACTGGCGCTGGTCGCCATCGCCGAGACGGCGTTCCTCATCGGGCCGAAGGCGTGACGGCGGATACATGAGGGTACGGCGCACTTCGTGGCGCTGGGTGTCGGGCGGCCGCCGAACCGCCCGACACCACATCGCTTCCGTCAGAACGGGCAGACTCCTGGGTTGTCGGCCGGGATGAACGGGCTCGCCACCGAGGCAGGCACGTCGAAGTAAGTGACGTATAGCTGCACGACCTCGGTGCCCTCGTTCCTCGCGCTGTGAACGTGTCCCTGACCAAGGTCGACGAACGTCTCACCCGGTCCGTACGAGTAGCCGGTACAGGTCGGGTCTTCACCGTCGTAGTACGTGAACGTTCCCTGGGCAACGACCACGATCGCGGGTCCCGGGTGAGAGTGCCAGCCCGTGAACCCATTCGGCTGGACGGTGACCTGCTGGACGATCGTGTCGGCGGCGCCTTCGACCTTGACCACTCCGCGCTCGCCCGCGACGGTGGCCCTTACCTTCAGGTTCACAGGGTCGGGGAACGGCCCACGCGCGAGGATCGTGCCGTGTACCGGCAGATGATCGGCCCGGACGACTCCGACCCCTCCAAGGGTCAGCATGAGCACGCTCGCGGAAACGAATGCGCTGGCAAGCACAGCGCTCCGTCGCTTGAGGATCTTCGTTCTTGGCATTTCGTCCACTCCCTTCCTACACGCATCTATGTCGGCTGTGACGAAGTACAACGCTCGGTACAAGACGATCGTGCACGTCGAGGAGGATCTCTCGCACTTGCCTCCCCGGGATCCAATGCGTCGGCCGCTTCGCGGGCTACTCCGCCCATGCCACCGATATCCGACGAGGGAGGTTCGAGTGTCTCGAGCGACCTCATGGCTCGATCCTTATGGAGTCCAAGATCGCACGCACCTCCTCGAGGTCTTCGGATGGAGAACCAGGGACCGCCCGGCCGCGATCATCAGACGGGTGCCCTCGGGTCGCCTCCGGACCGGACGTGCATGCCGCCAGCACCAGCACGGCGGCCAAC
>JANPEZ010000021.1:0-10517 GCA_031423155.1 Actinomycetes bacterium
GGGCGCCGCCGCCCTGCTCGACCGGGTCATGACCCGCGACATATCCAAGCTCCAGATCGACCAGGTCTACTACACCCCCTGGTGCGACGAGGACGGCAAGTGCATCGACGACGGCACCGTGACGCGCCTGTCGGAGAACGCCTACCGAATCACGGCCGCCGACCCGACCTACCGCTGGTTCCTGCTCAACGCCACTGGCTTGGATGTCGACGTGCAGGACATCTCCGAGGCCACCGCGGGTCTGGCCCTTCAGGGTCAGCTATCGCGCGACGTACTTGAAGCCGCGACCGGCCAGGACTGGAAGGACGTGAAGTACTTCCGCCGCCGTCAGACCCAGATCGCGGGCGTGGGCGTGGACGTGACCCGCACCGGCTACACAGGCGACCGCGGCTACGAGCTGTGGATGCCCTTCGACGGCGCGCTCCTCGTCTGGGACCGCATCTTCCAGGTCGGCCGCGATTACGGCATCTACCCCGCCGGCATCCGCGCCCTGGACGTCTGCCGCGTCGAGGCCGGCCTGATCCTCATCGAGGTCGACTACTACTCCGCGCGCCACGCGGTCTCGCCCGAGCAGCGCTACTCCCCCTTCGAGATCGGCCTCGGCAAGCTGGTCGACTTCGGCAAGGCCGCCGACTTCAACGGCAAGCGTGCACTCCTTGCCGAACAGAAGGCCGGCGGCCCGGCGCGTCGCTTGGTCGGCCTGGAACTGGAATGGGCCGGCATCGAGGGCCTGTTCGCCAAACACGGCCTCGCGCCCGCGGTGTCCGCGATGGTCCACCGCGATCCGGTCCCCGTCTACAAGCAGGGCAAGCAGGTCGGTCGCGCCACCAGCGTCACCTGGGGCCCGACGATCAAGAAGATGGTGGGCTTCGGCGCCGTGGACAAGCAGTTCGAGGCCCCCGGGACGCGTCTCTCGGTCGAGTGGAGCGTCGAGGGCGAGCGAGGCAAGGTCGCCGCGACCGTTGTGCCGACCCCGTTCCTGGATCTTCCCCGCAAGCGCACCTAGTTCCCCCGCTCTGGGAGAATCGGCCTCATCTTGAAGACCGGGAAGTTCTCGCGCGTCCTCGTTCCCCTGGCCCTGACCGGCGGAGCCTTGGCACTCGTGGTCACGTACACGGGAAGCCTGCTCCTTGCGCTGGTGGCCGGGCTGCTCGTCCTGAAGGTCTCGTTCGTCGCGATCTGGCTGCTGACCCGGCCCGCCAGGGACGCTGAGGCCGATCCCACGCGCCGGCGGATGCTCACCTGGGTCGGCCTGGGAGGACTGGCTTGGGTCTTCGGAGGGGCGGCAGCCGGACGCGCACTGCGCAAGCTCGCCGTAACCGATCCCGCCCCCGCGATGCATGAGATGGCCCGCGGCATCGGCGCCGAGTACATGGAACTGATCCGCCGCACCTACCATCCGGAGCGTTCGGGAGAGCTACAGATGGTGCTGGCCCCGTTCAACAGCGCCAACTACGCGGAGGAGTCGCAGCACCTAGTCCCGCGCGACCCGCGCACGAGCCACGCTTCGGTCTGGATGTATCTGGAGAGGATCCCGCTCGTCGCCTACGGGCCGGGGCAGATCGCGCCCTCAGACTCGCAGGACCGAGTCACGCTGGCCGACCTGGCTCCGACGACCGCGAAGTTGATGGGTTTCGACGACTTCCCTACCGACCGAGACGGCGAGCCACTTCCGATCACGCTTTCGGGCGCGAGCTCTCCCAAGGTCATCGTCACGTTCGTCATAGATGGCGGCGGGTGGAACGTGTTGAAGCACTGGCCCGACGCTTGGCCGAACCTGGCCAAGCTCATGCGAGGAGGCGCCAACTTCCGCAACGCGATCACCGGCTCCTTCCCGGCAGTTACCGCATGCGCCCACGCCAGCATCGGCACCGGGGCATTCCCCAACAAGCACGGCATCACCGGCCACAACATCCGCATCGACGATGCCACGGTCCGCAAGACCTACGGCATTCCGGGACGGGCTATCCCGAACGACATCCTGATGCCGACCCTCGCCGACCTCTGGCACGACTCCACGGGCGCCTGGGTCGGTCAGTTCGGATATCAGGTCTGGCACATGGGGATGCTCGGCCACGGCGGGCGTCACCGGCCCATCGGCGACAAGGCGGTCGGCGTCTTCTGGGACGAGTTCCGCGAGATATCTCCCGATCAGGCCTGGCAGCCTCACAACGCGAACATCTTCCGGTTGCCGGCATCTGTCCCCTCTCTGGATCAGCTCATGGCGCACCAGGCCGCGTGGACCTCACCCGGCTACGACTCGCAGTTCGATCCACCCGAAGGCGATCGGCAGGCGGTCTGTTGCAGCCCTCCGATCATCCAGTACCAGGGAGATCTGATCGAAGCGGCTTTCGACTCGGAACCGATCGGCGAGGGGGGCGCGACCTCTCTCGTATACATCAACTACAAGTCGCCGGACTACACGGGCCACATCTACAACATGCTGTCCAAGAACGAGGAGATCGCGCTTCGCGAGGTCGACGCCCAACTCGGCCGCCTCGTCACCTTGCTGGAGGAGCGCTTCGCCGGCGAGTACGTGCTCTTCGTCACCGCCGACCACGGTCAGTGCCCGCTCCCCGATGCGGTCGGCGGCACGCGCGTCGACCCTCTGCAGCTCGGCCAGGACATCGACGACGAGTTCAGGCGAGGGATCTGGCACGTCGTCCAGCAGGTCTGGCCCGCCGAGGTCTTCGTCGATCGAAAGGCACTGCTCGACACGGGGATATCGCTCGCCGAGATAGGCGCCTTCTTCGCCGACTACCGCTACAGAGACAACATCGGTCCCTACGTTCCCCGCAGCGCGATCGAGCAAGGACTTCTGGACCAGAAGGAGTTCGCAGCCGTCTTCGGCGGCGACTTCCTGGAATGGCTGCAGGACAAAGACCTGAGCATGTACGGCGAAACCGCCTACCCCGAGGCCGAACCGGGCATCCCCCCGGCATCGACATACGGCGGATAGAACGAAGCCCCGTCTCGGGAGACGGGGCTCGTTTCGTGGAGGTGGGGGGATTCGAACCCCCGTCCCTGAGCGACCGACTGGGGCTTCTCCGGGCGCAGCCTGCGGTAGATCTCGCCTCGAGGCTCCCACAGGCGGAGGACCTCTTAGCCAGTCAGGGTTCGATGTCCGGTGGCGGCCCCCTGACGGAACCGTCTCCGTGAGCCTGCGAACGACGCCCGACCCTCGGCGGCAGGCCTACCGAGGCGGACGGCTACTTAATTAAGCAGCGAGCGCGTAGTTGTCTTCGGCGCTTGTGTTTGTCCGGCGTTTAACGAGGCATCCGGGACCTCGGCCCGCTTCCCCCAGACGATGAACGTCCAGGTCGAAGCCAGTACACCCCCATATGCAGTTGTCTCAAGGAGTATACGGCGAGGGGGCGACACGCCTTGAGCCTCGGCGCGCCGCCCCCTCGAAAGCTCAGTACTTCTCGGACTCGACCTCTTCGACCAGATAGATCGAGGGCTCGGAGTCGACGCCGGCACGCTCCATCACGCCGGGTAGACCCGGATCGCTCATGAAGGCGCGGGCGCCCTCGACCGACTCGAAGTCGGTCGCGATGACGAGGAAGTTCGGGTCCTCGACTCCCCTGTTGAGCGTGTGACCCTGTGCTCCATGCGAGCGGCGGACCTCGCCGTGCTCCTTGAAGACCGGGTGCCAAGCGTCGTAATCGGCCACGTGGTGAGCAACCACTACCTTCGCCATCTGCTGCCTCCCTTGCTCGCCCGACTCCCGCTGAGTCGCTTAGGGCCCTAATGATTATGTGTTGGACCCTGATTGTCAAGTCCCGTATCATCCTTCGCCATGGAGAAGATCCAGATGCCGGCCGACTTCCACGACCAGACGCCCGAGGCGAACATCCTGGCCACCGAGGCGGTCATGAACACGATCCGCACGGGCGACCTGCTCTTCGACAGGATCGGCCGGATGCTGCGTCCTCTGGGTGTCAGCGGAGCGGGCGGATTGGTCCTCGCCCAGCTCCGAGATCGCGGGCCTATGTCCCCCAGCGCTCTCGGCGAGCGGCTCATCGTCACCCGAGCCACCGTGACCGGCCTCGTCGATTCACTCGAGAAACGAGGGTTCGTAGAACGCTCCCCTCACCCGGAGGACAGGCGCAGCCAGATCGTGCAGATCACTCCGGCCGGGCTGAAGGTTCTGGCAAAGGTCCGGGAGATCGTCCACGGTCGCGAGACCCGATGGATGTCAGGCCTTTCGGACGCCGAGCTGACCAGGTTCATCGGTTTCCTACACCGGGTACAGGACGGCCTCGCAGCGGTAGAGAACGACTAACGACGCCGGCCGGTCGCGCGCTCGATGTCCCTCTTGGCATCACGCTCGGCGATCACCTGACGCTTCTCGTACTGGCGTCTTCCCCGCCCCAGGCCCAGCTCGAGCTTGGCGATCCCGTGGACGAAGTACACGCGCAGCGGCACCAATGCCAGTCCCTTCTCGGCGACCTTGGCATCGAGCTGGGATATCTCGCGGCGGTGCAGCAACAGCTTGCGAGGCCTGGTGGGGTCATAGCCCACCTTCACGCCCTGGTCGTAGGGAGGTACGTGGAAGCCGTCGAGCCACATCTGGCCGCCGCTGACGCGCGCGTACGCCTCGGCCAGCGAGCCTCGCCCAGTCCGGATCGACTTCACCTCCGAGCCGGTGAGAACCATCCCGCACTCGACTCGCTCTAGGATCTCGTAGTCGCGGAGCGCGCGCCGGTTCGAAGCGACGGTCTTCTCGCCCTCTTCGCGCCGGCTCACGGAGCGACCTTAAACGTCGAGGAAGCGGCGCATCCCGACGGTGCCCGCGATCAGCGCGATCACCGCTCCGGCGATCAAGATCAGCGGCGCGATAGCGAGCACGTCGCTGTTGCGGATGATCGGGGCCCACGGAAGCTCAGTCCTCAGGCGGTCGAAGACTGTCACCTTGATCATGAACAGCGCGATGACCGCCGCCCCGGCACCGAGGAGCGACTCTACGAGGCCCTCGATCAGGAACGGCACGCGGATCCGCCAGTTGGTGGCACCGACCAGCCGCATGATGCCGATCTCCTTTCGCCGGGCGAACATGCCCATGCGGAGTGTGTTCGCTATGAGAGCCACAGCAGCCCCAAGCATGATGAACGCCACGGCCAGGATGCCGACGGAAAGGATGCTAGTGATCGCGGTGAGCTTGTTCAGAAGGTCGGTGAAGTCGTGGATCTCGGCGACCCCCGGTTGAGTGCAGGTCTGCTTACCGGTCGCGTCGAAGCTACACCCCATCGCAGCGTTGATCTGCTCGAACTGGGATGTGTCGGCGAGCCTGACCCGCAGCGAGGCGGGAAGCACCGCGCAGTCGGTGTTCTCGCTGAAGGCGGGCTGGTTGGCGAATAGTGTCTTGAAGCGCGCGCACGCCTCATCCTTGCTCTCGTAGGTGACGCTGGCGACCGCCGGAAGAGCCTCAAGCGACTGGGTCAGGCGCGCCACGGTATCCGCGCTCGCGTCGTCGGTCAGGTAGACGGCGACCTCGACGCTTCCGGTGACCTGGTCGATCACCAGGTTGAATTCCTTGCCGATCAGCAGGGCCAAACCGAAGAGGAACAGGGCGATGAAAGCGGTCGACATCGCCGCGAATGCCACGATGCCGTTGCGCCGCAAGCCGGTCGCCGTCTCCCGAAGGTAATAGTCGAGGCGTTTCATCTAGCTGTACACCCCTCGCGCCTGGTCGCGGATGACCTGACCCTTGTCCAGCTCGATCACGCGCTTGCGCATCGCATCGACGATCGCTTGATCGTGGGTGGCCATGAGGACCGTCGTGCCGATGCGGTTCACCTTGTCGAGCAGGCGCATGATGTCCACGCTCGTGTTCGGGTCCAAGTTGCCCGTCGGCTCGTCGGCCAGCAGAACCAGCGGCCGATTGACGCAAGCGCGAGCGATCGAGACCCGCTGCTGCTCACCACCGGACAACTCATCCGGGTAGCTGTTGAGCTTCTCCCCCAATCCGACGTAGTCCAAGATCTCGGGAACGCGCTGGTCGATCACGTGCTTGGGTTTTCCGATGACCTCGAGGGCGAAGCCGACATTCTCGAAGACCGTCTTATCCTGCAGCAGCTTGTAGTCCTGGAAAACGGTTCCGATGTTGCGGCGCAGGTAGGGCACCTTCCAGCTCGTGAGCTTCTCCAGGTTCTTGCCGGCCACGAAGACGTCGCCCTTCGTGGCCTCCTCCTCCTTGAGGAGGATCCGGATCAGGGTCGACTTGCCCGAGCCGGACGCGCCGACGACGAACACGAACTCGCCCTTCTCGACGTCGATCGATACGTCGTCCAAGGCGAGAACGCTGTTCTTGTAGACCTTCGTGACGTGCTGAACACTGATCATGAGCGGTTTCCCTGAAGAGTAAGAACGGGTGGGGTGCGGGGTCCCACCTTACCAAGCCACCTGCTTGAGGGGTTGGAGGTTCCCGTAGGCTTTCGCGCCATGAGCGCCACCATCGAGCAGTCCGCGATAGGCCCAGATCGGGCCGAAACCCCAGGTCAGGTGGCTCGCGGGCTACGGCTGCTTGCCGTGATCGCAGGCCCGGCTCTCATAGTTCTATCTGTGATCATCGCGCTGCGCGGGTTCGTGCTTACTCCAAGCCTGACGAATCAGCATCCGGACATCCTTGCGTTCTGGCTCCCACGGTTCTCGTTCCTGGGCCGCTCGCTCTCGTCGGGACACGTGCCTCTCTGGAATCCGTTCGAGTTCACCGGCGCGCGCTTCGCCGCGGATCCTCAGGGTGGATGGCTGTACCTGCCGGCGATGGCGTTCTTCTCCTGGCTCTCGCCCGGAGCGGCGATGCGGGCGTTCATCGCGTTCAACCCGATGCTGGCGGGGCTCGGGCTCTACGCGTTCTTGAGGAAGGACTCGCTGCATCGCGCGGCAGCCACCGCCGCAGGCCTCTCGCTGGCGATGATCATGTCGGCCTCGGTCATCGCCATCTCGATGCCGTTCGCGGGGACCCTCGCGTGGACCCCTCTGGTGCTTCTCGGAGCTTCGGGGTACCGGCAGTCGCTGCTGCTGTCGCGAAGGCTCATGTGGCTCGCGCTCGCCGCGTTGGCCTGGTCGCAGGTCGCGAGTGCCCACATGTCCCACGGACTGACGATATGCACCCTGCTGGTGACCGCGTACGTTCTGGCGGGCGCGATCGGATCCGTGCGCGCGGGCCAGCTCTCTTGGCAACGCGCCGCCGCGCGCGCCGCAGGGTTCATCGCATTCCTGCCTCTGGCATCGCTGGCGGTGCTTCTGCCTCACCTCGACTACATAGGGACATCGAGCCTGGGCTCGGGCTACAACGCAGTGCTCCTTCCGTTGCAGCGGGCGGCGGGGATCCAGGAGAGGGCGATCAGCACGAACGGCGTTTGGAGCTCATGGCCGATCGCGTTCGCCTCCGCGCCGGGCGCGTACGCGGGCGCTACGATCCTGCTCGCTTCGCTGCTAGCCCTCCGCTCGCGCACGCACCGGATGCTCGTGTGGGCCTTCGGAGGCTCGCTCGTGCTGGTCTACATCCTGATGCTCAACGTACTGGTCACCGCCGGGTGGTTCCGGACGATCATCTTGGAACTGCCCTACGGCGACGTCTACCTGCACAACCCCGGGCGTCTTCGCTACCTGGCGATGGTCGCGATCCCGGTACTGGGCGGAGTCGGCATCCAGGGGCTCATCGAACGCCCTATGAGCAGGATCGAGGCCCGAAAGTGGCTGGGCGCTGGGGTTGGCCTCTTCCTGTTCCTGCCCCTTGTCGCCGGCGCGCACCCGATCCGATTCCTGCTCGTGGCCGTCGCCATGGCCGCGGCGGTCCCGGCGTTGCTGGCACTGGCGGGCGGGCGCCGAGGAGCGCTGTTGGCTGTGGTCGGCGTGCTGGCGGTGGAGCTGATGGCGGGAGCGCTCTGGTCCCAGGCCTACACCGGAGGCACCACCCACGTCGGTTTGGAAAGTGGCGAGCATCCCAACCTGATCCCCCAACCGCTGCGATGGCCGAACGTTCCCGAGGCCGACTTCCTCGAACCGAATCGCTTCGTCGACATCCTTCGGGGTCAGCCCGATCGATACCTAACGTGGGTCCAGCCCGCAGCGAACTTCGAGAAGGGCTATCTGTTCACCCAGCGTCCCGTCGACTGGCCGGCTCTGCAGATGGAGAGAGGAACCCTCTTCGGCATCTCAGACGTGTTGGGCTACAACCCGGTTCAGCCGATCAGGTATTGGGCGTACATCAGGGCGACCAATCCCAACTCCGTCTATTACAACGCCTCGATCATCACCGAGCCCTCGCTGCAGGACATCCGTCTGCTCGGAGTGCGGTACCTGATCCTGCCCCACGGCCACGACCCCACGGTTCCGGGTCGAGTCGTCGCGACGCAAGACGGCTACGACATGATCGAGGTCCTCGGATGGCAACCCCGAGCCTCTGTCGTCCCCTCCTGGACCGTGGAACCCGACCCGGCGGCGGCTCTGAAGGCCGTTCTGCAACCGGACTTCGACCCGGGCCGTACCGCGGTTCTTGAGCAGAACCCTCCTATCACGCAGGTACCGGGAGCGCTTCCGGGGACCGTCACCTACACCGAGTCAGGCCCGGAGAACGTTCGGATGCAGGTGCACGCGAACGCTCCCTCGTTGGTGGTAGTCCGCAACAACGACGGAAGCGGTTGGAACGCAACGGTCGACGGCAAGCCCACTCCCGTCCTGGAAACCGACGCCTTTCGCCAGGGGATCCCGGTCTCCGCGGGCGACCACGAGGTCCGACCCCTCGATAGGCCGAGGCATCAAAGCAAGCGCACTCGTTTGGTCTCTGCTAGTTCTGGCCCTAGTGGGGGCTCTGGCTCGGGAGCGTCGCCCTCGGAAGCAGACCTAACGGCCCGGGCGCCCTCAGACCTTCCCCGCCACCTACGCGCTCGCTCTTCGACGTAGTTCCGCCTCGATGAACTTCTCCAGGTCGCCGTCGAGGACCTTCTCGGGGTCGCCCACCTCGGCCTCGGTTCTGTGGTCTTTGACCATCTGATACGGGGCCAGGACGTAGGAACGGATCTGCGAGCCGAAGTCGACAGCCTTGCGCTCTCCTCGCAGGTTCTCGATCTTCTCGGCGTGCTGCTCGCGGGCCAGCTCTGCAAGACGCGACTTCAGGATGCGCATGGCGACCGCTTTGTTCTGCAGCTGCGAGCGTTCGTTCTGGCAAGCGGCTTGCAGTCCGGTAGGGATGTGTGTGATGCGCACGGCCGAGTCGGTGGTGTTCACGGACTGGCCGCCGGGGCCACTGGAGCGGTACACGTCGATCCGCAGGTCATCGGGCGGGATCTCGATGTCGTCTTGGCTCGACTCGTCCAGCAGCGGGATGACGTCCAGCGATGCGAAGGATGTATGCCGGCGCTTCTGGGCGTCGAAGGGGCTGATGCGGACCAGGCGGTGCACTCCCCTCTCGGCCGAGAGCAGGCCGTAGGCGTTGGTGCCGCGGAGCTGGAAGGTTGCCGACTTGATGCCGGCTTCCTCGCCGGGATGGACCTCGTCCAGTTCCAGCTCGAAGCCCTCGCGCTCGGCCCAGCGGGTGTACATGCGGAGCAGCATCAGCGCCCAGTCCTGGGATTCGGTTCCGCCGGCGCCGGCGTTGATGGTCCCGATGGCTTCGTTGTCGTCGTACTCGCCCGACAGCAACGCCGCCAGCTCGAGCTTGTCCATCTGCGATTCGAGGGCCTTGACGGACGCCGCCAGTTCCGCTGCGAGGTCGGCGTCCGCTTCGTCGGCGAGGAGTTCATCCATGGCGCGGGCGTCCTCGATGCGCCCGATGAAGCCGTCGTAGCGGTCGACCTCTGACTTGGCGCGAGAGAGTCTGGAGGTGATCTCCCTGCCGCGGTTCGGGTCCTCCCAGAGCGAGGGGTCGGAGGCCTGCTTCTCCAGGTCGGCTAGCTGCGAGCGTTTGCCGTCGACGTCAAAGGAACTCCTTGGCGGCAAGGACCCGCTCGGAGAGCCTGTCGAGTCGTTCGGTGAAGTCGCTCATGACCCGCCGAGTGTAACGGTAGGCTTCGGCCGTGATCAGAGAGCTGAGGCCCGAAGACGCCGAAACCTGCGACGCGATCATCGCGAGCCTGCCCGACTGGTTCGGCAACGCGCAGGGTCTTCGCGATTGCGCCGAAGCAGTCAGGAGCCACAGCGGCTTCGTCTCGGAGGAAGGCGACGAGGTCGTCGCCTTCCTGACCTACAACTTCCCCCGGCCCACGTCTGCCGAGATCACGTGGATGGCGGTACGGGCCGATCGTCGCCGGGGCGGCCACGGACGCGAAATGATCGCAGCCTTCGAGGAGGCTGCGCGAGCCGAAGGCGCTCGCCTGTTTCTCGTGAAGACGTTGTCCGACCTGGACCCCGACCCGGGCTATCTGGAGACGCTGGCCTTCTACGAAGCTATGGGCTTCATCCCCGCAACGAATCTGGACATCTGGGGATCGGAGAACCTGGCGCTGCTGTTGGTCAAACCGGCGTAGGCCGCCTCAGACCTCGAGGCCGTGGCACTTCTTGTACTTCTTGCC
>JANPEZ010000022.1:0-29367 GCA_031423155.1 Actinomycetes bacterium
GAGCAAGGCCTGCTTGAACTTGCGCGAGACCTTCGCAAGGTCGGCCAAGGATTCAGACGCAGCCCGCCGGGCATCGGGGTTCTTCTGGCGGAGCATCGGCGCCACTATCGTCTGGAAGAAGTCCGCCTCGCGCTCCTCGAAATGCTTGTACATGGTCAGGTGCCGAGGCTCGACGCCGTAGCGGAAGAAATCCTTGACGATCGAAAGCGTGATGTAGTCGTCCCCGTCGTAGTACTTGGCGTCGTCGGGCCCGTGAGAGCAGACGATCCCGAACGACTCCAGCTCTCGGATCCGCTCCTTCTCGACACCGCTGGCAGCCGACATCTCCTCGATCGACATCTGTAGGCCCGTCGGCGCATCGGCGATCTCTTCAGACACCACTTCGGAGGTATCTTCGGCGCCATCACCGGACCCGTCCTCGGCCTCGTCCCCTTGAAGCAGCCGCTCCTTGATCACCTTCAGCGGCAGGTACTCGTCTCGTTGCAACCGCAGGATCGACTTGAGCTTGTCGAGATCCTGCGGGTAGAACTTGCGGTACCCCGAAGGAGTGCGCTCGGGGTCGATCAGACCCTCCGCTTCCAGGAAACGGATCTTCGAGATCGTGATGTCGGGGAACTCGGTCTTGACCGAGACGAGCACTTCGCCTATCGACTGATAGTTGCGCGTTGCCATCTAGCCCTCACTCCCAGCTGAGAAGAACACGAGTTTGAACATCCCTATCTGAACCTCGTCGTGCGAAGCGAGCTTTGTCTCCTCGACCTGCTCGCCGTTGACGTACGTGCCGTTGAGGCTTCCGTGGTCCCTGACGAAGAACGCCTCGCCGCGACGTTCGAACGATGCGTGCTTGCGCGAGACCGTGATGTCGTCCAGGAAGACATCACTGCCCGGATCGCGCCCCACTTGACTTTCGTCCTTCTCTAACAGGAACGTGGTTCCCGCGTTGGGTCCGCGCTTGACCAGGAGGAGACCCTGACCGGGCTCGAGTTCATCGTGAGGGAACGGGAACGGCTCCGAGTGGTCCTCATCCGTCTCGATGGGGGCCAGTGACAGGGTCGGGTCGGCCTCCAGTGGAGCTCCGCATTCGGAACAGAACCGAGCTTCTTCTCTGTTCGGATGTCCACAGCGGGTACAGAACAAGCTACCGTCCTCCTCCAGTGTTCCCTCTCAACGAGCTTTCGGGTTCGTACCTAACCCTCAACCCCGCAGCGAACGAACGGTATCTCAGCTGGGCCGAACGTTCAACAGTGAGCCTAGGTATCAGTCAAGTCTCACCAAGGGTAGGGCTGAACCGATAGATGAGGGCGGATGAAGCATTGAGGGTTGGTGCGTGCGCGGGCGCGCGTGTCAGTGATCCTGCGACTCGACGAATCCACGATAGGCGGCAGCATCCATCAGCGTTTCGAACGCCGTGGGGTCGGAGGGTTCGACCATCACCAGCCACCCGTCGGCGTAAGGCTGCTCGTTGACCAGTTCGGGATGGTCCTCCAGCAATGGGTTCTTCTGCGTCACCGACCCGCTGACCGGACAGTAGACGTCTGAGACCGACTTGGTCGATTCGACCTCGCCGAGAGGGCGGCCGGCCTGGACCGCAGCCCCGGCATCAGGAAGGTCGACGTACACGACGTCGCCGAGGGCGGCCTGGGCGTAGTCGGTGATCCCGACGCGAACGCTCCCGCCACTTTCCATGCGTGCCCACTCGTGTTCCTTCGTGTACCGCAGATCCTCGGGAAACTCCACGTTCTCCTCCTAGGTGACGCGGGGACCGGCTTCGGCTTCACAGCATGACACCAGCAAGCACCGACCGTCTTCACCGCTCCGTCGAGGCGAACGCCCGGCGGATGTCCCCGAAGTAGAAAGCTGTAGCGACGTAGTACTCCACGATGCCGACGGCGAACAGCACCCATCCAGCGGCCAGAGCGGCCCGTGATGCCCACTGCCCTGCGCTCCCCCACGCGATCCACGGGATGCCGAGCATGAGACTGAACGTCGCGGCCTTGCCGATGAATCTGACGTCGAGGCGGACCCGCCCGCGTGCAATCAGGAGCCCCCCAACTAGAAGGATCAGCCCGTCTCTGGCCAAGATCAGGAGAGCCGCCCAGAGAGGGAATATCCCCGCCACGACCATGGCGATGAGTCCACCGGCCAAAGCCAATCGGTCTGCCGTCGGATCCAATATCTTGCCGATCTCGGACACTTGGCCCAACCGCCTGGCGACGAAGCCGTCGACCCAGTCGGTCGCCACGACCGCGCCGAACACGAACAGCCCTGCTACCACCGTGTCCGGATGAACGATCAGGTAGCAGAACACGGGGATCGTCATGATGCGCAGTAGCGAGATGGCGTTGGGATAGGTAACGATCGCGCTCGAGCCGGCCGCCGAACCGTTGTCCCTAGGGCCGCTCCCCTGCCGCCTGCGCCGCGCGTCCACGCGGGCACCCTAGCATCGCGAGCGGCGCCGGTCGGCTCGCCGGTGCGAGGGTCCGGCGGCTAGGATGGACCTGAACGGGACGTGGCGCAGTCTGGTAGCGCACTGGTCTGGGGGACCAGGGGTCGCGGGTTCAAGTCCCGCCGTCCCGACCGAGCACGGGACTAGTCCGTTATGGACTAGCTGGCGTCTTCCTACGGCGAAGCCGGAACTTCATCCTGATCGGCACACCGTCCAGATCGAACGCCGCCCTTAGACGGTTCTCCAGATATCTCTGATAGGTCGCCCCGGGGGTGGCTCCGCCGAACAGAACGAAGGAAGGCGGACCCGAGGAGACCTGGGTGGCGTAGTGGATCTTGCCCGCACCCCTCGGCGCGGGTTGCTCCGTGACCGCTCGGATGAGCACCTCGTTCACCTTCGACGTCGTGGCTCGGGAGTTCCAGCGGGCGTGAAGGTCCATCAACATGTGAGGCAAGCGTGGCACTCCCTGCCCTGACAGAGCGGAGGTTCGAACCAACGACGCTTTCGCGAAGAGAGAGACCTCCTCGGCCATGAGTTTGTAGGTCCGATCTTTGTCCTCGATCAGGTCCCACTTGTTCGCCACCACCAGGAATCCTCTGCCCGCTTCGATCACCCGCACGGCGATGCGCTTGTCCTCGGCCGTGAAACCCTCCAACGCATCCACGACGAGTATCGCGACGTCGGCCCGTTCGATCGCCTGCGTGGCCCGTACGAAGCTGTAGTACTCGACCCCATGGACCCTCGTGGGTCTTCTCATGCCCGCGGTATCGACGAACCTGACGGTTCCCATCGGCCACTCGATCATCGCGTCGACCGAGTCGCGGGTGGTGCCGGCCTCTTCGTAAACGACCGAGCGTTCCTGACTGAGGATCCGGTTGAACAGACTCGACTTCCCCACGTTAGGCCGGCCGACGAGGGCGAACCGGGGCTCCGCCGGGGGCTCCTCGGCTTCGACCCCGGCATCGGGCAGCAGCTCGACGATGCGGTCCAGCAGGTCGCCGGAGGACCTGCCCAGGGCGGCGGAGACACCCACGGCTTCCCCAAGCCCCAGCGCCCGGAAAGTCAGTGCGTCGACCTCTTCTTGTGCTGTGTCCACTTTGTTGGCGACGACTAAGACGGGTTCGGCAACCTTGCGCAGCCGCCGAGCGAGGGCGGCGTCCTCCTCGGTGATACCTGATCGCGCGTCGACCACCAGCAGGATCACGTCGGCCTCAGAGGCCGCTCGATCGGCCTGCGCCCGTACGAGGGCCTCGATCCCTTTGGCTGCGTGCAGGTATCCCCCGGTGTCGATCAACAGGAACCTTCGGCCCCTCCATGTGGCTTCCAGCTCGACTCGGTCCCGGGTCACCCCGGGCGATGAGTGCGCGATGGCCTCGCGCTGGCCCACCAGCCGATTCACCAGGGTCGACTTACCGACGTTCTGACGTCCGAGGACCGCGACCCTGGGCAGGACTCCCTTCACGACAGGCCCGCTCGGTGAACCATCGCCAGCGCTTCATCCAGCACCTGTTCGCGGGTCAGACCCGTCGTGACGATGACCGCTGCATCTTTGGCGGGGATCAACGGATTGACCTGCGAGTCTTTGGCGTCGCGCTCGTTCAGCGCCTCCCGCACATCCGCCGCAGGGATATCCCTTTCGCCCATCCGTCTGACGGCCCTCTCCCCCGGGTCTGCTTCCAGGAAGATCTTGACTGCGGCATCGGGAAAGACGACCGTGCCGATATCGCGGCCTTCCACGACCGCCGAGGGCGAACCGAGGTTCCGCTGTGCCTCGCGCATCAGGGCCCGAACACGAGGGTGCCTTGAGGCCCGAGAGACCGCCGCATCGACCCTAGGTTCGGAGAGCTCGTCGCCGGGGGTCGAACCCTGAACATGAAGTTCGCGCGGATCATCGCTGGAGATAGTGAACCTCAACCTCGAGGTGAGTTCGGAGAGAGCGTTCTCGTCATCGAGGTCTACGCCCTCATCCAAGGCTGCGGCCGTGAGGGCCCGGTACATGAGGCCGGTGTTGAGGTAGGGCAGATGCAGGCGGTGAGCCAGCGCGCGCGCGAGTGTGCTCTTGCCGCTTCCGGCGGCACCGTCGATAGCGATGACCCCCGTGGTCACTTCTCGAGGACCTCGATCCGCGCGCCGAGCGCCTCGAGCGTCTGGATGAAACCGGGGAACGAGACCGCCGCCGCCTCCATGCCCGATATCTCGCAGGGAGCATCGGCGGCCAGGGCGGCAACCGCGAAGGCCATCGCCATGCGGTGATCACCGCCGGCATCGGCCCGCCCGCCGGTTAGGCCGAGGCCGGAGACGACCAGGTCTTCACCCTCGTCGCCCGCGTGACCGCCCAGCGACCAGATCCCCGAGGCGATCGCCCGCAACCGGTCCGACTCCTTTACCTTCAGTTCGGAGGCCCCGAGGAACCACGTCTCTCCCTCGGCGTGAGTGGCCATCAGCGCCAGTACGGGAACCTCATCTATCACCAGGGGCAACTCTTCGCCGGAGATCGACGTGCCGGTCAAGGAGGTCGCGGGCTCGACATGAAGGGTACCGACGGGCTCACCGAGCTCGGAGCGTTCGACATGAAGGGTGGTTCTGACTCCCATCCGTTCCATCACCGACAGGTAGTGCATCCGGCTCGGATTCAGGCCCAGATCGGTGATGATCATGGACGATCCGGTCAGCGCGGCTCCCGCAATCAGGAATGCGGCCGAGGACGGGTCGCCCGGGACCGTGGCCTCGAAGCCTTCGTGTTGAAAGGATCTCAGGCCGACACGGCCCGGGCTTGAGACCACCGGCGCCCCGAGTGCCGCCAAGGCTCTCTCGGTGTGGTCACGGGTGGGCGCGGGTTCCTCCAGGACCGTCTCGCCCTCGGCCGACAGAGCGGCGAACAGCACGGAGCTCTTTACCTGGGCCGAAGGGGTTGAGGTCGAGTAGCGGATGCCCTTCAGCTTGGCGCCCTTGACGAGTACGGGCGCGTGTGCGTCCGTCGTCTCGACCGACGCACCCATCAGTCTCAGGGGCTCGGCAACCCTGTCCATCGGTCGCCCGGACAGACTCTCATCACCCACGAAGCGCACAGTGGAAGCCGACCCGGCCAGCAGTCCCATGAGCAGTCTCATCGAGGTTCCCGAGTTGCCGCAATCCAGATCCGAGGCAGGCTGGTGGAGATCCTCGAGGCCCTCACCTTCGACCTCAAGTGGCTCTGCTGCGGCGATAGTGGCGGTTGGGTTCCACGTGGAACCGTGACTCTCGGCTGCCGAGGCAGCCTTCTCGGCCCAAGCCTCGAGTGAAGGTCGAGCGGCCGGAGCCACCGCAGCCAGGCAGGCCGCGGTCGAACGGACATCAAGCGAGGCCGGAAGGCCGCGGAGAAGGCTCTTCCCTTCGGCCGTGGCAGCAAGGATCAGCCACCTGTGAGCGATGGACTTGTCCCCAGGGACGGTCGCGTTCCCGGATAGACGTTCCCCCGGCGTTATCCGCACGTTCACGGATCAGGCCAATCTGGTCGGGTCGAAGCCCCGGGCCGACAGGGTCTCGGCGGCCGGATCGGCGGAGGCGGCGGAGACGGTCAGGTGAACCATCCCCCGGCCCCCTTCCGAAGAGTGAACTATCTGCAGGTCCTCGATGTTGACCTGACCCGCGGCCAGGGCTGAAGTGAGCTCGGCCAGCGCTCCGGGTCTGTCGGGGATCGGAACCTGGAAGACCGCGACTCCAGATCTGACCTGAGGTTTGGCGGCGAGCGTCAGTCTGGCCTCCTTCGCGGTTGCGAAGGCCTGCTCTACCTCGTCTGCCCGAGCCGTGTCGATCATCGCCCGCAGGTTGGAAAGTTCGGCCGAGTACATATCGATCGCCTGCAAGATAGCCTCCCGGTTAGCCAGCAGGATCTCGCTCCAGAGCTTCGGGTTCGAGGCCGCGAGCCTCGTCAGGTCCCGGAATCCTCCGGCTGCGAGCAAGAGGATCTGCGGCTCGTCGGCCTCTTCGGTGGCCGCAATCCCCATGAGGGTGGTCGCCGCGATCTGTGGCAGATGACTGACGACGGCTACCAGACGGTCGTGTCGGGCAGGATCCATCCGCACGGGCTGGGCCCCGATCCTCGTCACGAAGGCCTCCAGGGTGTCAACGGTCGTTGGCGCTGTCTGCCCAGAGGGCGTGATCACCCAAACGATGCCATCGACAAGGGCTGCGGAGGCGTGCTCGGGCCCGGAGCGCTCAGATCCGCCCATCGGGTGGCCTCCGACGAACCTGGCCATCTGCGAACCCTCGACCAACGCTCCGACCTCATCCATCACGTGAGCCTTCACGCTGCCGACATCGGTCACGACCGCGGCAGGCGCCGCTGCCAGGGCGGCGACGACAGAGGCCGCCATCTCCCCCAGGGGCGCACAGACGATGACCATGTCTGCGCCCTCACAAGCCTTGACGAGTGTGGGCTCGGCGCGCATCCCCGAGCGCTCGCTCGCGATCTGAGCAACCTGCGGATCCGGGTCCCAGCCGAAGACGTCGCATCCGACCCGGGATGCGGCCGCCGCGATCGAGGTTCCGATCAGGCCGGTGCCGATGACCGCGAGACGATCAACCGAGGTCATCGCGCAGCGACTCCGCGCCGTCAAGGTAGACGTGAACGACGTCGTCCATCGAAAGTTCAGTGTGGAAGTGGGCCAGAACCCTCACTACTCGAGGCATGGAGCCGTCGACGGGGATCTCTCGTGCGCACATGAGAGGGACCTTGCCCAAGCCCATTCTCCGCGCCGCTTCGGCGGGGAAGGCGGAGCGAAGATCGTCGGTGACGGTGAACAGGATGCTGACCAGGTCCTCCGTCAGGATGTCGTTGCGCTGCAGCACCTCACCGAGTAGTCGCTCCGTCGCCGCAAGGAGCGTCGCCGCGTCTTCTCCGGTGAGCGCGATCGCGCCGCGTACCGCTCGTAGCCTCATCTGGCTCCACTCCTTGAGGGCCGGTCCCCCGCGCGAGTGACAGGCTACATGCCTGCGGCTTCGTATAGCCCCCGGACCTCTTCGGCGGTTAGTTCACGTACCTTGCCCGGCTCGAGGCGGCCGAGCTTCAGCGGCCCCATCCTCACCCTGACGAGACGAGTCACGGGAAGTCCCACGGCGGCCAGCAGCCTGCGCACCTCTCTCTTGCGGCCCTCCCCCATGATCACGCGGACAGCGGAACGAGACCCGGCCGATCCGGCGGCTCTGGCCGAAAGCGCACGCGCCGGACCGTCCTCGAGCTGCAGTCCCCTCTCCAGTGCCGAGATCTGCTTCTGGTTCGGGCGGCCGTCCACTTCGGCCAGGTACTCCTTCTCGACGCCATGCCTGGGGTGGAGCAATCGGTTGGCCAGTTCGCCATCGTTCGTCAGCAACAGCAGCCCCTCGGAATCGCGGTCCAGTCTCCCTACGGGGAAGACCCTCGGGCCATCGGGGAGATAGGCCGTGATGTCGGCTCGACCTTGAGGATCGCTCATCGTCGTGACGACGTCGATGGGCTTGTTCATCACGTAGTACTTCAGGTTCGGATCCAGGTTCACGCCATGACCCTCGACCTGAACCTTCGAGGTCGAGGGGTCCACCTTGTCTCCGAGCGTCGCCACTCGACCGTCGATCGTGACCTTGCCGTCGACGATGAGCTGCTCGCAGGACCTGCGAGACCCGAAGCCGGCGCGGGCCAGGGACTTCTGGAGCCGCTCGGGCTCACCCACGTTCAGCCCTGCTCTTCGGTGGGGGCTTCCTCGCCCGGCTCGTCCGGGTCCTCATCGGGGCCTGTTGCCCCCAGCAGCGGTGCTAGTGACGGCAGGGAGGCCAAGGAAGCCAGGCCGAGGCGTTCCAGGAACTCCGGCGTCGTGCCGTAAAGCATCGGCCGGCCGGGGGTCTCCTCGCGACCGACCTCGGCTATGACTCCTTTGTCCTGAAGTGCCCGCAGAACGCCATCCGAGTTGACGCCGCGGATCGCCGAGACCTGGTGGCGGGTGACGGGTTGCTTGTAGGCGACGATGGAAAGCGTTTCCAGCGCGGCCTTGGTCAGCCGCGCCTGACGCGAGGATAGAACGAACCGCTCGACCACCGTGGCGACATCGGGGTGGCTGAACAGCCGCCATCCACCGGCGACGTTGCGAAGAACCAGGCCGGAACCGCGCGTCTCCAGGATCTCGGCAAGGTCCTCGCAACTCGCGTCGATCGTGGGTCGGTCTACCTCGAGTGACTGCGCCAGCAGCGCCGACGTCAGCGGCTCGTCGGAAACGAAGAAGAGCGCCTCGAGCGCCCGACAGACATGCGCATCCGCCCGGACCTCTTCGGGCTCAACACTCACCGCTCATCCCCTCCACTCGACATGAATCTGGCCGAAGGTCTCACCCTGGGACAGTTCGACCTTGCCCTCACGGTACAGCTCGAGCACGGCCAGGAAGCGAACGACGACGTGGATCCTCTCCTCGCAGTCGGCCACCAGGTCCTTGAAGCTTGCGGCCGTCCCGAAATTGGTCATCCGCTCCTGAAGTGCGGTCATCTGTTCGGAGACCGAGAACCTGATCGGCGTCACGTGCGACAGATCCAGGGTCGGCGGCGGGCGAAGAAGAGCTGCCGCGATCGCGGCCATCTGCGTCATGTCCAGATCGGCGAGGATGTCCGGATACAGGTGGGAGAACTCCGGGCCGGGACCGACGTCTCGCGCGAAGAAGTCGGCCTCGTCTTCCAGGCGCCGTGACAGCTCGAGAGCCACCCGGCGGAAGGCAGCGAGTTCCAAGGACCGGGCGTAGGCCAGATCGGGCGAGCCACCGAGCAGGTCCTCCTCGTCTTGCTCTCGGTGACGAGGCATAAGTCGGCCTACCTTGAGTTCGAGCATCACCGCACAGATCGCCAGGAACCAGGTTGCCTCCTCCAGGTTCCAGTTCTCGGCCTCTTTCGAGTAGGCGAGGTACCCGTCGGTTATCGATGCGACGCTGATGTCACAGACATCGACCTTCTGCTCCAAGATCAGGTCTGCCAGGAGCCGGAAGGGGCCCGTGAAGACCGCAAGGTCGACCGCGAAATCCCCGGCAGTGGGAGCGCCCTGTTCGCTCATCCGAAGTGCATGGCGGCCCGGACGCTTGCCATGGTCTCCTCTACGACCGGGCGGACCCGCGCGGCGCCTTCGGACAGGACCCTGGCAACGAGGCCGACGTCCTTCTCCAGCTCGGCGCGGCGGTCGCGGAACGGCCGAAAGTACTCGATCAGGCGATCGGCGAGATTCGTCTTGCAGTCGACGCAGCCCAATGCGCCGCTGCGGCAGTTCTCGGCCGTCCAGTCCGAGATATCGGGCGAGAAGCGCTGATGAAGGGCGAACACCGGACAGACCTCGGGCCTTCCAGGGTCTCCCTTCCGCAGCTTCTCGGGGTCCGTCAGGAAGGTCCGTACCTTCGCCCGCATGGTGTCGGGGTCATCGCGCACACCGATGTAGTTGTCCAGCGACTTGGACATCTTGCGCCCATCCGATCCGGGGATGAGTGGGGTCTCCGAAAGCAGCGGCTGAGGTTCGACCAGGACCGGACCGTAGAGCCGGTTGAATCGGCGGACGATCTCGCGCGAAAGCTCCAGATGCGCGACCTGGTCTTCCCCGACGGGAACCCACTCCCCCTTGACGATCGCGATGTCGACGGTCTGAAGGACCGGATAGCCGAGCAGTCCGTAGTTGGCTATGTCCCGTTCGGCCATGTCGCGCAGCCGCTCCTTGAACGAAGGAACGCGCTCGAGCCAGCCGAGAGGTGTGATCATCCCGAGCAGCAGCGTCATCTCCGCGACCTCGGGGATATCCGATTGGCGGTAGATCGTCGCCTTCTGCGGATCGATCCCTGCAGAGAGCCAGTCAAGGACCAGCTCCTGCACGAACGCAGGCAGCTCATCGGTCCGATCGAAGTGAGTTGTGAGCATGTGCCAGTCCGCGATGAAGAAATAGGCGTCGTGGGCCTCTTGGAGCCGGAGCATGTTCTCGATGTTGCCGGCCCAGTGACCCACGTGTAGGGGACCCGTTGGCCGGTACCCGGTGAGGATCCGCGAATCCGGACCGGTAGGTGCGCTGGCTACGGTGGGATCGCTCACGATGCCGGGGATGATAGCGCGGGCGGGTACGCGGCCGTGGACCTGTCAGAAGCAGCTGAAGCCCGCTGCCGAACGGCAGATGATGTTCCCGAACCCATGGACCATGGCGAGCATCGGGGCCGCGAACAGGAAGAAGACGGCCAGGATGAACAAGATGAGGTACTTGTCCAGGTTGACGAATACCTCGCGAGGATGAGGCGGCAGGAAGCGGGCCAAGATCCTGGCTCCATCGAGACCCGGGATGGGCATCAGATGGAAGACGGCCAGCGAAGCGTTCGTCATCAGGAATGCCAGTGAGATCTGAAAGGCTTCCGTGCCGGCGGGGAAGCTTCGGATCGCCAACCCGGCTACAACTGCCATGACGAGGTTGGTGACGGGACCCGCGAGCGATGCGACGACGACATCCCGAGTGCCCCGCTTGAGGTAGTGAGGGTCGAGCGCGGCGGGCTTGGCGTAGGCGAAGGGCGGAGGCAGGTAAGGGGCCGCAGCCGCCCAGAGGATCAGGATCAGTGTCGGGAACATCCCGCTTCCGAAGGGCTCGAACCACGCCTTCGGCAGGACGGTGATCCGCCCCCACAGGCGAGGCGTGGGGTCTCCGAGCTTGGCCGTGACCCAGGCCCTCGCGATCTCGCGAGCGCTCATCGCCACGAACAGCGAGATCCCCAAGTAGATCGCGAATCTCAGGTTGATCACGGCCCGGACCTTACTTCTTCATGCACGAGCGGAGGTGGCGAGACCGCCCCGTCGACCTGAGTGATGGCGCCGAGAACCCGGGCCGCGGCCTCAGAGGCCTCTGACGCGGAACGAGCGTGGATCTGTCCCAACTGCTGGCCTTCCTCTATAGCGTCACCGATCTTCGTTCGCATGACGATACCGACCGCTGGGTCTATCGGATCGCCTTTCTTCATCCTGCCGGCACCGAGGAAGACGCTTGCCCTACCGATCGCCTCGGCGTCCAGGCTCGCCACGGTTCCCGATGCTCTGGCGATCAGCGGTTCCACGACGGGCGCTTGAGGCAAGACCGCCGCCGGGTCGTCGACGACGCGCTCTTCTCCTCCTTGGGCTTTCACCATCCCTCGGAAACGCTCGAGGGCGGAGCCGTCGGCGAGTGCGGCCTCGGCCCGGCGATCGGCCTCATCGGGATCCAGGTCGAGAAGTTCGCGGGCCGCCCTCGCTGCGAAAGACACCGCGAGATCTCGCAGACGACCGGTCCGTTCCCCTTTCAAGATCTCGATGGTCTCGATGATGTCCAATGAGTTGCCGATCGCGTCGCCGAGCGGCTGGGACATGTCGGTAACCCTTGCGATGCAGCTCCTTCCCCATCCCGCGGCCAGATCCAGGCAAGCTCGGGCCAGGGCCGCCGCCGCTTCGGGCGTCTTCATGAACGCGCCGGATCCGGCCTTCACGTCCAGAAGGATCAGATCGGTCTGCACGGCGAGTTTCTTGGACATGACGCTGGCCGCGATGAGCGGGATCGATTCCACCGTGGCGGTGGCATCGCGCAGCGCGTAGAGCTTGCCGTCGGCCGGGACCAGCGAGGGAGACTGCGCTGCGACCGCGCACCCGACCTTCGAAACCTGTCTTTCGATCTGCCCAGGATCCAGGTCCGTGCGGAGCCCCGGGATCGATTCGAGTTTGTCCAGAGTGCCTCCCGTGTGACCCAGGCCCCGGCCCGAAAGCTTGGCCACCGCCATCCCCATCGAGGCCGCCAGTGGCGCGAAGATCAGAGTCACTCCATCGGCGACTCCTCCCGTCGAATGCTTATCCACCTTGGGAGCCTCGAGCGCGCCGAAGGAGACCGTGTCCCCGCTCTCCACCATCGCCCTGGTCAGGGCGAGCGTCTCCTCCGGTGAAAGCCCTCGGATGAATGCGGCCATGAGGAACGCGGTGGCCAGTTGATCGGAGACGGTTCCATCCGCGTAGCCCTTGATGAAGTCCTGGATGTCTGAGGCGTGCAGCATCAGTCCGTCCCTCTTGGCCGCTACGACCGAGCGAGGGTCCGCGAGGGTCAACTCACTGCCCCCTTCACCAGGTCTTGGGCGAAGCTGGTCCCGTCCAAGCCGGCCGTGACAACTCCGAGCAGCTCCCCGATCGTCACGCCCAGATCCCCGAAGGAACCTCGGGTGCCGACATCGACAGGATCGCCGGAGAGGCCCGCGAACAACAAGGGGGTTCGCTCCCTGGTGTGATCGGTCGACTCGGTCGTTGGGTCGCATCCGTGATCGCCCGTAAGCGCGAGCAAGCCTCCGTCCATCCCCGCCATCAGCTCGGGCATGCGCCGATCCAAGGCCTGCACGGCGCCGGCGTATCCGTCGGGGTCGTTGCGGTGTCCGTACTTCGAATCGAAGTCCACGAGGTTCGTGAACACCAGGGCCGGGCCCGGACGCCGCAGGAGATCGAGCGTTATGTCGAGACCGTGATCGTTCGAATCGGAGTAGCGGGCCTCTGTGAGGCCCTGCCCGGAGAAGATGTCCTGGATCTTGCCCACGCCGAAGACCGATACGCCTTGATCCGTGCAGAGCTCCAGCAAGGTCGGGCGGGGTGGCGGCACCGAGAAATCCCGGCGCTCCGGGCTCCTGGTGAAGGCGCCCGGCGAACCCTCGAAAGGCCGGGCGATCACGCGCCCAACCTCGTGCTCTCCCTTCAGTAGCCTTCGGGCCACGCGACACCACTCATACAAGGTGGCTAATGGCACCACGTCCTTGTGACAGGCGATCTGGAATACGGAATCGCCGCTCGTGTAGACGATGGGTCTTCCGGTCTTCATATGTTCTTCACCCAGCTCGCTGATGATCTCGGTCCCGGACGCGGGAACGTTCCCGAGGACCTCGCGTCCGATCTGAGTCTCGAACGGCCCGATGACCTCGGGTGGAAACCCTTGCGGATATAGAGGAAAGGCCTTGTCTAGGCGAACCCCGGTCATCTCCCAGTGGCCGGTCGTCGTGTCCTTCCCCGCGCTCGTCTCGGTCGCGCGACCATGCGCGGTCCCGGCATCCGCGCGGGGGCGGACACCCTCGATCGGCGTCAGTAGACCTAGTCCGAGTGCCTCCAGATTCGGCAGGTCCAGACCTCCGACTGCCCGCGCGACGTTTCCGAGCGTGTTCGATCCCTCATCTTCGTAGTGGTCCGCGTCCGGCGCATCTCCGACGCCCCAGGAATCACAGACGAGCAGCAGAACCTTCTCGAAAGCCGCCTTCACGCGGGTAGGCCCTTCTGCTTGCAGTCCATACATAGGAGGGCCCACGGCAACGCCACGAGCCGTTCCTGGCCGATCTGACCGCCGCAGCGCTCGCATATCCCGTAGGTTCCCGCACCGATCTTCGCCAGCGCCCGGTCTACGTCACGCAGGTTCGAGCGCAGCGCCTTGACTATCGAGATCAGGCGGGAGCGCTCCTCGGCGCTGTGAGATCTGTCGGAGAACCCGGCGTCGTCGGCGAAAGCCAGCTCATCGCTGTCCGGGTCCGCTCCTTGGTCTTCGATCTCCTTCCCGAGGTTGCGTTTCTGCTCCTGCAAGCCGGCGAGCAGCCCGGCCATGGTCGCCTCGTTGAGCACGTCTCACCTCTCCTTCCCCACGGGCGCGCGGCGGGCCCGTGGGTGTGCCGTGTAGTAGACCTCGCGCAGGTGCTCCTTAGTAACGAGCGTATATACCTGAGTCGTGGCAACGCTTGCGTGCCCGAGGAGTTCCTGTACCACTCGCACATCGGCACCACCCTCCAGCAGATGGGTGGCGAACGAATGGCGCAGACTGTGAAGCGTCACGCGTCGCTGGATCCCGGCGGCCTTCACGTGTGCGGCAAGGAGAACCGAGCATCCCTGACGGGTAAGGCGGCCCCCGCGCTGATTCAGAAGGAGCGCGGCCCTGGATCGGCTGGTGGCGAGCCCCGGTCGAGACCTGGTGAGGTAGGCCTCCACCGCTCGGCGTCCGAAGCCGCCGAGGGGGACCTCTCGCTCCTTGCCGCCTTTGCCGAGCACCCTGACGCTACCCCCTTCCAGATCTACATCGTCGACGTCCAAACCGACGAGCTCGGAGATCCGGAGCCCCGCCCCGTAGAGCAGCTCCAGCATCGCCCGGTCCCTCAAACCTGCGGGGGTCGTCTCGTCGGGAACCTCCATCAGACGCAAGGCCTCGTCGACAGAGAGCGGACGGGGCAGGGATCGCGAGGTCCGGGGCGCCAGGATCGCGGTGGTCGGATCATCGTCGGCCACGCCTTCCCTTTGAAGGAACCGGTGGAAGGATCGGACGGAGGAAAGGACCCGGGAAACAGAGGCCGGCCGGTAGAGGCGGGGCGCTTGGCCGTGGGTCGAGGACGAGAGCTGCACGGCGAACGCCTCAACGACTTCGGCAGTCACGTCCTTGGGCAGGTCGATGCCCCACGAGCTCAGGAACTCTCGGTAGCGGCCGAGGTCTCGCCGATAAGCCTCGAGCGTATTGGCCGCCAGGCCACGCTCGACCGTCAGATGGTCGAGATACCGCGCCTGGAGTTCCTCGATACCGATAGACATCGTCGCCCTTCGAAGACTACCTCGGGCGGGCTGCGGATCTATGTGAGCAGCGGCCTGCCCGCCACGAGGGAGAGGGCGAGCGCTGTCTTAACATCGCGAACCTTCCCTGCACGCGCTGCCGCGATCATCGTGTCCAGAGGAATCCTGAGCACCTGGATACCCTCCTCGGGCTGTCCCTCAGGCTCGGAGGCCGTTCGGGCCCAGAACAGGTGCACGTACTCGTCAGTGAAACCCGCCGAGGCGTAGTAGCCGGCGAGAAACTCGATGGCGGTGTGGCGGTACCCGGTCTCCTCGAACAACTCGCGGGCGGCGCACGTCAGCGCATCCTCTCCGCCGATATCGAGCAATCCCGCCGGGATCTCGGTCAGCTCGCCTCGGATCGCGGGGCGAAACTGCTTCACGAGCAGCACTTCATCCGTGGGAGTGATGGGCAGGACGGCCGCCGCCCCCATGTGTTTGACGACTTCGTACGGGCCGTGACCGGGCCAGTCCTCTACCAGAACCTTGATGAACGAGCCGGCGAACGCCTCGCGTGAGTCGAGAGGCTCGGTCAAGTGAACCTCAGCCCGTTACTGCGACCGGGCGTCCGGACTCGGCCGGGCTCTGGGTCCCGCGCGCCCGCCGGAACGCCTGAGCTGCTCCGACGAAATCGCGGAAGAGCGGGTGCGGGTTGGTAGGCCGAGAACGCAGCTCCGGATGGAACTGGCCCGCGACGAAGAACGGGTGGTCGGCCAACTCGATGATCTCGACGAGCCGGCCGTCTTTGGACATCCCCGAGAAGATCATCCCTGCCTGCTCGAGCGCCTCGTGATAGGCGGGGTTGACCTCCCAGCGATGACGGTGGCGTTCGTAGACGACCTCCTCGCCGTATGCGGCCATCGCACGGGTGCCCGCAAGCAGGTGGGCCGGCTGGGCGCCCAGGCGCATCGTGGCTCCCAAGTCGGTCACGTTCTTCTGCTCCGGCAGCAGATCGATCACGGCGTGAGGTGTCGCAGGCTCGAACTCGCTCGAGTTGGCACCCTCGAGTCCGCAGACGTTTCGAGCGAACTCGATGACCGCGCACTGCAGACCAAGGCATATCCCAAGGAACGGCACCTGCTTCTCGCGCGCGTAGCGGATCGCCGCCACCTTGCCCTCCACTCCCCTAACACCGAACCCTCCGGGGATCAGGACGCCGTCGACCCGGGCCAGGGCGTCCTCGGTAGCCGTGCCGCCCAGATCGTCTGAAGCGACCCAGGTGATATCCACATCCGCGCCGTGGGTGAACCCGCCATGCTTGAGGGCCTCCATGACGGAGAGGTATGCATCTCGCAGGGTCACGTACTTGCCGACAACCGCGATCTTGACGGGCTCCGTTGCGTCGTCGATCCGCTGGACGAGCGCTTCCCACTCGGAGAGATCGGGCTGTCCCTCGACGCGAAGGTGTCGGGCGAGCTCATCGTCCAGTCCCTCTTTACGCAGGATCAGAGGCACCCTGTATATGGAATCGGCATCGACCGCCGAGATGACGCCGCTTATGGGGACGTCGCAGAGCAGGGAGATCTTCTCCTTCAGGTTGCGCCCGATAGGACGGTCGGAGCGGCAGATGATCGCGTCGGGCTGAAGACCCAGCGACCGGAGTTCCTTGACCGAGTGCTGTGTCGGCTTGGTCTTCAGCTCCCCGGAGGGTCCGATGAAGGGCATCAGCGATACGTGCACGAACGCGCAATTGTCCCGACCGACCTCGTTTCGGAGCTGGCGGATCGCCTCCAGGAACGGCAACGATTCGATGTCTCCGACCGTACCGCCCACCTCGACTATGACCAGATCGGCGTTCTCGGTTTCGGCAAGCGCGCGGACGCGCTCCTTTATCTCGTCGGTGATGTGCGGGATGACCTGCACGGTCTTACCCAGATAGTCGCCTCGGCGCTCCTTAGCGATCACCGCGCTGTAGACGGCCCCCGTCGTGAAGTTCGAGCCGCGGTGGAAGTTCTCGTCGGTGAACCGCTCGTAGTGGCCCAGGTCCAGATCGGTTTCGGCGCCGTCGTCGAGCACGAACACCTCGCCGTGCTCGAACGGATTCATGGTTCCGGGGTCAACGTTGACGTAGGGGTCGAGCTTCTGAAGGACGACCTTAAGACCGCGAGACTTGAAGAGGCGGCCGAGGGAGGCGGTGGTGATCCCCTTGCCCAAACCAGAGGCGACACCACCCGTGACGAAGATGAACTTCGATTGCCTTGCCACGGGAATGGAGACTAACAGATGCCACCGACACGCTTCCGGCCGTTCGGTCGGAATGTTGGCGGCGGAGCCGAGATCTTCCTACCCGACCGCGCCTTCGGCCGTATCCGGGGCGCGCCCCGCTCGGTCGAACCAACGCAGCGGGGGTACGGCCTGGATGATCCGGGAGAACGACACCGTGTCGGCCACTACGTTCAACCCGACTGCGACGGCCGCGGCCGGCACGTAGGCCCAGACTGGCAGCACCACCGCGAGCTGAGCGCCGAAGGCGAACCCGATCAGGTTCGCGCCCGAGTCTCCGAGCATCGCCCTTTCGCGAAGGTCGAACCAGAGCGCAACGAAAGCAGCCGGGTAAGCGATGCCCAGCCAGACGGCGAGAGCCGAGCCGGGATGACCGATCCAGATCGAGCAGATAAGTGAGCCGGCGAGGAAGAACTTGAGCGCTCTTCCGGGCCGAACGTCCAGCCCGTTGAACGTGTTCGTCGTCGCTGCCACGAGGACGACGGCGCCCAGACGCTGTATCGCATCGCCTTCGACCATCAGGCCGACCAGAACTACCGCAGCACCGGTCGTGATCAGTAGCTTCACTACCCCCGTGGTCACGTGCCCATCCACCAGTGCTCGAAAGTGGGTGCGGAGCCCTCGCGGCCCCGGAGGCGCGAGATCGTCGGCCAGTCCGGCGGCGAAGACGAGGCCCGATCCGGCCAGAGCTCCCCACTGGACGCGCGAGGGATCCGACCACAAGGTCGCGGCGAAGGCCCCGGCGCCGCCGGCCAGCATCAAGCTTGGCCCAAGCACCCTTGGCACCGGGTTTCCCCGGAAGTTGGCGACCCGAAGACGCTCGATGAGTCTCACCGCAGTCGCAGGGCTCGAGCGGCCACCGCGCGGGCGATGTGAGCACCCTGGCACCCCCGGTGAACGAACCCGGCGAGCGAACGCCCGGTCGGCCTGTGGGAGAGATCCGCGGCCACCTCGACCACCCGGAATCCGGCGCGAACGGCGTCGATGGTCATGGCCGTTTCGACTCCGAATCCCCCGGCCAGTGGTCGCACGGCGGCCAGGCATCCGGACGAGATCGCGCGCTGGCCGCTCAGAGGCTCACCCGCCCTGAAGCCGCAGAGCTTCTCGATCGAGAGCGCGGCGGCCCTCTTGACCGTACCGAAGCCTCCCCCTGCCGCTGCTGGGAACGCCGCGATGGCAAGATCGGCCCTGCCCTCCAGAACCTCGGCCAAGACGACGGACAGACCCGACGCGCTGGCCCCCAGGTCGGCATCGGCGAAGATCCAGATATCGGCCGGGGCGAGCCGCCGCAGGGCGCCTTCCATCGCGGAGCCCTTGCCGGCCCTTCTGGGGATGCGTAGAACGGTTGCTCCCGCGCCCAGGGCGACGGAGGCCGTTGCGTCGGTCGAGCCGTCATCGACCACGACTACGGACTCCACACCGGCCAGGTGGACGAGTTCACGGACGGTCGCGCCCACCCGCTCGGCTTCGTCGTGAGCGGGCACGAGCGCGACCACCCTGACGCTCACTTCAGGGCCCCGGCGTACTCGCGACGGCCGGGAGGAACCCAGAGCCGTCCACGCCGTAGTCTCCCCCACCAGAAGGTGAGGCTTGCAGGTTGGCCAGACCCAGCACCAAGGCCACTCCGCCGTAGATCTGATCCAGATCGTCGACGGTAACGATCGCCCCGTCGGGGATATCGTCGGCCCGCACATCCGCCACGAACCCGTAGGTGCTGCTCAGCCCGTCCCCGGCCGCAGTGGGCGTGGAGGTCGCCGCAAGCTCCCGTACCAGGGGCAGGAGGAACCGGTCGGGCGCGAGAGAAGGCTCGTCGGAGCCACTGGCAAGGACCACGACCAAGGTGTCGGGACCTCCGATGGCCGTCGGGTCGACGGCCGCCTCGACCCTGACGAACCCCTCCAGGAGCGTGAGCAGGTCCTCCTCGCGAGCTGCGGCGCCCGCGGAGAGTCGGTCGGCCAGGCGAGCGGCGAGGGCACCGGGCAGTCCCTGCGGATCGGTTCCGGCGGGCCCTACGATCGCGTCTAACTCCTCCTGCCTGGCCGGGTCCACGATGGCTGCCGACACCGTCAGCTGAGCCACTACCTCTCCCCCGGCGAGCTCCACAGACTGGATGGTCTGGCTCAACACTCGATCGTCGGAACCATCCTGAGTGACGAGAACGATCTGGCTACCGACGAGCTTGCCATCGGTCAGATACGCGATGGTCTCGCTCGTGTATCCGCGGAGCCGGTCGGCCTCCTCCCGGTATCGAGCCGCCGTCTGCTCGGCTCGATCCGTGTTCCCCTGCAGCTGTTCCACGAACCGATCCCCGACGACCGTAGCTCCGGCCAGGACGCCGAGGGACAGCGCCAGGATCACGGCGACGATCGAAACGATGTGGTAGCGCCAGGAGATCAGAAGACCCGCCTCGCCCAGTCGAGGAAGTGGTGCAGGTTCTGAGAGACCCACAGTCGCAAGGACGGCGAGACCAGCACGATGATGGCGACGGCTATCAACGCCGACCCCACGAGCATCGCGGTCTCCAGGCGCCGGCTCTCGCCCCGGTAGAGCCTGGACACACCCTTCGCGTCCATGAGGATCTCGCCGACCCTCAGTCGGACCAGGAACGTGGAAGCCATTCCCGCACGGCCCTTGTCGAGGAACTCGCGAAGGTTGCCGTGCGAGCCGACGGCGACGATCAGGTCCGCACGCTTCTCATGAGCCAGAAGGAAGGCGACGTCCTCGGATGTTCCCGCCGCCTGAACGACCTCGTAGGGCACGCCCAGCCGCTCGAGACGCTCTCTCCCGGGAGCCGATCCGTCGGCGTACGCGTGCAGGAGTACCTCAGTCGGATGGCCCCGCCTGGGGCGACTGCGGGCCAGCTCAAGGGCATGATCGGAGACACTGTCCATATCGCCGAGTATGACGTGGGGCTTGTACCCGGCGTCCAGGAGGGCATCGGCGCCCCCGTCGACGCCCACCAGGACCGGTCGAACATCATGGATGTACGCCCGTAGAGCCGCCAGATCCTCGCGGTAGCCGTAGCCGCGGACCACCACCAGCACCGGTCGCCCCGACATCTGGTGTCGCAGTTCCGGCAGCCCCTGGCCCCCGAAGAGCAGGTCGCGTTCCTCATGCATGTACTCGAGCGTGTTGCGGGCGAAGCCCTCCAGGCGATCGCCCAGACGTTCCTTAGCGGCGTCCATGGCAAGCAGGATCGAAGCTGAGCTTTGGCGGATGCCGACCGCGACCAGCGCTCCCTCGACGTAGACGCGGTCGCCGGCGATGCGGATCACATCACCCTCGCGAACCTTCTCCATGAGCAGGGGTCCGAACGTGTCTATCAAGACGACACCGGACTCGACGAGGATCAACGGCCCCAAGTTCGGGTATCGCCCGGTGATCGATGCCGAAGCGTTGAGCACTGCCGACACCCCCGACCGCAGGAGTCCTTCCGCGGCTACGCGGTCGAGGTCCTCGTGCCGGATCACGGCGACATCGCCCGGTCTCAGCCTTGAAACCAGGTCTTTGGTCCGGTGGTCGACCCGCGCGATGCCCGGCACCGACCTGGCTCGCCGCAGCGGGCGCAGCCGGCCCTCATGTTTCGTCGTTGCCGTCGTGGCCTCCTGTCGGGAGCGGGCTGGGCGCGTGGTCACCGCACCCTTCAGATGCTCGCCGGCAAGCCTATCCGAGCGGCCCGTCAGGCGCCCCTCAGCGCGCGGTGCGCGCCTCAGCCAGGAGTTCCTCCGCGTGGCTGGCGGCGCCCTCGCTGCCCGGAAGACCCGCGAGCATCCGTGCCAGCTCTTCGATCCTCTCCCCGTCGGTGAGCACCAGCGCGGTCGCCCTGCCATCGAGCTTCTCCAGCCTTATGTGTCTGTCGGCGAAGGACGCGATCTGAGGAAGGTGGGTGACGACGAGAACCTGCCGGTCGGCCGCCAGGCGCGCAAGGCGACGACCAACCGCAAGTCCGGCCCTGCCGCCGATCCCCGCGTCGATCTCGTCGAACACCAACGTCCCGACGGCGTCCAGGTCCGCCAGGACGCTGCGACAGGCGAGCATAGTGCGAGAAAGCTCTCCCCCGGAGGCGGTCTTTCCGAGGGGCGTCGGATCTTGCCCCGGACCTCCGGCGAGTAGCAGTTCGACCCGCTCCGAACCGGACGCCGTCAGTTCCGGGAGGGTTTCCAGATCGACCCTGACCCCCGCTCCCTCCATGCCGAGTTCGTGCAGCTCGGCCTCGATCGCGGCTGCCAGTTCTACCGCCGCTCCCTCGCGGCCATCGCCGACCATCGCCGCCCTCTCCATCGCGCGGCTCTGTAGCTCTGCGACCTTCTGCTCGAGATGCGTCCGACGATCATCGAAGCCGGTTAGGTCCTCGATCCGAGCGCTGGCCCCCTCGAAGAACGCGAGGACCTCCTCGTCCGTTTCGCCGTACTTTCGCTGCAGGCCCCGCAAGGCCTGGATACGCTCGCGCACTTCCTGGAGTCGCAGGGGATCGACCTGCAGGCGCTCCGAGTAGCTGCGCAGGTCCCGAGCCAACTCGGAAACGTCGGCAACGATGGCCGTCGCACGCCCGGAAGGCTCTGCGGCATCGGGGTCCAGGAGGGCTGCTTCTGCCAGAGCCGCGGCCGCCGAGCCGAGAGCATCGGCGATGCCGTCCTCTTCGGTGATGCCTGCGATGGCGCTCGATACTCGTTCCAGGATGCGCTCGACATGCCCTAGTCGCAGTTCCTCGACCGCTAGAGATGCGCTCTCACCAGGCCTGGGATCGACCGACCCGATCTCGCGGACCTGGTAGGCGAGCAGGTCGAGTTCCCTTTCACGATCGCGCACCGCGCCGGTCAGTTCTTCGAGTTCGGCGCTGGCTCCCTTCAACTCGTCGAAGGCTTCCCGGTACGTCGCGAGTGCCACCATGTGCGCATCGCCGGCGAAGCGATCGAGGAATGCGGTCTGTGTCGCGCTGGATAGGAGCCGCTGTGTCTGGTGCTGGCCGTGGACCTCGACAAGATCCGCAGCCAGGGAAGCCAGCGCCGAAACCGTGGTCATCTGACCGCCGATCCGAGCGGTTCCGCGTCCGTCGGCCCCGATCCTTCGAGCGAGTATGACCTCGCCCTCCTCGGCCCATTCCTCCGCCCAGGCGGGTGCATCGAAGCGCGCTTGAACGTTGGCGGCGGATGAAGAGGGCCGGACGAGGGAAGCTGTTGCCCTTGAACCAAGTGCGAGCGACAGACCGACCGTGACCATGGTCTTGCCGGCTCCGGTCTCGCCGGTAAGCACGTTCAGACCCTCGTGAAGTTCGAGGTTCAGATCCTCGATAACGCCGAGTCCGGAGATGTGGAGCTCTCTCAGCACGACTCGGGATGCTACATGCCGCCACCGACATCGGAGTCAGGCTCTCCGGGCAATCCGAACTTCTCCCGAACGAGGCCGAGGAACCCGGGGCCATCGTCACGTCGGACGAGCCTGGCCGGACTATCCGAGGCCTTGATCCGGACCCGCGATCCGACGGGAAGTTCCAAGCTCTCGCGTCCGTCGGCCGAGAGAAGTCCTGCTTCCTCCCCCAGAACCTCGAGCGTCACGACCTGCGAGGCATCCAGCACGAAGGAGCGATCGAAGACCATGTGAGCCGCGATCGGCGTCAGGACCATGCAGTCGACCGAGGGAGTGACTATCGGTCCCCGAGCGGAGAAGGAGTAGGCCGTCGAGCCCGTCGGGGTTGCCACGATCACCCCATCGGCCGAGAATGTAGTCACGTAGGTGTCGTCCACGTGAACGGCGAGCCTGACCAAGCGGTGACGGGCCTTCTTCTCGACCATGATCTCGTTCAACGCCCACTCGCCCGGGGCCGCGTCACCGTCGGTGCTGGCGGTAACCGCCAGCCGCTCTTCGATCCTAGCCGTGCCCTCCAGTACCCGGCGGACCAGAGCTTGAGCCTCGGGAGGTTCGACCTCGGTCAGGAAACCCATCCTGCCGACCTTGACTCCCAGCACCGGGCAGCCGGCCTCGGACGCAGAGTGAGCCGCCCTGAGGAAAGTACCGTCGCCCCCGATCGAGATCACCAGCCCTAGAGCCCCCAGCAGGGTGTCGTCTACCTTGGCGAAATCGACGGTCTCGACCCCCTCTGCCGCCAGGAATCCCTTGAGCGAAGCCGCCGCCTCCAAGGCGGCCCCTCTGCCCGCGTGCACGACGAAGCCGACGCGATCCATCACCTGACCTCCTGCGCGGCGAACATGGCGCCCTCGATATCCAACTCCACCGCTTCAGCGCCCTTCCTGGCGTGCAGGAGGAACTCCACGTTGCCGGCGGGTCCTCGCAAGGGAGAGACCATGACATCGACCGGACCGGCTCCGGCTTCATCGCAGGAGCGCGCAACCTGCTCCAGGACGCGGCGCCAGACGGCGGGGTCTCGGACAACGCCGCCTCGGCCGACGCCCTCAGGCCCCGCTTCGAACTGCGGCTTGACGAGCAGAATGAGGTGGGCAGACGCGCTGGCCAAGGCCACGAGCACCGGCAGAACCAGCCTCAGGGAGATGAACGAAAGGTCGGCGACGACCAGCCCGGGCGGAGTGGGCAGGTGTTGCGCGGTGAGATCGCGGACGTTGGTCCTCTCCAGGAGTCTCACGCGCTCGTCACCCCGAAGCTGCCAAGCGAACTGGCCGTAGCCCACGTCTACGGCGGTTACGTGGGAGGCCCCGCCCTGAAGGAGTCGGTCGGTGAATCCTCCGGTGGAAGCCCCCGCGTCGAGGCATTCCCGACCTTCGACCACGACCGCGAATCGCTCGAGCGCGGCATCGAGCTTTTCGCCTCCGCGTGAGACGAACCTGCGGGAGCTGGCCGATAGGCCGAGCGATTCATCCGGCGCCACGAGGGTGGCCACTTTCGTTGCCGGGCTGCCCGCGACCATAACCTTGCCCGCGCGAACGGCCGCCTGAGCCTCTGACCTGCTCGCGACGAGGCCTCGACGAACCAGCTCGGTGTCGAGCCTTCGCCGGGTCATCAGGCCTTCGTTGCTGTCTTGCGCGGCGCGGTTCTGCTCGACGACGACTTGCCCGCGGTCTTCTTCCTGGGGGCAGCCGGGTGCACCGCGGCGTGCTCCCTTTCGAGGGTTCTGACACGCTTCTTCAGCGAGTCGACGTCGGTCTGGGTGGCGACCCCGACGGCCTTGAGTTGGCCACGAACCTCGCGGACCACGAGCTCTCTAACGCGGTCGAGATTCCTCTGCTGCCACTCGAGCATCTCTTGGGCGAACTTAGAAGCCTTCTCGGTTCTGTCCTCACCGACCAAGGACCGCGCCAACTCTTGCGCCTTGGTGGGCGTGAGTTTGCCCGCTAGGCCCTCCATGAGCTTTCGGATGTCCTCGACGATCATCGATCCCCCCTTACGGACGCGTGAGGTTCCGTGCCCAGGATACCTGGGTACTTCGCCGCGGAGTGAGTCCTCAAGAGGTCAGGATCGACAGGTCCTCTGAGACGAACGTGGGCTGGACGGAGGACTCCAGCAGATCTTCCCTGCTCGAGATGCCGGTCAGGACCAGAAGCGAGTCCCATCCGAGAGCCACGGCTCCCGCGATATCCGTGTCGAGCCTGTCGCCGATGACCAGGGGGGCACCTCCGCCGGCCTTGTCGAGAGCCGCGACGTATATCGGCGAGTTCGGCTTGCCGAAGATCTCGGCTTGAGCGCCGGTGGTGGTCTCGATGGCCGCCAAGATCGCGCCCGCACCGGGCCAGCGAGTGCCGTCGGCGGCCGGGAAGGAAGTGTCGGCGTTGGTTGCGAACAATGCCGCGCCGCGCTCCACGAAGACGCTTGCAGCACGGAGTTTGGAGTAATCAGCGCTCCTGTCCCAACCGATCACCACGGCATCAGGCAGCCGGGATCCTTCGTCAACCGTCTCGATCCCGGAGACCTTGAGTGCCGCGAAGATCCCCTCTTCCCCTACTACGTACGCCGTTCGGATGCCGCGCTCGGCTAGCGCCTCGGCCGTGATCGAAGCGGATGTCTGTATCTCACCAAAGGCAGCCGCGATCCCTGCCTTCCCGAGTCGGCCGACGACGGCCTCGGGGGTTCTGGCCGAGTTGTTCGTCATGAAGGCGATCCCCTTGCCGGCCGCACGAGATGCCCGCACAGCCTCCGCGGCGGCGGGGATCGGTCGGTCGCCCGCGTAGAGAACCCCGTCCAGGTCGAACAGGAAGCAGTCGTACGTTCCGAAGAAGCCGCTCACCGGCGAGCTCGCCCGGTTCGAGAACCCGAGCTCCTGCTATACAAAGCCCATGCCTTCCGTCTCCCCATTCGCAGGCTTCACCTTCGACCCGGCGGTGGCCGGCGGGTTGGAAGCCGTCACCGCTCCTCCGTACGACGTGATCGGCGATGAAGCTCTCAATGCCTACGCGAACTCGAGCCCTTACAACATCGTCCACCTCGACCGCGAGGTCGAAGGGGACGGAGAGAAGTATAAGGAGGCAGCCCGGCAGCTCGGGGAGTGGATCGACTCAGGAGTTCTGATAGCCGACCCAGAGCCCTCCTACTACGCCTACGAGATGCGCTTCCGGCTCGAGGGTCGCGACCGGGCCATCCGTGGGGTCTTCTGCGCGATGAACCTTGAGGAATGGGGCGGAGCCGTGTTGCCGCACGAGCGCGTTCTGTCAGGCCCGGTGCAGGATCGGCTGGGTTTGATGAGGGCAACCCGCGCCAACCTCTCGGCCGTGTACGGAACGATCGGGGGACCCTGCCAGCCACTCACACTCCTCCTGGATGAGATCACGAAGACCCTATCGCCCTGGCGAACCGTGGATGAGCAGGGAGTGATCCACAGTATGTGGCGGATCACGGGGCAGACGAACATCGCTGGATGGCTCGAAGACGAGAACCTCCTGATCGCCGACGGGCACCATCGCTACACGACCGCTCTCGCCTACCGTAGCGAGCGAAGCGAGAGCGACGGGCCCGGGCCGTGGGACCAGGTGCTAACCCTGGTAGTGGACGCCGGCAGCGAGGACCCACCGGTCCTTCCCTTCCACCGGGTAGTGATGGCAGGGCATCCGGCGGCCGTCGGCCAGCGGGTCCGCGACCTGCAGGAGGTACTAGCCGACCTGGACGATGAGCGCCTGGTCTACGGGGTCGCCCTGCGTGAGGAAGAACGTCTCGTCCACCGGGTGGCAGAGCTGACGGGGACTCCCCCGACCGTGATCGCGCTACACGAGCAGGTGATCGGACACGACCTGATCGAGGCAGGGCAGGTTCGTTTCACGCACGATGCCGTGGCCGCCGAGGCGGCGGTTCGTGACGGCGAGGCGGTGGCGGCCTACTTCCTGCCGGCCACCACCGCCGAACGCATCCGAGCCGTTGTCGATGGCGGTGGCACCTTGCCTCCGAAATCGACCTACTTCTGGCCGAAGCCCCGAACAGGCATGATCATCCGGGTCTTCTGACCGGTCAGCTCGCTTCGAGCGGTTCGAGTTTCTTTATGCCCATCGCAATGACCTCCGTGAGGCTTCGAGCCCCGGCACCGCTCCGGTAGAAACGCCTGGAGAGCGTGCCGTGGATCAGCACATCGTCTCCCTTGGCTATGCCTTTGAGCGCCCGTTTGCCCACGTCTTTGTGCCACGCGGCAACCGGGAGGGGGAGGAGGCGCTTTCCGGCCTCCGGAACGGAGAGCCTCAACTCGGTCACCTCATCGCCGGACGGCATCCGGCGCTCGACCGGTTCTGCTGCCACGGTGCCCGCGAGGACGACGACGTTGACCGTCACCATGTGTCCCTCCTTCTTCCACTCGCGAACGCTAGCAGTCGCCTCTGACACGGCTGTATGTAAGACTCGCTCGCATGGCCGATGCCCGATTCGAGCCCGTCGCGGATGGCATCAAGATCCTCGACACCGGAATGGCTGGCCAGTGCGAGCTGAACGCGGTCTACCTGATCGGTTCCACCCAGCCCACGTTGGTGGAAACAGGTCCCGCCTCCGACGCCGGCGTCGTCCTGGCAGCGCTCCAGATGGAGGGTATCGGCTCTGCCGACCTGGCCCATATCGTCGTCACTCACATCCATCTGGATCACTCAGGCGGGGCCGGGACCCTTCTGCAGAGGTTCGGCAGCGCGACCGTGTGGGTACACGAACGAGGTGCGCAGCATCTGGCAGATCCCACGCGACTCACCGCCAGCACCGCGAGAACCTATGGTCAGGAAAGGATGCTGCGACTCTTCGGCCGCACCGAACCCGTTGCACCCGAACGACTCCGAACGGTGGTCGACGGCGATCGGATCGGCCTGGGTGATCGCACCCTCGATGTGTTGCATACGCCGGGGCATGCATCACATCACGTGGCCTTGGTCGAGTCCGTGACCGGGGCCGTCTTCACCGGGGAGGCCGTCGGCTCTCACCTACCGTGGGTCGACGTCTACAGACCGGCTCTGCCTCCACCAGAGGTGGACGTGACCGCCGCTCTAGACAGCATCGAACGCATAAGGCTGCGCGCCTCGATGCTGCTCACGTCGCATTTCGGTGCGATCGCCGATCCCTACGAAGGTTGCACCAGGGCCTCTGATCGCATCCGCAGCTGGGCCGAGGCCGTCCGCGATGCCCTGCGAGAGGGGGTCATAGAGCTCGACGAGATGGAGGGCGTCCTACGCAGCCTCGCCTCGTCCGAGTACTTCGCCGATTCACAGACCGAGATCGACTACTCGCGTTACGACGCTCTTGGAAGCATCCGCATGAACGCCGCCGGCCTCACCCGATATTGGACGAAGCTCTGGGAGGAGCAGGCGGCTCACCCGAGCTGAACGAGGCGTTCGGCAACGTCGAATGCGGACGGGTCGTGCCGAAGGATCGTTCTGAAAATCCTCTCCGCCTCATCTTTGCGTCCCGATCGCTCTAGGATGTCCGCCTCGACGTACCAAAGCCTCAGCGTGTAGCCCTCCGATATGTCCTGACGGGTGGTGGCTCGTCGTAGGAACGCAAGCGCCTGCGTGTACTGCTTCAGATCAGCAAGTGCAGAGGCCGCTACAACGACGGCCTCTGCCTTCACTTCATTCGGAACCTTCGCCTTCAGCGTTTCCTCTGCCAGCGGGATGACATCCTTCGGCCGGCCCAGTGCTCTCAAGCAGTCGCCGATGATGTGGTTCTGATCTAGTCGCCCGGACATCCGCTTGTACGCCTTCATCTCGGTAAGCGCGTCCTGCCAGCGTTCCTCCCCGTATAGGGCCATGCCCAGGACCTCCCGGACCGCAGGCGATCTGGGTGACAGCTCCTTGGCCTTGGCGGCCTCGGCGGCCGCTCCCCTGCTGTCGCCGCGCTCCAGGAGTTCGACCGCGCGAGACAGGCGGGATATCGCGTTCTCGGCCTGCGTCGGTTTGGTGCTGCGTCTTATCTCTTCGACCAGATCCCGCGGCAGACTCGTCTTGACCTGGGCCGCCGCGCCACGACTCACGTTTCGACGAGGTTCCAGGGGTTTGGCCATGCCATCAAGACTACCCGGCGGCGACGAAGGCCCCCGGGGTAAACCAAAGGGCCGCCCGAAGGCGGCCCTTTGTAAGAAGTCTCGGCGACGACCTACTCTCCCACGCAGTCGCCCACGCAGTACCATCGGCGCTGGAGGGCTTAACTTCCGGGTTCGGGATGGGACCGGGTGTTTCCCCTCCGCTATGGCCACCGAAACATCTGGTTCCGGCCTCAAAGGCACGGAAACCTTCGAGGGTGCGAGTCCCGAGGGATCCTCGGAACACGATAGCGAGCGCGAGCAAAGTCAAGTCCTCGGCCTATTAGTACCGGTCGGCTCCGCACGTTACCGCGTTTCCACCTCCGGCCTATCAACCTCGTAGTCTGCGAGGGGCCTTACCTGGTTGCCCAGTGGGAGATCTCATCTTGAGGCAAGCTTCGCACTTAGATGCTTTCAGCGCTTATCTCTTCCGAACGTGGCTAACCAGCCGTGCCGCTGGCGCGACAACTGGCACACCAGAGGTTCGTCCACCCCGGTCCTCTCGTACTAGGGGTAGCTCCTCTCAGATCTCCTGCGCCCACAGCGGATAGGGACCGAACTGTCTCACGACGTTCTAAACCCAGCTCGCGTGCCTCTTTAACGGGCGAACAGCCCGACCCTTGGGACCTGCTCCAGCCCCAGGATGAGACGAGCCGACATCGAGGTGCCAAACCCT
>JANPEZ010000023.1:0-2174 GCA_031423155.1 Actinomycetes bacterium
GTCTCGCGACTTGGGCCCTTCAAGGACCGCATCGACGTGCGCCACGGGATCCAGGAGCCAGCGACGCGGCCTCCCACCTCGCCGGCGAGCAGCCCCACCCAACCCAGCGTCGCCAGTCCTCCGCCAATGGTCAAAACGAGGCGAACGACGCCTTGCCTGACCATCATCGCAGAGATCGCCGCGTACTGCGCGTGGCGAATCATCCAGAACCGCGCAGCCGAACCCAGTCCGATCACGGCGCCCGCGACTCCGATAAGGGTGGCAGACCAGAGCGGCAGTGCCCCGAATCCGAGGACGTCGAGCTGGATGGCCGCGGCAGCGATCGCCGTGCCGACCACCGACATCGGAAGGGCGAGCAGCCCGCACAAGAGGAGTAACACAGCGGCCGCGCGCTCGTCCTCGGCGCTTGGGATGACTATCTCGTAGCGCAGGTTCGACGTCACGGAAAGGATCGTCGCGAGCGACCAAGCCGCCGCGAAGACACCGACTTCCGCCGGTGTGTAGAGTCGGGTGATGAGCGGGATGCTCAGGATCGCAATTCCTTGACTGATCACGGACCCGCTCACGAGCTGCCGAAGTGCGTTGGACATGCGCAGACCGAAATGCGACGGGTTCGTCTCCTTCACTCAGTGTCCGCTCTGAGCGCTGGCGGTCGGCGCGGTGCGAGCGAGAACGAAGAGATTCCACGCCCACAGTCCGCGCGTGGTCCGCTTGAAGTGCTGGTCAAGGAGGTCCAGTCGCCGCATGAGCGACTGCGGGCAGAAGATGCGCTCGAGGTTCGGGAAGCGTCGCGCGAGGCCCGAGACACCCAGCGGGAATGAGTGCACGAAGTGCCAGTCGTTCACCAGCGAACCGATCACCATCTCGTGCCTCTCCACGCGGAAGCCATGCGTTTCGAAGTAGTTGGACCAGCCCTCAGGCGACATGAAGTTGACGTGCGGCACTCCGGGCCTGGCGCCGCCAAGGCCAAGACGCCCTCTCGCCTTATGCATCAGCCAGCCGACACGCTCCCGAAGCGTCCGCGCATTCGGTACTGACACAAACATCCTGCCGCCGGCGGCGAGCCTCAGTCGCAATTGATTGACCACGGGCTCGAGCTCCGAGAGGTGTTCGAGCACATCGAACGCCGTGACTAGATCGAACACCTTGCCCGGCGGCAGGTCCGTCAGCGCACCCACGAAGAGCTCGGGTCGATGGCTGACCCCGCTCCAGTCGTACTTCTCGTAGCTGCGGGTGAGTTGGCGAGAGTCGATGTCGGTCGAGACGACGGCGAAACCGGCTTGCGCAAGTTCCCAGGAGTCGCGCAGCGATCCGGCGCCGAAATCGAGCGCGTCACGCTTCGTCGACTGCGGCATCATGTCGAGCGTTTCCTGGAAGAGGTCCCAGCGGTACTGGACGTTTCGCGTGTGGCACCCAAAGATTTTCGAGACATCTCCGAACCGATTGAAGGTCACTCCCTCGTCATTCTCGGCGCGCTGGATCGTCCGTGCGCTCCCGCGCCGCTCCCTCGGCCGAAGGAAGAGCGAGAGGACCAGCAGGGGAGTGAGCAGCACGAGGCCCATGACCGTCAGGATCGGCAGTACCAGCAGCATGGGGAAACCGACGAGGATCCTAGTGGCGGGCGTGACGGCCAAGGGTCACCTCGAACGCGCGTGCGCGTGGCGCACGCGCGAATCGCCTGCCGTGCGAACCGAACCGAGTGACGAACCCGTCACGGGCGTCGAGCGGCCAGCACACATTCGATTACGCGAGCCTGATCGGCGGCGCTCATCGAGGATCCGCTTGGAAGGCACAGTCCCGCCCCGAACAGGCGATCACTGACCCCCCGGAGCACGCTTCGCTCGGAGGCAAAGACGGGCTGAAGGTGCATCGGTTTCCAGATCGGCCGCGCCTCAATGTTCTCCGCTTCGAGCGCGAGACGCACGCGCTCCGGTGAGCCGCCGAACGCAGCGTCGATCTCGACGACCGACAACCAGAAGGCGTGTCGACCCCAGCCTGCGTTCGGCTGCATGCGGATCCCCGGTACTCCCCGAAAGGCATCGGCGTATCGCCGCTGCACGCTTTCGCGCGCGCGAAGCCTTTCTTCGATCCACTGGAGCTGCCCGCGACCCATCGCGGCGAGGAGATTGCTGAGGCGGTAGTTGTATCCGACCTCGTTGTGCTCGTAGTGGATC
>JANPEZ010000024.1:0-9781 GCA_031423155.1 Actinomycetes bacterium
GCGACCATCAAGGACGCGGCCGGAAACACGGTCACCACGGACAACTCGACCGTAGTCACCTTCGCCAAGGACTCTGGCACCGGCACGGTCAGCGGGTTCACCGCTCCCACAGCCACGGCGGGCATAGCCTCCGATACGGTCACCGGCGTGCTGGTGGGCCCCATAACCATCAAGGCCACCGCCACCGGGCCTACCCAGGGCACGATCACCTTCACTGTGGTGGCGGCGCCCACTTCCACAGCCCTCACGCTTGGAGCGAGCACCGTCCAATACAGCGACTCTCTGAGTCTGAGCGCGACCGTATCTCCGAACGATCTCGGGAATGGCCAGACGGTCAGCGGAACCATCTACTTCTGCGCTGTGGCATATCCGTGCCCGGGGGCCAACGCGATCGCCTCTGCTTCGGTTGGCCCCACCGGCATCGTGTCGACGTCTGGTCAGGTGCTTCTCCCGGCTGAAGCCCTGCCCTATGCCATCACGGCCACCTTCGTCAGCTCGAATGCACAATTCGCGGGGAGCACGAGTACCTCCTCGGCACTCACCGTTACCAAGGAATCCGCAGTCGCCGGATACATAGGTGACGTGATCGTCTCGACTGGGTGCAACACCTGCACCAGTGGTGCGATACACCTTTCCGCTCAGGTCACGCAGGCTGCGGACGGCTCGCTAGGAGATATCACGAAGGCGCGCGTGTCCTTCCTGCTCTTCAAGAGCAGCAACTTCACTGCCACCCCTGACTACACCTACAGCGCAGTCGCTCCTGACGGTTCTGGTGTGGCGAGCGTTACAACCGGTTCGCTTCCTGCGGATAGCTACACACTGATAGTCAGGTTCGATGCTGCGAACAAGTACTTCACCGGACCAAACTCTGATGCGGCAGTTGCGACGCTCTATCAACCCGGCGTTGATCAGTTCGTGACAGGTGGCGGCTGGATCATCGACCCCAGTTTCAGGAATATCCCCGTGGCGATCTCGTCGTCGAACGCTCACGGGAACTTCGGCTTCACCGTCAGGTACAAGAAGGGCTCGACCACAACGCCGCAAGGCCAGGCTTTGTACGTCTTCCGAGGAGCGGATGGCTACGACTACATCGTGAAGTCCAATGCTTGGACAGGAGGCGGACTTGCCTTCTCCGGCTCCCTCTTGAACGTCGCTTCGTTCAGCGGCAAGGCGAACGTGGCTGTGATCAACCCCGCGACCGGTCTGCCGGTTACAGGCCTGGGCGGAGGCAACTACACGTTCCGGGTGGATGTCACGGACAACGGGCAGTCGGGGGACACCTACGCCATCAGCGTCTACTCGCCCGGCGGTGCGCTCTACCACCAGGCGGGCACGACGCTGTCACCGATCGCTATGGGCGGCGGCAACGTCAAGGTTCACGGTAAGTAGATCGGAGACCCCGAACGACGTTGGCACCCGGGCGTTGAAGGGGTCCGCTCAGGGCAAAAGGAGGACCGATTAGGCGACCGGCCCTCCTCGATGAGCAGGGATGCCCGCGCTCGATCACTTGGTGAAACGAGGATCGCGGTGTAGTCAACGCCATCACCGATGTCTACCGACGATGTCTTGCTGGCCCCCCGGACCCGCACCCGCACGTTAGTGTCTGAGGCGTGAACGAGGCTCTCATCGAAGGCGTGGTCCTCACGCCCGTGAAGCTGCATGCCGACGAGCGCGGCTCCTTCGCGGAGACCTACCGCCGCGAGTGGCTGCCCGCCGGTGCCCGGGAGATGGTGCAGTCCAACCTCTCCAGGTCGAAGGCCGGGGTGCTCAGGGGCATGCACTTTCATCGGCGGCAGGCCGACTACTGGGTGGTGATCGAGGGCAGGGCGTTCGTGGCGCTGCTGGACCTGCGGACGGGCTCGTCCACGCAGGGCCGGCGCCGGCAGCTCGAGATGGACGGAGCAGACCCCTCGGGCCTGTATATCCCCCCGGGGGTGGCGCACGGGTTCTACGCGCGCACGGACCTGACGCTGCAGTATCTGGTGGACGCCTACTACGGGGACGGGGGAGACGAGCACGGCATCGCCTGGGACGACCCCGATCTGGGCGTCACCTGGCCCGACAACGAACCCGTCGTTTCCGACCGGGACAAGGCCAACCCGCTGCTCAGAGACCTCAAGGACCCTCCCGGCTAGGTTGACCGAAGGCCTTTCTAGGCGTAACCTTTGCCAGTCCCCGACGGGGAGCCGTGGGCACGGGTTGACTGTGCCCACTTTCGTGCGTACACTGACCGTTCGCCGTGACGTCCACTCTGCGCGCCCAGCCGTCTAGCACCCTTGGGGGGGATCCTTCTTGTCTGACCCGCTCGTCCCTGTCCGCGACCGTGTCAGTTTCGCAAAGCTCGACGAGGTGCTCCCGCTCCCGGACCTCGTAGGTATACAGAGGGAGTCCTTCGCCTGGCTCCTCGATGAAGGTCTCAAGGAAGTCCTAGAAGAAGTCTCTCCTATAGAGGACTTCACCGAGCAGTTCCAGCTCTACTTCGGCAAGCACCAGTTCAAAGAGATCAAGAACTCCGAGGAAGAGTGCCGGGACAAGGACATCACATACTCCGCTCCGTTGTTCGTCGAGGCGACCTTCGTCAACAAGGTCACCGGCGAGATCAAGGAACAGGAGGTCTTCATGGGGGACTTCCCCATCATGACCTCGCGCGGGACCTTCATCATCAACGGCACCGAGCGCGTCGTGGTCAGCCAGCTCGTGCGCTCGCCCGGCGTCTACTTCAGCCGTGACCTGGACAAGGTCACCGACAAGGACGTCTTCGTGGCCAAGGTCATCCCGAGCCGCGGAGCCTGGATCGAGTTCGACGTCGATAAGAAGGACACCGTCGGCGTGCGCATCGACCGCAAGCGCCGCCAGAACGTCACGGTCATGCTCAAAGCCCTGGGCTGGAGCTCGGCCGAGATCCTGAAGATGTTCGACAACGCCGTCTCGATCCAGAACACGCTGGACAAGGACCACGTCGAGACCCCCGAGGAAGCACTCGAGGACATCTACCGCAAGCTGCGTCCGGGCGAGCCGCCGACGGCCGAGTCCGCGCGCACCCTGCTGGAGAACCTGTTCTTCAACCCCAAGCGCTACGACGTGGCCAAGGTCGGCCGTCACAAGGTCGACAAGAAGCTCGGCGCCGCCGCGGACCAGGTGCTGCGTCAGCTGAGGTCGCGCCACAAGGCCATGGCCGAGCTGGACAACCCCGACAAGAAGGCCTGGGACCAGACCAAGTACAGGGTCCTTTCTCCGATGGCCAAGGACGAGCAGGGCGGTGCCGCTCCCAAGTACAAGGCGGTCCTTACCTACGAGGACATGGTCAAGACGATCCGTTACCTGGTGAAACTGCACGCCGGCGAGGAAGGCTTCGACCCCGACGACATCGACCACTTCGGCAACCGCCGTCTGCGTAGCGTGGGCGAGCTGATCCAGAACCAGATCAGGATCGGCCTCTCGCGCATGGAGCGCGTGGTCAAGGAGCGCATGACGACCCAGGACGTCGAGGCCATCACGCCTCAGACCCTGATCAACATCCGCCCCGTTGTCGCCTCCATCAAGGAGTTCTACGGGACCTCCCAGCTCTCCCAGTTCAAGGACCAGACCAACACTCAGGCCGGACTGACGCACAAGCTTCGCCTGTCCGCCCTGGGGCACGTCGGTATGTCGCGCGAGCGCGCGGGGTTCGAGGTCCGCGACGTCCACCCTTCCCACTACGGCCGCATGTGCCCGATCGAGACCCCTGAGGGCCCGAACATCGGCCTGATCGGCTCGCTCAGCACCTACGGGCGCATCAACGAGTTCGGTTTCATCGAAACCCCGTATCGACGCGTCGTCGAGGGCATCGTGACCGACAAGATCGACTTCCTGTCCGCCGACGAGGAGGACAAGCACGTCATCGCCCAGGCGAACGAGCCCATCTCCAAGGACGGCACCTTCCATAACAACCAGGTGCTCTGCCGTCGCAAGGGCGGCGAAGTCGACTCGGTCCCGGGCATCGAGGTCGACTACATGGACGTCTCTCCCAAGCAGCTCGTCTCGATCGCCGCGGCGCTGATCCCGTTCCTGGAGCACGACGATGCGAACCGCGCCCTGATGGGCGCGAACATGCAGCGTCAGGCCGTTCCTTTGCTCCGCTCGGAGGCGCCGCTCATCGGCACCGGGGTGGAGTTCCGCGCGGCGGTCGATGCCGGTGACCTCGTCGTGGCCAGCGACACGGGCACGATCGAGGACGTCTCGGCCGACGAGATCGTCATCAAGAAGAGCAACGGCGAGTTGAAGGTTCACAGCCTGCTGAAGTTCCGCCGCTCGAACCAGGGCACGTGCCAGACGCAGAAGCCGCTGGTCCTGGAGGGCGACAAGGTCGTCAAGGGCCAGGTCATCGCCGACGGTCCCTCGACCGAGGCCGGCGAGATCGCCCTGGGCAAGAACCTCGTGGTCGCCTACATGCCGTGGGAGGGTCACAACTACGAGGACGCGATCATCTTGTCCCAGCGCCTGGTCAAGCAGGACGTCTTGACCTCGATCCACATCGAGGAGCACGAGGTCGACGCCCGTGACACCAAGCTCGGCGCCGAAGAGATCACCCGGGACATCCCCAACGTCTCCGAGGAGATCTTGAAGGACCTGGACGAGCGCGGCATCGTGCGCATCGGGGCCGAGGTCACCACCGGCGACTACCTGGTCGGCAAGGTCACCCCCCATGGCGACACCGAACTTACCCCCGAGGAGCGTCTGCTCCGCGCGATCTTAGGTGAGAAGGCGCGGGAGGTCCGCGACACCTCGCTGAAGGTGCCGCACGGCGAGTCCGGCAAGGTCATCGGCGTGCGCGTCTTCAACCGCGACGACGGCGACGAGTTGCCGCCGGGCGTGAACCAGCTGGTCCGCGTCTACGTGGCCCAGAAGCGCAAGATCTCCGACGGCGACAAGCTGGCCGGCCGCCACGGGAACAAGGGCGTCATCTCGACGATCCTTCCCGAGGAGGACATGCCCTTCCTTGCCGACGGCACTCCGGTGGACATCATCTTGAACCCGCTCGGTGTGCCGAGCCGGATGAACCTCGGGCAGGTGCTCGAGGCTCACCTGGGCTACGCGGCCAAGGTCGGGTTCAAGAAGGACGGTGTCGAGCACGTTGGGCCGGTGCACATCGCGACCCCGGTCTTCGACGGCGCGCGCGAGGACGAGATCCTTTCGGCGATCCGCAGCTCCCATGCCAACGCCGACGGCGTCAGGCTGATCGACGATGTCGGCAAGGCTCAGCTGTTCGACGGGCGCTCGGGCGAGCCGTTCGAGGAGCCGGTCACGGTGGGCGTCGCCTACATCCTGAAACTGCTCCACCTGGTCGACGACAAGATCCACGCCCGTTCGACCGGCCCCTACTCGATGATCACGCAGCAGCCGCTGGGCGGTAAGGCCCAGTTCGGTGGGCAGCGTTTCGGTGAGATGGAGGTCTGGGCACTGGAGGCCTACGGCGCCGCCTACGCCCTGCAGGAGCTGCTCACGATCAAGTCCGACGACGTGCTCGGCCGCGTGAAGGTCTACGAGGCCATCGTCAAGGGCGAGAACATCCCCGAGCCGGGTATCCCCGAGTCCTTCAAGGTCCTGATCAAGGAGATGCAGTCCCTCTGCTTGAACGTCGAGGTTCGTTCCTCGGACGGGCAGGAGATACAGCTCCGCGAGACCGACGAGGACGTCTTCAGGGCCGCCGAGGAACTGGGCATCGACCTGTCCCGCCGCGAGCCGGCGGGAGCTGATTTCGATTAGCTGGAACAAGCAAGCGTTGAACGTGATGAGAAGCGAGCCACACGAGGAGGCGAGCGCTTAAGTGCTGGACGTCAACTACTTCGATGAACTCCGGATCGCTCTGGCCACCGCCGACCAGATCAGAGCCTGGTCCAACGGCGAGGTCAAGAAGCCCGAGACCATCAACTACAGGACGCTCAAGCCCGAGAAGGACGGCTTGTTCTGCGAGCGCATCTTCGGGCCGACCCGCGACTGGGAGTGCCACTGCGGCAAGTACAAGCGCGTGCGCTTCAAGGGCATCATCTGCGAGCGCTGCGGCGTCGAGATCACGCGCAGCAAGGTCCGCCGCGACCGCATGGGCCACATCGAGCTGGCCGCCCCGGTCACCCACATCTGGTACTTCAAGGGCGTTCCCTCGCGCCTGGGGTACCTGCTCGACCTGGCTCCCAAGGACCTTGAGCGGATCATCTACTTCGCGGCCTACGTCATCACCCGCATCGACGAGGACCGCCGTCACAAGGAGATGCCCGAGATCGAACTCGGCATCGAGCAGGAGAAGAGAGAGATAGATGCCGACCGCGACGAGCGCGTCAAGCGCCGGCTGGCCGACCTGGAAGACCGCCTGAAGGAGCTCGAGGGCGAGAAGGCCAAGGGCGCACAGCTCTCGGCCGCCAAGCGCGAGGCCCAGCGGGACATCGAGAAGATGACCGAGGCCACGAAGAAGGAGACCGACCACCTCGATGAGGTCGTCTCGGCCTTCAAGAGCCTGAAGGTCAAGCAGCTCGTGGCCGACGACAGCGTCTACCGCTCGCTGCGCGAGCGCTTCGGCGACTACTTCGAGGGAGGCATGGGCGCCGAGGCCATCAAGCGCCTGCTCACCGACTTCGACGTCGAAGCCGAGGACATCTACCTGCGCGACCAGATCGAGAACGGCAAGGGCACCCGCCGGCTCAAGGCGATCAAGCGGTTGAAGGTCGTCTCGCACTTCATCAACGGCAAGTCCACTCCGCTCGGCATGGTTCTGGACGCGGTTCCGGTCATACCCCCGGACCTTCGTCCGATGGTCCAGCTCGACGGTGGCCGTTTCGCGACCTCGGATCTCAACGACCTGTACCGGCGCGTCATCAACCGCAACAACCGGTTGAAGAGACTGCTCGACCTTCAGGCCCCCGAGATCATCGTCAACAACGAGAAGCGCATGCTCCAGGAGGCCGTCGACGCATTGTTCGACAACGGCCGTCGCGGTCGCCCGGTGACGGGCCCCGGCAACCGTCCGCTGAAGTCTTTGTCCGACATGTTGAAGGGCAAGCAGGGCCGGTTCCGTCAGAACCTGCTGGGCAAGCGCGTGGACTACTCCGGTCGAAGCGTGATCGTCGTCGGTCCGGAGCTTCGCCTGCACCAGTGCGGACTGCCCAAGCAGATGGCGCTGGAGCTTTTCAAGCCCTTCGTGATGAAGAGGCTCGTCGACCAGAACTTGGCGCAGAACATCAAGAGCGCCAAGCGCATGGTCGAGCGGGCCCGTCCGCAGGTCTGGGACGTCCTGGAGGAAGTCATCCGCGAGCACCCCGTCATGCTGAACCGCGCGCCGACGCTTCACCGCCTGGGCATCCAGGCCTTCGAGCCGGTGCTGGTGGAGGGCAAGGCCATCCAGATCCACCCGCTGGTCTGCACCGCTTTCAACGCGGACTTCGACGGGGACCAGATGGCCGTTCACGTGCCGCTGTCGGCCGAGGCGCAGGCCGAGGCCCGGATCCTGATGCTCTCGACCAACAACATCCTCTCGCCGGCCCACGGTCGTCCGATCGCGGTTCCGACGCAGGACATGGTCCTGGGCCTGTACTACCTGACCTTGGACGATGGTCAGACGATCGATCCCGAGGAGATGGCGGTCTTCGGCTCGCTCAACGAGGCTCTGCTGGCGCTGGATGCCGGTTTCGACCTCCACACCCCGATACGCATCCGCCTGAACGGCAAGAAGATGCCTGCCGCGATGCTCCCGGAGGGCTTCGATCCCGAGTCCGGACGCACGCCGGTCGTCACCACGACCATCGGCCGCGTCATCTTCAACTCGTCCTTCCCCGACGACTACGAGTTCCGTAACCAGCACGTCTTGAAGGCCGACGTCGGCAGGTTCGTGGACGAGTGCGTCCACACCTACGACCGGGCGATCGTCGAGGGAGTGCTCGACAAGCTCAAGAACCTCGGCTTCCACTACGCCACGCGAGCGGGCGTGACGATCGGTGTCGAGGACGTCACCACGCCGCCCGACAAGCAGGCGATCCTCGATGAGCACGAGAAGCGCGCGTCCAAGGTGGAGGGCCAGTACCGCAAGGGCATCATCACCGACGACGAGCGCCGCCAGGAGCTCATCGAGATCTGGACCCAGGCGACGGATGAGGTCAAGGACGCGATGGAGCGTCAGTTCACCGTCCGCAACCCCATCTACATGATGGCCAACTCCGGCGCCCGAGGGAACATCATGCAGATCCGCCAGCTGGCGGGCATGCGAGGCCTGGTGGCCAACCCGAAGGGCGAGATCATCCCGCGCCCGATCAAGTCGAACTTCCGCGAGGGTCTTTCCGTGCTCGAGTACTTCATCTCGACGCACGGCGCGCGCAAGGGACTGGCCGACACCGCTCTGAGGACCGCCGACTCGGGTTACCTCACAAGGCGTCTGGTCGACGTCGCCCAGGAACTGATCATCCGCGAGGACGACTGCGGCAGCGACCGGGGCGTTCCCGTCCAGGTCACGGTCACGCGTCCCGACGGCTCGAAGGTTCGCGGTGGTCACGTCGACACCGGTCTGTTCGGCCGGGTGCTCGCTGAGGACATCAAGATCGGCGGCAAGAAGGTCGCGGTCAAGGGCGAGGAGCTCACCGACGACGCGGTCGAGATGCTGGTGGACGCCGGCGTCGAAGTCGCCTACGTCCGCTCGGTGATCACCTGCGAGGCCGAGATCGGCGTCTGCGCACTCTGCTACGGCCGTAACCTGGCCAGCGGGCGCCTGGTCGAGATCGGCGAGGCGGTCGGCATCATCGCCGCCCAGTCGATCGGCGAGCCGGGCACCCAGCTGACGATGCGTACCTTCCACACGGGAGGCGTCGCCGGCGAGGACATCACCCACGGTCTGCCGCGAGTGGTCGAGCTGTTCGAAGCCCGCAAGCCCAAGGGTGAGGCCCAGATCACTGAACTGGCCGGAACCGTGACCCTCGAGGACGATGACGACAAGAAGGTCCGTCGCATCAACGTCACCGACGAGACGGGCGACCAGGTTCAGTACGCGGTCTCATTCCGCGCGCGCTTGACCGTGAGCGAAGGCGAGCAGGTCGAGGTAGGCCAGCAGCTGACGGAAGGTTCGGTCAACCCGCACGAGAAGCTGCGTGTCGAGGGAGTCATGGCCCTTCAGCTGCACATGGTCGAAGAGGTCCAGCAGGTCTACCGCTCGCAGGGCGTGACGATCCACGACAAGCACATCGAGTTGATCGCCCGTCAGATGCTGCGCAAGGTCCACATCATCGAGCCGGGGGACTCCACGTTCCTTCCGGGCGACATGGTGAACCGGCGCCGCTTCGAGGAGACCAACGGCGAGCTCGTCGAGGCGGGCAGCCAGCCGGCATCGGCCCGCCCGATCCTTCTCGGGATCACGAAGGCCTCGCTGGCGACCGACTCGTGGCTCTCGGCGGCCTCCTTCCAGGAGACGACCAGGGTGCTCACCGACGCGGCGATCAGCGCCAAGTCCGACCCTCTGCTGGGCCTGAAGGAGAACGTGATCATCGGCAAGCTGATCCCGGCCGGTACCGGCATGGACCGCTACCGCAACATCATGCCCAAGATCAAGGAAGAGGCCATCCCCGAGTACTGGAAGATCCGCCAGCGCGAGATCGCCGCGGCGATCGAGCAGGGAAGCTCCCTTGAGCCCTCACTCGCTGGCCTCACGCGCGAGCAGGCCGCCGAGATGCTCGGTGGTCCGGCCGCCGTGCCTGCCGCCAAGGACGAGTAGCCCGCTTACAGCTTCACCGCACGCCCAGAAGGGCCGGGGCTAACGCCCCGGCCCTCC
>JANPEZ010000025.1:0-6496 GCA_031423155.1 Actinomycetes bacterium
TCTGGACCAGACCGGTCCCGGCGTCCGTCGGATCGCCCTGGAAGCCGAAGGAGGTGCCGGGCGTTCCGACCGGGTTGCCCCAGGGGTCGAAGTTGACCGGACCGGTGACGGTTGTGCTTGCCGCCTGGGCGAGGCCGACCACGTCTCCGTGAAGGGACTTCAGGAAGTAAGAGGGCGTAGTAGCTCCCACCTTCTGGGCCAGCGGTCCGTAGGGTCCGAACGCGTAGTTGGTGGTGGTTGCTCCAAGGACCGATCGGACCCTGTCGGTGGAGCTTCCCTGATAGGTGTAGGTGGCCACCGCCCCTGAGGCACCGGCGGTATTCATCCTCGACAGCCCGTCCCAGGTGTAGTTGTAGGCACCCGCGCGTGGCCCTGAGGCCACCACGGCCTGGGTCATCCTGCTCCATGCGTCATAGACGTAGCTCGTCTGAGCCGACGTGCACGAGGTGCCGGTCCCTGAGATCTTGGTCAGGTTCCCCGCCCCGTCGTGGCAGTAGTTCTTGCTCGCTCCTGTAGAAGAGTCGGTGATCGTAGAGGCAAGCCCTCGCGTGTCGTACGTCGTGGTCAAGGTCTTGGCCGCGGTCTGGACCAGGGTGCGGTTGCCCGAGCCGTCGTATCCGAATGTGGTGTTCGTGCCACCTCCGGCCGGAGGGTTGGCGCTGGCAAGCCGGTTCGCCGGATCGTAGGAGTAGGTCCAGAGCCCGTTGGCCGTTCCTCCGGCGACGTTCTGGTTGTTGGAGACGATGTTGCCCGCAAGGTCATAGCCATAGACCGAAGAGGCCAGGTTGGTCGCAGGCGGTGCTGCGCAGGTCCCGGAGGTCTTGGTGATGTACTGGGCGGTGACGTCACCTGAGACCGAGTCGTAGCACCGGATCCAAGTAAGGCCGGCCGGATCGGTCCTTCCGGTGATGCGTCCACCCAGGTCGTAGGAGTAGACGGTCTGAGCCGGAGAGCTGAACGGATCGGTCATCTTCCAGATCCGCCCGGCGGTGTCATAGGTGAACGAGGTGGCCCCCACCGGGTCGGTGACCGATGCAAGTCGCCCGTTCGTGTTGCCCGTGGTCCCGTAGGCGTAGGTCGTGCCGGCCGGAGATCCCCCGTTCACCTTCCAGAGCCTATCTGAGGTGTCGTAGGCGATCGTGGTGGTCACCCCGCCTCCGACGGCCTTGGTCATAGCGGTGTTCTGGTTGAACTGGAAGGTCTCTGTGTTCGAAGCTCCGCTGGACGAGGAGTGCTGCACGAGATTGCCGATGTAGTCATAGACCAGAGTGAGCGTGATCGAGCGCCGATCGGAGACGCTCATCTTCAGACGAGAGTCGGTTCCCCGGGGACTCGAGTTCCAGGTCCAGCAGGTCGCCCATATCCCTTGCGTTCACCACGCCGAAGTCTCGGTAGCAGTTGTTCATCAGGACGTGGGTCTCTTTCGCCTGCTCGGCCAGATGCTCGATGCGCGGGACCCACTCGCCCAGTTCCTCGCGGGTGTAGAGGTACTTGAAGCGTTCGGCGGCCGTCTGTCCCTTCGCCTCCCAGGCCTCGCGGTTGCGGCCGTGGAAGCGGACCATCGCCAGGTCCGGCGCCGTCGCGGCAGCGACCGCGGGAACGCTGGAGTCGAACCCCTGCGGCATGTCGACGCAGACGAGCGGGAGCTGTAACTGCTCCAGGAAGCCGAGGGTCTCGGCGCGGTTGTCCTCGCGGAGCCAGCTCTCGTGGCGGAACTCGATCGCGACGCGGAAGTCGCGCAGGCGCGCCGCGCACTCCTCTATATATGTGCGCGAGGCGCGGCCGATCACGAACCACTGCGGGAACTGGAAGAGCACCGCGCCGAGCTTGCCCGCCGAGTGAAGCGGCATGAGCGCGTCGTGGAACCTCTGGAAGACCTCGTCGACGATCTCGGCCGGCAGGTTCTCCCGATAGAGGTTTCGGGTGCCCAGGTCTCCAAGCTCCGCCCGAAGGTCCGCGTACAGCGAGTCCGGCCTAGTCGGGTGGTTCGTCAGCAGCGAGTAGGCCTTGACGTTGAACGTGAACGTCGGCGGAGTTCGCTCGATCCACAGCACCGAGTTCTTCTCCGAGGGCGGGAAGTAGTAGGTGGAGTCGACCTCGACCAGGGGGAACTTCGAGGCGTAGTGCTTCAGGCGCTTCTCGGCGCTGGAGGCGCTGCGCGGATAGAAGTCGGTCTCCTTGACCAGCGTTGGATCGGTCCAGCTTGAGGTCCCGACGAGGATGCGGCCGGTCATGCGCTCAGCCTAGCGCGGCGCTAGGACGCGTCGTCGCCCGGCTGCTTGCGGCGCAGCACCGCGTTCGTCGCCTGGCCGACCTTGCGCTTGGAGTAGTTGAGCAGGCGTTGGGCCCAGACGTACTCGGTGGCCAAGATCGCGAGTCCACCGAAGACGATCAGCCAGCCGGGTCCGGGCAGGGGGATGAGGATCAATCCCACTATCAAGACGATGAACCCGGTGATGGTGATGGCGACCCGCCTGGCGTTGCGCCCGATCAACAGGACCACGAGCTTGAACGGGGCGATGGCCGGGTGGTGGTGCCACCTGCGCTGGACGCGAAGGTCGCCGGCTACCTGGGCGATCACCTCGTCGGCGTCGCGCTCTTCGGGGTCATCGCCCCATATCTCGTGCCTGCGGCTGTCCATCGGCCTGGGTCCTCGGATCGCGGAAGGTCGTCAGTCTGTCACGGCTCGAGGCTGGGCGGAAGTGCGGGTCAGTCGTCCCCGCCGCCGTGATCGTCGGATCCGCTATCGTCCGACCCGCTGGAGCCTCCGTGATCGTCGACCGGAGAAGGCGCCTGAGTCGGGTTCGCGCTCGGCGTGTGCTTGGGTTCGTCACTCTTGGAGGGCTTGGCCGAAGGGGTCTGAGTGTGTTCCTGGACCTGTCGTATCAGTGGCCGCGCCGGCCTGCTGATATCTGAGCCCGTGAACGCGAAGGCCGCCAGGGACAACCCGAGCGCCAGGGTGAGGCCCGCCAGTCCGAACCCGATCCAGTACAGGCCCTTCTTCATGTCGACCAGAGTAGGACCGGCAAGGCTAAGAGGCGGCTAAGTCTTCACGGAGGGTCCGGCCGCGCGCAGGCGGATCTCTACGCGGGTTCCGCCGCCCTCCGGGGCGCTCACCTCGAGGGTGCCGCCCCATTTCTCGGTCAACTCGCGTGCGATCGCAAGACCCAGGCCGGTCCCGCCGGCGGGCGCGCCTCGCCCGCGATAGAAGCGGTCGGTCACGCGTTCGAGCTCGTCCGGTGCGATGCCTGGGCCAGAGTCTGTGACCGCGACGAAAGTGGCGCCGGTCTCGATGCGGATAAGGCCGGGCGCGTAGGCGATCGCGTTGTCCAATAGGTTGTCCAGCGCTTGGTCAAGATCGGTTGGGTTGGCCTGAGCGCTGCCGCCCGAGCCGCGCGTTTCCAGCGTTGCGTTCAGTTGCTCGGCTCTCTCTCGCCAGCGCTCGACGGCGCTCGAGGCCGCTTCGCCCAGGTCAACGCGGGTCGGTTCGCCCTCCTCGACCTGGCGAGCCATCGTCAGTAGACGGTTGACCGTTTCCGAGAGACGGTCAACCTCGGTGTCGGCGGCCTGCAGCCGGCGCTTCAGGTCCTCGCTCGGCGCGTCGGCGATCGCCGACTCCAGACGAAGTTTCATGCCGGTCAGAGGCGTTCTGAGCTGGTGCGAAGCGTTCGCGACGAACTCTCGTTGGGCCTGAACGGTGTGTTCGAGGCGGTCGGCCATCTCGTCGAAGGAATGCGCGAGGTCGGAGATCTCCGAGGCGCCTCCGATGTCGCCGGCGCGCGTGGAGAGCTCTCCCTTGCCGAGGCGGGCCGCGGCGTCGGCCAACCGCGAGAGCGGACGGGCCAGGGAACCCGCCAACGCATACGCGATCATCAGCCCCGCCAGCAATCCACTGAACCCGACGACTACGAGTCCCACCGTCACGCGCCGGACGCTGTCGGTTACCTGCTGGACACTCTGCGTCACACGCACCGCCCCCTGCAGGCCGTCGTCGATGATCGGCGCGGCGGCAGCCATGATGTCGGCTTCGAGCGTGTCGCTGTGACGGATGATCGAGGTCGGCTGCGGGTTCGCGGGGTCGAGCGCGACGAGCATCTCTCCACGGTCGGCCGTCGCGTAGTTCTCGCCGATCTGCGGCGGCGTCTCCGAATCGGCCAGAACGATTCCCTCCGCGTCGGTGACCAGCACTCGGACATCCGGGCCGAGTTGATTCGAGTATCGGACGACCAGCCGTTGGAGCAGTGTCGGATCCGCGATGCCCTCGCGGCCGATGCCCGCCGCGATCGTCTGGACGTTGACGAGTGCCTGCGTTTCCAGTTCGGCCTTGGCACGCCCCCGCAGGTTGATCGCCAGCGGGATCGTGAGCGCCACGATCACAGCCGTCAGTACGTACGCGAAGGCGAGGACGAGCCGACTCCGAACCTTCACGCCTTGTCCTCCCGGGGCTAAGTGGTGACGTCTTCGCGGGCGGCGAACCTGAAGCCGACGCCCCTCACCGTTGTGATGTAACGAGGATCGGCCGCGTCGTCCTCGAGCTTCTTGCGGAGCCAGGAGATGTGAACGTCGAGGGTCTTAGTGGGGCCGAACCAGTGCGGATCCCAGACCTCGTCCATGATGTCCTCGCGCTTGCAGACCTGACCGGCGTTGACCATAAGCATGTGAAGCAGGTCGAACTCCTTGGCCGCTAGATCGATCTGCTTGCCGTCGCGGGTGACCGTGCGCGCGGCCGGGTCGAGCGTGATGTCGCCGATCTGGACGGTGCCCTTGCGGGCGGTCGGGCGGCCTCGTCTGAGGATGGCGTGCATCCGCGCGACGAGCTCTCCCGCCGAGAAGGGCTTGACCACGTAGTCATCGGCGCCCAGTTCGAGGCCGACGATCTTGTCGATCTCCTCCCCCCGGGCGGTGAGCATGACGATCGGCACGTCCGAGGTCTTGCGGATGTCCCTGCAGAACTCACGCCCGTCCCCGTCCGGCAGCATCACGTCCAGCAGGATCAGGTCCGGGTCTCGGGTCTTGAGTGCTTCGCGAGCCAGTTGGAGGCTGCCCGCGACCTCGGCCTCGAAACCTTCCCTGGCCAGGTGCTCTGCGAGAGGCTCGGAGATGGCTTCTTCGTCTTCCACCAGCAGAACCCGCAGCTTCATGCCTCCGATGGTATCGGCTACGTGCCTTTCGGCCGTCTTGCGCCGGGCGGCTGCTTTCCGGTAGAACTAGCGCCCAATACGTAGACCAGACGCGAGGCGCCCGCCCAAGCGAGATCCAGGGAGGAGCGAACCGTGTCAGCAGCAGTGACGACAGAGACCACCGGACAGGGACGTAATCTACCGAGCGGCGTTCGTGCCCTCTTTGTCGTTACCGACGTATGTGTCCCAGTCATCCTAGCGATTGGCGTAGCTCAGCACTGGTCGTACGTGCGCTCGCATTTCGGGACACTTGCGCTCTGGATGGTAACGGCCGCGGTGGCGGACTCTCTGTTTGTGCCGTTCTGGTCGAACGTGTTTCTGACCATGTCGCTGCCCGTTACTGTCGCCGCGGCGATGCTGCTGGACCCGCCGATTGCGGGACTTGTTGCGTTCACGGGTGCCTTTGATCCTCGTGAGTTCAACCGTGACATCGGATTCAATCATGCTATCTACAACCGCTGTCAGGTCGCTGTCAGCGTGATGCTCTGTTCGATTCTCTTTCACGAATTGGGCGGTGACCCCCTCGCCTATCCCGATGTGTTGGTTGTTGCTGTCCTCGCCCTCATCCTCGATGCACTGGCTAACACGAGCCTAGTAATGGTTCCGGTCGGCCTGATGCAAGGAGTAAGCCCGCTGCAGGCGGCGCGGCGGGTGTACGGGTCCACCTGGCCGTATCACCTGGGTGGGTATGTGGCGCTGGGATTTCTCGGCCTATCCCTGGCGACCGTTGTTGCTGCGGTTGGGTCGTGGGGGCTGGCTGTGGTCCTGATTCCGATCGCTGCAGTCCGGCAGATGTTCATTCAGGCTCGGCGTGCAGAGGAGTCCGGTTCAGCGCTAGAAAGCAAGGATAGGGCGCTTGTAGCGGCGTCCGCGAGCGTTGCCGATGAACGACGCGACGAGCGGCTGACAGTGGCGGGCGAACTCCACGATGAAGACCTCCCGCCCCTGTTCAAAGTCCACCTAATGGGTCAGGTGCTCCGCCAGGACCTCACTTCAGGACGGCTCCTAGATCTTGATGACGACTTGCCTGAGCTTCTTTCTGCGACAGAGGCCGCTCAGGATGCGATAAGGGGTGTTGTTCGGAATCTGCGCCACTCGTCGCTCGGCCCCGGGGGCCTCAGCGGAACACTAAAGCTGGTGGCACGGCAGCTGGAATCGACCGGATCACCGCCCATTGAACTTCAACTTGTTGACGTGCAGGGTACGCATGCAATGCAGCTACTGGCGTATCAAGTGGCACGCGAGGCAATGAACAACGCTGCCCGTCACTCCTTGGCATCGCGGATTTCAGTCTTCTTGTCGATTGAGTCGGGCTT
>JANPEZ010000026.1:0-2977 GCA_031423155.1 Actinomycetes bacterium
CACGATGATCACGTCCGCCGCGCGGAACGCCTGATAGCCCAGGCCCGCGAGTGCGTGATTGATGACCGTGTCCTCGCCCGCGCGCAGATCCTCGGGGAAGCCTCCGACCTTCAGCAATATCTCGCGCTCGTAGGAGCAGTGCACCGGCGGCCCCTCGAGCTGGGTCGAGGGTCGAGCCGGCAGAGCGCTCGAGTGATCGAGGAAGTAGGCAGCCCATCCGGCCGGCGTTCGCGTCGCGTTGAGCGTCGAGCCGGTGACCATCGGGTAGCCGCGTTCATGGGCGCGCATCCTGGCTGCAAGGCTCCCCTGAGGCAGCTCGATGTGCGAACCGGGGAACGAGACGAAGTCGCCGCGGGCGATCGCGAGCCCGGCGTTGCGAGCGGCTCCGGGGAAGACCGGGTCGGGCAGTTCCACCAGAGTGACGTCGGGGAAGGTCCGGCGGACCACATCGGCCGTCTCCGGGCTTCCGCTCACCACGACGATGGTCTCGAAGGGCTCGGGCGTCTCCTGCGAGATCACCGACCGAACGACGCGTTCGATGCGCTCCGCGTCATCGCGCGCGATCACGATCGCGGATAGCACCGGCGCATCCAGATCGAAGTCGTCAGTCTCATCGGGGCTGGGCTCGGTCTCGAGGACGGGCAGGCCGGCGGGACGCGGGACCCACCTGCGCGCGAGTCCCGGTGGCGCCGTCAGGTCCTCGTAGTCGTCCTGGAACTCGTTCTCCGGATCCGCTTCGCGATACTTCTCCGATCGCGACTGCCGGCGTTCCTCGGTAAGGCTCGCAAGGTGGCGGATCCGCACGGTCGTTTCGCGCCACCGGCCGGCCGGGATGGTCACGGGTACAGGCACGAGGTGCAGCCGCTTCTCCGGCAGAAGCAGCCCCGGGCGCCAAGCGAACGCGCGGAAGACCCAGAGTTCGGCGCGGTCGAACTCGTCCTCGCCGATCATCCGGTGCACCCTGAACCCGTAAGCGGCCCCGCGGTCGGCTTCGTCAGACCCGAGGTGATCGCGCAGCGCCGCCGCATCGAGCGGATCGAGGCGCTCGTCGGTGTCGAGGAAGAGCACCCAGCGTGGCGCCAGCTCGATAGCTGCATCGAGGAGCTCCTGACGGTTGCGTGCGTCGTCCCAACCGGCCGCCGTCGGTCGTGAAGGATGGGTCAGGATCTTGCGAACGAGGTCATCGGCCCCGAGCAGTGACGAAGTCGCATCGGTCGAGCCGTCATCAAGGGCGATGACCGCGTCCGCGAACCCTCGAACGCTCTCCAGCCAGCCTGGGAGGTCCTGCTCGCCGTTGCGGACGGGCAGCAACACGACGAGCAGCGGGCGCGTGGAGGGATCGCCGCCGGCGGCGTCCGCGAGTTCCTCGAGTCCGGAGGGTGAGAGCAGGACCGGCAGATCCTCGGGGCGGTCGGTCTTAGGTGCGAGCGATCGGGGCGGCGCGTCGAGGCCGCCGAAGGAGACCGGATACCGGCCCTTCGGATCCGCCTCGCGGTACTTGCTTGCGCGGGCCCGCAACATCTGTTCGTCGGCGGCGCCGATATGTTGCAGACCGATCGTCGTGCGGACCCATGCTTGGCGTGGGGTGGTTACCGGCACCGGGTGGAAGTGCAACGGTTCGTCGGGAAGCTGCTGCTCGGGCTCCCACGAGAAGACGCGGTAGACCCAACTGGCGGTCGGATCGATCTGGTCACCCCACCCGCGACGGTGAAGCAGTCCGTAGGCCAGGCCCGGCAGTGCGTCGGTCGCGAGGAACCCGCGCAGCGCGGCGGCATCGCCCGGTTCGATGCGTTCGTCGGCGTCGACCTGGACGATCCAATCCGGAGCCAGCCCGGCCGCGGCGTCGAGCAGCCGCTGGCGGTTGCGGCCGTCGTGCCAGCCTGCGGCCGACCTGCGCTTGCGGTTCCTCAAGACCTTCCGCACGATCGGGGCAGACTCCACAAGAGCGCGCGTCCCGTCGGTCGAACCGTCGTCCAGCGCAACGACCGCGTCGCACCATTCGGCCGCGGAGTCGAGCCAGGCCGGAAGGAGCGCCTCACCGTTCCGAACGGGGAGCAAGCCGACGATCATCGGCCGGTCTGCGGGTCCGCCCGCCAGCCAAGCACGTGCCTCCCGGCGGACGCGTTCGACGTTGAGGTTCCCGGGGCACTCGGTATCCGCCGCTATCTCGTGATGACCGACCACGTGGGTCGCATCCACCGGGATGTTCCACCGCTCGGATGCCTTAGCTACGAGCCGAGCCGCCGTGGCGTACTGCACGTCTGTGCGTTCGACCTCTCCCGGATCGCCGTCGTCGACGATCTCGATCCCGATGCTGGTGAGGTTGGGGCTCTCGCCCGCAGCCTCGGCCCGTAGGGCCACGGCTGAAGTCGCATCGACCACGCGGCCCGCGTGTCGCGCCCCGTCCGCCTCCTTCACGAAGGAAGCGACGCGGCCATCGAGACCAACCAGGTAGTGCGCGCTGACTCCGCTACTCGGATCAGCGAACCAGTAGGCGGCGGAGTCGAACGAGCCCACCGTGGTGTGCAGCACGATCCACGCCGGGACCCGTCCTACTCTCCCGGGGATCAGGTGCGGCGAAGTGCGCGGCTCGACGATCACGCCTGAGGATAGGCCGTCGAGCCATACGCCGCGGGTCCCTCCAGAGAGCGGGGGAGCATCGCAAGGAACACGTAAATGGCGGTCCTTTCGCCAAGCCCCTCGCTGGTTGCCTTGACGAGACGGGGGGGGGCTATTGTCGCGGCATGAAACGGGCGCTAGGCGATCGCACCATGTTGGGATTCCTTCTACTCGCGTCCTTGCTCGCCCTCCAGCTGGTCGCCCTAGCGGATGCCCAAGCCGTTTGTCCAACCTCCGACAGTTCCTACAGCCATGCTAGGGTCGGCTCCGTCCCCTCTGGACCCTACGAGGTTCACTGGCAGGTCTCCGGGATCACCGACGGCCCCTGCAGCAAGGTAAGAACCAACGATCAGTCATC
>JANPEZ010000027.1:0-13730 GCA_031423155.1 Actinomycetes bacterium
AGGATCGCGATCCCGCTGCCTCATGAGGACTGCAGCCTGAGACCAGATCGCTAGACGACAACCGTGCGAGGGGAGCAAGACATGAGGGCGACTGGACGCCTCACGAGTACCCGCTGGACTTGGGTGCCGGCTGGCATCCTGGCTTTCGCGCTGGTCGCTTCGGCGTGCACCAGCGGTAGCGAGTCCGCGCCGACCCCATCGACGACAGCCGAGATCCGCCAACTCATGGACGGCGCTGTCTTGGATGCCGGCAGGTATGCGCTCGATCTCGATGTCCTTCGGATCACGCTCGAGGTGCCGGCCGGATGGGAGGCCGGACCGTTCTTTGTCGTTCCGACCGATGGCGGGGCAGATCCTCCGGCCGGGACGGCGGTCGGATTCTGGATCGTGGACGACATCTTCGCGGATCCGTGCGAATGGGACCGCGGCTACCTCGACCGGCTCGGACCCTCTGCGGAAGATCTCGCCGCCGCGCTCAAGGACCAACGTGGCCGCTACGCGACGACCCCGATCCCCGGCGAGCTGAACGGGCGACCGACGATCGAGATGGAGCTAACGGTCCCGCCCGACCTCGACTTGTCAGGATGCTCGCAGGAAAGGGGGACTAGCTATTTCGTCAGCTGGCCGCAGCGAGACCCGCCGGGAGGCGGTCGCCACCACCAGGGGCCCGGCCAGCACGACCGGCTGTGGATCCTCGAAGTCGATGGTGTCCGATTGGTTGTCGATGCCTCTTTCTTCCCAGAGACATCAGCTTCCGACCTGGCCGAGCTCCTGCAGATAGTGCGATCCGTTCATGTCGACTGAGCCTGCGCCGTCCTGCTCACAAAGATCCCAGTAGCTCGCACCGGAGGCCCTCAGCTCGATCCGCGCAGCGTCCGCAGGATCGCGGCCCAGGCGGGATCGATGGATGCAGTGTCCATCCCCAGGTGATCGGTTCCGTCGATCGAGATGAACGCCGCCCCCGGGATCTCACCGGCAGCGCGCTTCGCCTGCTCGAAGAAGTCCACATCGTCGGCCGCAACGCAGATCAGGCACGGAACACGCCACTCGCTCAGCCTCCCACTGACAGCCCCTTCGCTCATCGCGGCGCCGAACGCCGCCCGCATGGCAGCGGCATCGCACGCGAGATACGCGGCGCGAACGGGATCGGAGTAGCGGCCGACGACGGCCTCGAAGGCCTGAACGAGCGCCTCTATCCCCTGCTCCCGCGAGGCCTCCAGCGCGTCCCCCACGGCGCGAACCAGCGGACCGTCAGGGCCCATCGCGTACGGCTGCTGACCTACGACAACGAGCGACAGCACGCGTTCGGACACGTGTTCGCCGATACCGAAGGCAAGCCGCCCTCCCCACGACAGACCGATGAAGTGCGCCCGCTCGATGCCGAGCTCATCGAGTACCGCAACCACATCCGTGACCCGCAGGCGCATCGCGTACGCCTTCTCCTCGCGGGGCTTACCGCTCTGCCCATGACCACGGTGATCGATGAAGACGAGCCGGAACTCCCCCGCGAGCTGCTGCAACGCGCTCGCGATCGGCGATCGGCGAACCAGCTCTATGGGATCAAGGAATCCTCCGAGGATGCCCACCGGGACTCCTTCGCCGCCATCGTCTTCGAAGTACACCCGGGTCCCATCGAGAGCGTTAGTCGCGTGCGGCACGGGGGTAGCCTCTCACCGATCGGCGATCAACTCCCCCGGTCAGTCGAGCATCTCCGCGCCGTACCTGGCGGCGGCTTCCATTATCTTGTCGAAGTCCATCTCGTCGGGAGTCCTCGTATCGGCGGGATCGCTCGTTTCTCGTATGAAACCTTCGAAGCCGGCCGGGGAGAAGAGCATGAGCATCCGGGCGGTGGGCGTCAGCACGGTATAGCGATGGGGGACATCCCGAGGGCCGAACGCGAACGAGCCCGGGCCGGCTTCGACGACCTGGTCGCCGATCGTGAACGTCACCTCTCCGTCGAGTACGTAGAACGCCTCGTCCTCGCGACGATGCACGTGCAGGGGGACGAACCCTTCGGGCGTCGAGACGATCTCGGCCATCGCGTAGAGGCCGCCGCTCTGCTCACCGGTGATCTTCAAAAGCGTCGGCTCTCCCATCCAGGAGAGCCTCTCTCCGCCCTCGCTGCCCAAGCCGAAGCCCAGTGCTGCCGTTCCTTGCTGCAGGTTGGTCATCGCTTCCTCCTTGTCTCCGGCGACCGCCGTTCGAGCACACACGCGGCCGCGTCTGTCATGGTCCTGATGGCCTCGTCGAGGCCGGCCCCTCGGTCTCTGAGCGACCTGAAAGTGCCGATATCGAACAGGGCACAGATCAAGCGCACCTGGCGAGCCCTGATCCCGCGCCCTTGGAGGGCCGCGCGAACGAAGGACTCGACCGTGGCCCGCTGGTAGGCCTCCCACTCTTGGATCGCAGGCAGTTGGCGTTCGCCCGGAAACGCCTCGAGGTGGGCGCCGCCTCGGTCGTAGAAGGCGAACAACTCACGGGCGACGCGCTCCAGGCGGTCGCGGGTCGTTCGAGCGTCGCCGACTACCGCGGCCGCGTCCTTCGGAGCGGGCGGTTGGAGTCGCTCCATGAGCAGGTCGCCGCAGGCCGGTACGAGCTCCTCCAGAGAGGGGAAGTGGTTGTAGACGGTTGCGACCGCGACGTCGGCGCGCTCGGCGATGTCCTTCCAGCTCGTTCCGAGGACGCCCTTCTCTGTGTGGAGTCCGAGTGTTGCGTCGAGGATCCGCCGGCGCGTCTCTCCGCTCGCCTGACGCCGCTTGGACATGTCGTATGTACGAGGTGACATTATTTGGTTAGATTACTCATCCAATCGCGCTGGCGTCAAGCGACTCGGCGTGCGGATAGGAACTCTCAGAGATCGGGCGGAGTGAAGATCTCGTTGACGTCGGTCGGCGCGCCCCCGGCACCTCCGGTTGCCACGAATATCCGGCCGTGCCACACGACCGCCTGGATCCCTTTGCGCCCGGTCGGCATATCCGCCAGCGTCGTCCAGGTATCGGACAGCGGATCGTAGGCCTCTACGTCGGCGAGGGCCTGGCCTCCCGCCTCGCCCCCGATCACGAGCACTTGCCCCTGCACGACCGCGGCCGCGTAACCACCACGCGGCGTCGGAAGTTCGGCGAGTCCGGTGGTCCAGGTTCCGGTAGCGAAGTCGAACGCGTCGTTGAACCCGAAGGGCGTCAGCGGATCGCCCTGCCTTCCGCCGATGGCGTACATGGTGTCCCCGACGACGGCCGACTGGAAGTGGTCCCTGGCCCTGGGCATATCAGGAAGGCTGCTCCACGAATCGGCCGCGGGATCGTAAACGTCCACCCATGGTTCCGAGACCCCGTCGTGCAGGCCGCCGAAGTAATAGATGTCGCCGTGCCAGACCGCGACGGCTCCAGCTCCCCGCTCGCGCCCGACAGGCATGGGCGTTCCGCTCGAGAAGGTGTCGGTCGAAGGATCGTAGATCCACACGGTGCCGGCGGACGGCTTCGGCTGACCCGGCACCATCTTCGAACCGCCGATCGAGTAGATCAGCCCGTTCAACGCAACGGTCTGGATGTGGTTGAGGGCCTCGGGCGTATCGGCGACCGAACGCCACCGGTCGCGCCGCGGGTTGTACACCTGGTGCGCGGTCCCTCCCCACGCAAGGAAGAACCGGTTACCGATACGCGTGAATGAAGCCTCTTGTCGAACCAGCCCAGTCGGCGCCCCGGAGACCCAGGTACCCAGCGCCGCCGCCGGCCCTTGAACCGCAGGGGCAGCGACAGGCTGCAGCCCCAGCGGCGTCGCACGCAGGTAATCCCACGTCGCCGGGAAGGGAGTCCCGGTACCGTCGGACGTCGATATGAGTCCCATCGCGATGGGCTTGGATGAGAACCATCTCTTGGGTACCGACACAGGACCTGCGACCCTGATGGTCGGTCCGACCACTCCCCCCGATTCAGCGGCGTAGCGAGCGACTATCGACCCCGCCGAGGGATCCACCTTGAGGGTCAACTCGACCGAGTCCGGTCCCGGCAAGGCAAGGGGAACCGACACGACCGACGTGACTCCTCCGTTCTCCAGGCGGAAGCTCACCTCTCCCGACCCACTGGTGGACAACTCAACGTAGTGATCCTGTTCGCCGGTGCCGAGCATCACTCCCATCGACTGCCCGGCCTGGGGAACCATCCCCGCGAACGGCGCAAGTATCCTCGTGCGGAGGAGGAACGATCCGGTCGTGGCGGGATCGGCGTCCATCCCCAGCTGGAAGCCGAACCGCTGAGTGTTCACCGCCCCGTGCGCGGTGCCGTCGGAGACCTCGTCGATGGTGAGTGTGCCCGTCGCACTGCCAACCGTCATCTTGGACGGATCGAACAGGGTCGAGTAATCCGAGACCCCGTTCGTCATCAGGCCCGTGAATCCGGTATCGGCGACTCCGCCCTGCTGGCCGCTGCCCGGATCCCATGTGAGCCGAACCGGCAGGGACTCCGCGGCGCCGTTCGTCGGATCCAGTGCGAAGCGGTCCGAGGTATCGGCCAAAGAATCGTTGTCGTCGTCGGGGTCATTGAGATCGGAGATCCGATCTCCGTCGGCATCGGCGGGGATATCGCCGGCCGAACAAGGGTCGGTGCCGTTGTCGACTTCATCGGCGTTGCTGAATCCGTCGGCGTCGTCGTCCAGGAGTATGTCGTAGATATCCGTGCAGGGCCCGGGCGTCCCGTCGTAGTCGTTGGGTTCGAAGACGACGATGGTGCTGGCGGCATGATTGACGACCCAGATCGTCCCCGGGAAGGCGTCGTCGTCCCCCTGGGTCGTTAGATCGAGAGGCCTCCTTCCGACGCTGGAGAACAGGGTCGTCGTTGAAACCACAGCGTCGCCGGTTCCGTTCAGCTCGACCCTGACGATGAGTTCGTCCCTAAGCGAGGCCAACAGCAGGTCCCCCGTCATCGCACCGGAGAAGTTGGTGGCGCGGTACTGCGCGATGCCGTTCGTCGATTCCGGGAAAGTCGCGATCGATCCGCGCGCGGGGCCCGGAGTGAGCCAGGCGCACTGCGCGGGGTCGCCGGCGGGCACCGGCGACTGGCCCCCGAAGGTGTTCGCGGTGCTGGCGCGTGTCGGGTTCGGGTGCCCGCCGTAGTGTCCTTCGAAGATCAGATGAAGGCTATCTGCGTTGGTGCTGCCGCCTTCCTGGGCTTCGTTGGTGCACGCGGAAGTTCCCTCCCCCACCGGCAGACCCCCGGCTCCGGCATTCGAGCCGTTGTCGGTTCCATAGAGGTTCCCGTTGTCGGCGATCATCAAGTCGTAGGGGTTCCGATAACCCGGTGAGAAGACCTGAACCGGTCCGCCGGGAACGATCTTCGCTTGGTTAAGTCCGTCGTTGCCGCCGAACGGATCGTTCGGATCGGGGTTTCCGGAGCGAGTGAGATCGTCCAAGGTCGGGATGTCGTATGGCGTGCTACCCAGGTTCTCCAGATCGATCGAGAGGATCGCCGCGGACAGGGCATACTCGGGCAGTTCTGCGAACGCGGCCGAGGCGGCTCCCATGTTGGTGTTCCCTCCCACGGCCAAGTAGAGCGTTTTGGTGGCCGGATCCAACGCGAGGCCGTTGGGCAGATGAACCTCTTCCGATCTGGGCAGACCTCGCACGAGGTCGCGGCGCACCCACTTGGTGCCGGTCCATCGGAGTCGACTTACAACTCCCGAATTGGTGTCCAGACCGACGTCGCCGAGCTCGATCCCCCCGAGACGGGGATCACTGGAACTCACGTACAAGGTCGGGTTCGCCGCGGTTCCGACGACGAGCAACCCAGTCACGAGCCGGCCCTCCACGTCGGGCCGCGGCGTGCCGTCGTCGTCGTGGTTGAGGATCCTGGCGACCCGGTCGATGGTCTCGGTGGCCGTCACGGTGTAGTCGTTGCGCCCGTCGCGGGAGATCGTGTAAGCGTTGATGGTTCCGTCGAACTGACCGACGTATAGCCGACCGTCGGGGCCGAACTGCAGCGTGGTCGGAAAGTCCGAGCCCTCCCCCGTAAGCAGGCTCTTTCCGAACCCGACATCGCTGGAGGCCACAGCTGGTCCAGCTGATATCGCAGCGAACCCAGCCTGCGCTGCGAGGATCAGGGCGAGCGCCAGCGCCGATCGTTTCCCAAGGGGCATCTGCGCATCCTCCCCTGTGGCCGCCCTCAGGCGCAATCCGCCGAAGGATGTAGCGGAGCGGCCCCGGATAGGGCCTGTGCGTGAACCGAGCTGCTGTCGCGGCACGACGCCGTGCCCGGGCGATCGCATCGGTGGCGAGGTTGGTTCGACTCAGGCGTCGCGCCGGTTAACCGTCGGCCGATGCGCCAGAGGGCTTGCCGCGCACGGTCTGGGCAGCATCGGGGCCTCCGAGGTAACGTGCCCCGCGTGAACTGCTCCGCCTGCGGCACCCTCAACGAAGCCGACCGCAAGTTCTGCCACGAGTGCGGAACACGGCTGGCCAGCGCCTGCCCATCTTGCGGCGCGATGATAGTCCCGGGGCACAAGTTCTGCGGGGAGTGCGGGACGACGCTGGCAGCGGCTGAGCCCGCCGCCCAACCCGGACCAGTGGCCACGCCGGCGGCCGCTCCGACCTCCGAGCGCCGGCTGGTCTCCGTCCTCTTCGCCGACCTCGTCGGGTTCACCACGCTCTCTGAGACCAGGGATGCCGAGGAAGTGCGAGAGCTCCTCTCCTCCTACTTCGAGATGTGTCGGACGGTGATATCGCGCTACGGCGGAGTGGTCGAGAAGTTCATAGGCGACGCCGTCATGGCCGTGTGGGGAGCGCCGGTCGCGACGGAAGACGACGCCGAACGAGCGGTTCGTGCCGCGCTGGACCTGACGGCCGCCGTGACGGCGCTCGGGGAGGAAGTCGGAGCACCCGAGCTGCGCGCGCGGGCAGGCGTCTTGACGGGTGAGGCCGCGGTGAACATCGGGGCCGAGGGCCAGGGCATGGTCGCCGGAGACATGGTCAACACGGCCTCGCGCATCCAGTCGGCCGCTCCCCCGGGCGCCGTCTTCGTCGGGGAGACGACGCGGCGTGCGACCGAGGCAACCATCGGCTACGAAGACGCCGGCAACTTCGAGTTGAAGGGCAAGGCCGGGCTGGTTCCGCTGTGGCGAGCGCTTCGGTTGATCGCCGGTTCTCGTGGAACGCTCAAGGCTCAGGGGATGGAGGCGCCGTTCGTGGGGCGCGACCGCGAACTGCGGATGGCTAAGGACCTCTACCACGCATCCACCGAAGAGCGGAAGGCACACCTTCTGTCCGTGATCGGCATAGCCGGTATCGGCAAGTCGCGTCTGGTTTGGGAGTTCTACAAGTACTTCGACGGTCTGGTCGACGACGCGTTCTGGCATCGCGGCCGGTGCCTGTCCTACGGCGAGGGAGTCACCTACTGGGCCCTGGCCGAGATGGTGCGCATGCGCGCCCGCATCGCCGAAGAGGAAGATCCCGCCTCTGCTCTCGAGAAGCTCCGCGCCACGATCCGCGAGAACGTGCCCGATCCCGACGAGCAACGCTGGATCGAGCCGCGACTGGCACACCTATTAGGTCTTGAAGATCGGACCGCCGCGGACCGCGAAGACCTCTTCGCGGCCTGGCGCCTCTTCTTCGAGCGCCTGGCCGACCAGCTCCCGACGATCCTGGTCTTCGAGGACATGCAGTGGGCCGACCCCTCACTCATGGATTTCATCGAGTACCTATTGGAGTGGTCGCGCAACTTCCCCCTGTACATCGTCACGATGGCGCGCCCGGAGTTCACGGACCGGCGACCCAACTGGGGCACGGGCAAGCGCAACTTCACGTCCCTCTACCTGGAACCGCTGAAGCCCGAGGCGATGCACGAGCTGATGTCCGGGCTGGTCCCGGGGCTGCCCTCTGAGATAGAGGAACAGATCCTCTCGCGTGCCGAAGGGGTTCCGCTGTATGCGGTGGAAACCGTCAGGATGCTTCTCGATCGCGGGCTGCTCGCGCAGGAGGGGAACGTCTACCGCCCCACCGGTCCGATCGAGTCGCTGGAAGTTCCCGAGACGCTGCATGCGCTCATCGCCGCGCGCCTGGACGGGCTCACTCCCGACGAGCGACGTGTAGCTCAGGACGGCTCGGTGCTCGGAAAGACCTTCTTCAAGCAAGCGGTCGCCGAACTCGGCGGAGTGACTCAGGAGGAGATCGAACCGATCTTGGCCGGACTCGTCCGCAAGGAGATCCTTACCGTCCAGGCAGATCCTCGATCGCCCGAACGAGGCCAGTACGGGTTCCTGCAGGATCTCGTGAAGAAGATCGCTTACGACACGCTGTCCAAGAAGGAGCGCAAGGCCAAGCACCTGGGTGCCGCCGCTTTCATCGAGCGAGCCTTCGCGGCTGACGAGGACGAGATCGTCGAGGTCCTGGCTGCGCACTACCTTTCCGCGTTCGATGCCGCCCCCGATTCGGAGGACGCCGAGGAGATCAAGTCGAAGGCGTGCGATCTTCTCGCGCGCGCCGGGGAGCGCGCCGCTTCCCTCGCCGCCGCCGAGGAGGCCCTCCACTACTTCGAAAAGGCGATCGAACTCAGCGACGATCCCCTGCGCCGCGCAGAGCTTCACGAGCGGGCCGGAAAGATGGCGTGGAACGCCGGTCACGTCGCCGCCGCGACCACTCACGACGAGGAGGCGATCGCTGCATTCGAGTCGATCGGCCTCACGCACCCAGCGGCTCGGGTCTCGGCGGCCCTCGGGGAGATCGTGTGGCAGTCGGGCCACATCGAGGAGGCCGTCGAGCGCATGGAGGCCGCCTACGGCGTCCTGTTGAAGGAGGAACAAGACGCGGACGTCGCCTGGCTCGCGGCCCAGCTCGGGCGACTGCTCTACTTCATGGGAAGGACCGACGACGCACTCGAACGGGTGGAGTTCGCCCTCGACATCGCCGAGATGTTGCGCCTGCCGGAGGTCATGTCGCAGGCGATGAATACCAAGGGCATGATCCTCGCGGCGCACGGGCGGTACGAGGAGGGCATCGTCCTCACCCGACGCGCGCTAGAGATCGCCCTCGAGCACGACCTCGCGGCCGCGGCGATCCGTGCGTATAACAACCTGGGTGCCTCTGCCAGTCAGATCGATCGACTCGAGGAGGTGCTCCAGCTCAGCCGCCAGGGACTGGAACTTAGCCGCCGGACCGGGGACCGTCTATGGGAGATCCGGTTCCTGACCGGCGACACCGCCGAGCTCATGTACCTCGGACGCTGGGACGAGGCGGTTGAGCGTTTCGATGACGTCGACCTGCGGGACGGGTTCGTCCTCGACATCGTGGGGCCGGGTATCAGCTCGCTCGTGCCGCTGTTCGTGCAGCGGGGTGAGCTCGATCGCGCCCGCGAGATGCTCGGGTTGATGAAGGACATGGAGGCGTCGCAGGACGTGCAGATCCGGGCGGTCTACCGGATCAGCCAGGCCTCTCTCCTCCGAGCCGAAGGCCGGAGCGCCGAAGCCCTGGCCGGAGCAGAGGAGGCCTTCGCCACCCGAACCGAGTTCGGGATCCGAACGGGCCACGTCCGCGAGGCGCTGGCGGAAGCACTCGAGGCGGCTTTCGCGCTCGAGGATCTCGGAAAGGTCGAGGAGCTGCTCGGGGTCATCGAGAGCCTTCGCCCCGGCGAGCTCACGCCTTACGTTCAGGCGCAAGGTGCGCGCTTCGGCGCGAGGCTCGCGGCGGCCCGGAAGGAAGCCGACCGAGTCGAGGCCGGCTTCGACGCCGCCACCCGTCAGTTCGAGGAACTTTCCATGCCATTCCTGCGCGCGGTGACCCTGCTCGAGCACGGCGAGTGGTTGGTGTCGCAAGGCCGGTCGACCGAAGCCGAGCCGATGTTCCGGCAAGCTCGTGAGACGTTCGCTCAGCTCAAGGCCGCGCCCTGGCTGGAGCGGCTCGACCGCGTATCCCCCGAGATCGTGGCGGAGGCCAGGTCGTGATCTGCGGCTCCTGCGGTCACGAGAACCCCGCCAGTCAGAAGTTCTGCGGAGAGTGCGGCGGCACGCTTTCCAACTCATGTCCGTCGTGCGGCCTGATCAACCCGGCGGGCCAGAAGTTCTGCGGCGAATGCGGGACGCCGATCGCGCAAGGCGCTGTAGCGGCCGCGGCCGCCCCCGCCCCCGCCCACGCGGCGCCGATCGCCGAGCGGCGGCTCGTCTCGGTCCTCTTCGCCGACCTGGTGGGCTTCACGACACTGTCCGAATCGCGCGACGCCGAGGAGGTCCGCGAACTCCTCTCCAAGTACTTCGAGACGTGCCGCACTCTGATCGGGCGCTACGGCGGCGTAGTCGAGAAGTTCATCGGCGACGCGGTCATGGCCGTCTGGGGAACCCCGACCGCGACCGAGGACGACGCCGAACGCGCGGTGCGCGCCGCGCTTGACCTGACCAGGGCGGTTGCCGAGATGGGCGTCGAAGCCGGCGCGCCAGAACTTCGCGCGCGTGCAGGTGTCCTGACCGGCGAGGCCGCGGTCACGATCGGCGCGGAGGGCCAGGGCATGGTCGCCGGCGACCTGGTCAACACGGCATCGCGCATACAGTCCGCCGCCGAGCCCGGGCGAGTCTTCGTCGGCGAGGCCACGATGCGCTCTTCGGAGGCCTCGATCGTCTACGAAGACGCCGGCGATCACGAGATGAAGGGCAAGGCCGAGCCGATGCACCTTTGGCGCGCGGTCCGAGTCGTGGCCGGCTCGCTCGGAGCGCTCCGCCAGTCCGGCCTTGAGGCCCCGTTCGTCGGACGCGACCGCGAGCTTCGGATGATCAAGGAGCTGTTCCACGCCTCGGCCGAAGAGAACAAGGCGGCGCTCGTCTCGATCACCGGTATCGGCGGCATCGGCAAGTCGCGCCTGTCCTGGGAGTTCGAGAAGTACATCGACGGACTCGCCGAGACGAGCCTTTGGCACCGGGGCCGCTGCCTGTCCTACGGCGAGGGCGTCGCGTACTGGGCCCTCGTAGACATGGTGAAGATGCGCTGCCGTATCGCCGAGGAAGAGGATTCGGCCTCGGCGCTCAGCAAGCTCCGCGCGACCATCGAGGAGTTCATCCCCGACCCGAAGGAGCGCGACTGGGTCGAACCCCGGCTCCGGCACCTGCTCGCCCTGGACGGGGGGGCCACAGGCGACCAGGAGAACGTCTTCTCCGCATGGAGGATCTTCTTCGAGCGCATGGCCGCGCGCTACCCCGTCGTCATGGTCTTCGAGGACATGCAGTGGGCCGACGCCGGTCTTCTCGACTTCATCGAGTACCTGCTGGAGTGGTCGCGCAGCCTACCGATCTTCATCCTCGGCCTCGCGCGGCCGGAGCTCGCCGACAAGCGGCCGACCTGGGGAGCAGGGAAGCGCAGCTTCTCCTCTCTATATCTGGAACCGCTGTCGGCCGAGGCCATGGAACTGCTGCTGTCGGGTCTCGTGCCCGGGCTGCCGGACGACATCCGTTCGCAGATCCTCGACCGGGCTCAGGGCGTGCCGCTGTACGCGGTCGAAACCGTTCGCATGCTTCTCGACCGCGGGTTGCTCGTGCGCGAAGGCGACGTCTATCAGCCGACCGGTCCGATCGAGTCGCTCGATGTCCCCGAGACGCTTCACGGTCTGATCGCTGCGCGCCTCGACGGCCTCGCCCCCGAGGAGCGCCGAGTTATCCAAGACGGAGCGGTCTTGGGCAAGACTTTCTTCAAGCAAGGGATCGCTCGCGTAGCCGGCCTCTCTGAAGAAGAGGCGGAACAGATCCTCTCGTCGTTGGTTCGCAAGGAGGTCGTCTCTCTTCAGGCCGACCCGCGCTCCCCCGAGCGCGGCCAGTACGGCTTCCTGCAGGACCTCGTCCGAAAGGTCGCCTACGACACGCTGTCGAAGAAGGAGCGCAAGTCCAAGCACCTCGCGGCCGCGGCCTTCATCGAAGAGGGCTGGACCGGCGAAGAGGACGAGATCGTCGAAGTGGTTGCGGCGCATTACCTCAGCGCCTACGAAGCCGCGCCGGAGGCGAAGGACGCGGGCGAGATCCGCGACAAGGCCCGCGAACATCTGGTTGTCGCAGGCGAACGAGCCGCTTCTCTCGCAGCACCGGCCGAGGCGCAGCGTTACTTCGAGCAGGCCTCCGGGCTCGCCGACGACCCACGTGCACGGGCCGGCCTCTACGAACGTGCAGGACACATGGCGCTCGTCGCGACGCGATACGTCGAGGCCCGCAAGCTCCTGGGGGAATCACTCGACCTGCTGATAGCCGAGGGAGATACCCGTGCCGTCGCGCGTGTCACGGCCCGGCTGTCCGAGGCGGACCGCGTCGAGGGGCGCCTCGAGGAGGCTGTTGCGCGGATGGAGGAGGCATTCTCTGCGCTCGTGGACGAGGGGCCGGACGAGAACCTCGCCACACTCGCCGCAGAGCTCGGACGACAGCACTTCTTCCTCGGTGAGATGGACGTTGCGGCCGAACGCCTAGAGGTCGCGCTGGAGATCTCGGAGAAGCTCGAGCTTTGGGAAACGGTCGCGGAGGCGATCAACACGAAGGGGTTCGCGGCGATATTCCGCGGCCGTCCGGAGGAGGCTACCGCCCTGCATCGCCACGCGCTGTTCGTCGCGCTGGAACACGACCACCCGGCGGCCGCGTTGCGGGCCTACTTCAACCTCGCCGAGGTCTTGGTGAGGCGGGACCGTTACGACGAGGCACTCGTGGAGTACGAGGCGGCGCTCGCGCTCGCGCGGCGAGTCGGCAACCGCTTCTGGGAGACCGCGTTGATGAACGATCTGCCGTACGTCCTCACGATGTCCGGCATGTGGGACGACGCCATCGACTCGACTCCCGGCTTGGATGATCCTGAGACCGCTGCGACGGCCGACGTCGTGGGCCGCTTGCTCGGGCTCCCCGAGATCCATGTCAACCGTGGCGATATGGACGCCGCCCAGGAGGTGCTGCCGCCGTTCGAGCGCTACGAGCGCTCCGCCGATCTCCAAGAACGCGCGGTGTACTCTGCCGGACGAGCCGTCGTCCTCCGGGGGCAGGGTCGCAACGAGGAGGCGCTCGACGCCGCCATGATCGGGTTCGAGGCGGGGGAGCGCATCGGCATGAACCACCTCATGGTGAAGACGGCCTTCATCGAGGCTGTCGAGTCGGCCCTCGCCGCCGGTGACACCGTGAGCGCGGCCCGGATCTGCGACCGGATGCGGGCGGTGCTGCCCGGCGAGCGGATGCGGTTTCTCACCGGGCACTTGTCGCGCCTTGAGGCGAAGTTGACCGACGATCCCGCGATCGCCGATGAGAAGCGCGTAGTCGCCATAAGGCTCTTCCGAGAGATCGGCGCTCCGTTCTGGCTCGCGGTATCGTTAACCGAAGCTGCGGAACAGCAGACGCTTCGCGGCGGCGAGCCTATCGCGGCCTTGATCGAAGAGGCCGGCGGGATCTTCGAGCGGCTCCGTGCGACTCCCTGGCTCGAGCGTCTGGACGCGATCGCGACCGCCCGGGTAGGCGCGCCGTGTTCTGCTCCAACTGCGGTGGGGAGAACCAGCCCGGCAAGAGGTTCTGCGGGGACTGCGGCGCCACGTTGGCCGCGACTTGCCCTTCGTGCGGGGCCGCGAACGAACCCGGAAAGAGATTCTGCGGCGATTGTGGATCAGCCCTGGACGGGGCCGCGGCGGCCGCGACGCCAGTAGCGCGCGAAGCACCCTCGTCCGAACGCCGTCTCGTCTCGGTCCTGTTCGCAGACCTGGTCGGTTTCACGACGTTCTCGGAATCGCGTGACTCCGAGGAAGTTCGCGAACTGC
>JANPEZ010000028.1:0-1630 GCA_031423155.1 Actinomycetes bacterium
GGATCGCGAAGCGCACAAGTCTCCGGCCAGAAGACCTCTGAGCCCCCCGGCTCGCCGTCCAACAACCGCGTCAACGCGACGGTCCGTCCGCCCCGCGCGTTACGCAGTGCGTTCGGCGGGGATGTCCCTCTGAGCGTTGAAAGTTGACGGCGGCCTCCGGCCCGATGGCATCATCGGGTTGCGCAAAAAAAGGAGACCACCGCCATGAAGAAGAATCGCACGAAGTCCCGTCCGTCGAAAGGTGTTTTTGCCTCGGGGAGGTCGGTGTCCACGACCGGATCGAGGCTTCCGCAGGTACTCCAGGACGGGCGCACGGCTCTCCGAGAGCTCGTTCTGGCCAACGGGTTGAAGGTGTTCGCCGAGATGCTCGAAGAGGATCGGACGCTGCTGTGCGGACCGCGGCACCAACCGAGTCCTGATCGGAGCGCATATCGGCACGGCCACGACGAGGGTCGCCTCGTGTTCGGCGGCCGGAAGATCCGACTTCAAAAGCCCAGAGTCCGCAGCGTCGCCGGCGAAGAAGTCGAGCTGCCGACCTGGGGTCAGATGACTTGCGAGGATCCCTTTCGTGATCGTGTCGTGGAGCAAGTGCTCCTCGGCGTCAGTTCGCGAGGCTACGAAGGAAGCCTGGAGCCCCTGCCTAAAGAGGTCCCGACTCGCGGGACTCGCCGATCGAACGTGAGTCGCCACTTTATGGCCCGGACCGCCGCACAGACGACGTCGTTCCTGTCTCGACCCCTTGAGGGTCTGGACCTTCCTGTGATTCTTCTGGACGGGACCCATCTCGGGGACCACATGCTGCTGGTGGCGATGGGGATCGATTCCAAAGGCTATAAGCACATTCTCGGCGTCGAGGTAGGCACGACGGAGAGCGAGCAGGTCGGTCGATCCCTGTTCCGGAACCTCATCGGTCGAGGTCTGGTGGTCGAGCGAGCCCGGCTGTTCGTAATCGACGGAGCAAAGGGATTGCGAAAAGCAATCCGCACAACGTTCGGAGAGTGGGCCATCGTTCAACGGTGCCAGATCCACAAGCTGCGCAACGTCGCCGAGCACCTGCCGAAGCACCGGCAGGCCTGGATCAAGTCCGCGCTGCGCCAGGCGTGGAAGCTCGGAACAGAAGCGAAGGCGCGCAAACGGCTCGAACAGCTCGCCGCTCAACTCGACACCGACCATCCCGACGCGGCCGCGTCGATCCGCGAGGGATTGGAGGAATCCCTCACCGTGATTCGGCTCGGTTTGGGAGGCTGGCTCTTGAAAACGCTTTGCTCGACGAATCCGATCGAGAACCTTCAGGGAACGATCAAAAGGATCGTGCGAAACGTGAAGCGTTGGACGGGTGGTTCGATGGCGAAGCGTTGGTGCGTGACGGCCCTCATTGTAGCCGAGAAGCGCTTCCGGCGAATCAAGGGCCATCGTGAATTGCCTCAACTCCTCGCTGCACTCGAAGTCCTCGTCAAGAAAAACGTGCTGGACACGAAGGAAGAGGTCGCGTAGAAAATGGGTCGGAACCGTCGGCGACTTTCAACGGAAGGCCGGACATCCCCCCGGCGCCTAACAACCGCGTCAAGCTGTCGGTCCGGCCTGTCACGGCCTGTGCAAGAAGCGCACAGACCGCGCCAGTCCAGCCCGC
>JANPEZ010000029.1:0-1949 GCA_031423155.1 Actinomycetes bacterium
TCTGCGGTGCGGGGCGGCAGACCCTCGGTCAGCGCCCCGAGCAGCGCCGCGGCCGCCCAGTTGGGAATAGGCGAGAGTCTCCTTTCAAAGAACGTCGATTCGGGGGCCGCAGGGTCCACGCACACCTTAAAAACGCGCGCGTTGAGCACGTGCGCCGGCCCGTCCTGGGTGGGAAAGTACGGGAAGCCCCACACTGGCCCGAGCCCCAGAGCCACGAGCACGAAGAACATACCGCGTCGCAAGCCGCCGTGCCGGCTATCGCGAGCCTCCGTCAGAACGGCGGAACCCGACGGCCGCGTCAACGGTCCGGACCCAGCGTGGATAGGATGCAGGCGGCGAGCATGGAAGCGAGGGCCCGATCGCCGGCCAGGGTCAGATGGATCCCGTCCTTCCGAAAATACTGTTCGGCGGGGGGCGGCAGCGAGCGGAACGCCGAAGCGGCGTCACACAGGGTGGCGCCCGCGGACCGAGCGACGGCGCGGGTGGCTTCGACATACGCCTCATGCAGCGAAACGAGGTCGCTGAGGCGACGCAGGTGTCGTTGCTTCAGGTACTCGGGCTCCCGGCCGACCGCGTGGTTCGAGGCCGCCGTGATCACCACCATCCGGGCGCCCGCCCGTCGACCCGTCTGGATCATGGTCTCGATGTTCCGCCGATAGCGCGGCAGTTCGACCCGGTTCGGCCGCTCCGAAGACGCCCTGGCGAAAACCATCCACGCCTTATAGCCCAGTTGGACGAGCCGGGAGTGGGCCGAAAGGTCGAGCGCGAACGACGTGCGACTGATCTCGGCATCGGGAGGGCCGAGGGCGACCCAGTGATCGTTCCACCCGAAGTAAAGAGTGATGATCGCGGGATGCAGGGGAAGGATGTCTCGTCGTAGCTGGGTCAAGCCCTGCTCTGAGGACCAGCCCGCGACAGCGAGCGAAACCCCCGACGCCACGTCCGGCCGCACCTCAGACAGTCGTGTGAGAGTGATTTCAGGATAGCGGCCGAACTCAGTGCACGAGTCTCCCATGAAGACCACTGCCGGATGGGACCATCGGGCCGCTTCGAGGACGGCCCGATACTGCTTCGGAACCCAGAAGAGGTCGGGATCCGGGTCGTAGAGTTGGAGCGCCAAAGGATCCGGCCAGCCGAACTGCACTTCGGGAACGAGTGCGAACTCGAAACCCGCGATCCGAAGACCGACCTCGACCAGACCCATCGTGATCGCGCAGCTGATGAGGAAGAGGAGAGCGGTTCCGAGTCGGGTTCGGAGGCTCTCTGCTCCCCGGACGCCGGTCAACGAGCACGCTCCATCGGTGGGGACGGGGGGGCCGGACTTCGAATCAAGACCAGGGTATTGGGGCCCACGCGACGGATCTCGCCCAACGACTGCACGTCGCGCTCGTCGGAGCGATTCACGAGCAGGGCCTCGATAATGAAGGGAGCATCGATCACGGCCACGACGCCTTCGTGCCGGATGTACTCCAGCATGCGCTTCTCCCGCAGTGCGCGAGAGGCCGAGGCGTTCACCACGCCGTCGAGATTGATGATCGGTCGCACTGCGAAGTAGCTCAGAGTCCCCGACTGGAAGGCACCCGCCCGCGCGCCGGACGGCAGGTTCCGGTCCAGCGCCCGGGCCATTCCGAAGAATGAGGAGACGCTGAGGTTTCGCTGGTGCTGCACGAACCGTTTCGGGACCTGAACGGCAAAGACCAGGAGATGCAGGACGGCAGCAGTCGCCCAGAACCAGGCCCAGGATCGAAGGAAAGGCAAGCCTTCCTTGAGTCCTTCGAGGACGGGACCCGCCGTGATCGTCAACAACAAGAAAAGCGGGAAGAAATAGCGTGGGAACCACCACTGGCCCTGGGCCCCGAACGCGTAAGCGGGAATCCAAATGGCCGCGATGACAGCCCCCAGACGCATGAATCTTCGCAGCGCTTCTGAGACGGGGCTCGCGAGCCGCG
>JANPEZ010000030.1:0-26430 GCA_031423155.1 Actinomycetes bacterium
GCCGGTGCCCATGAGGTCGTGTTCGACAAGGACGTTGTAGATGTCTTCGGGCCACTCGTCTGTCTCGTCTATCTCGGCGGCGCGGGGGGCGATCTTGTCTTCGGCGATCTTGCGGACGAGCGCCCGGAACTCCTCCAGTTCCGGTGGCAGTGAGAAGCGCTCGTCCATCTACGGACGCCTGAGGATCAGCGCGTCGCCCTGCCCGCCGCCGCCGCAGATCGCCGCACCGCCGACCTTGGCCCCACGCCTGCGCATCTCGTATGCGAGCGTCAGCACGATCCGGCAACCGCTGGACCCGATCGGGTGACCGAGCGCCACCGCCCCTCCGTTCGGGTTCACGATGGCCTCGTCGAGGCCGAGCATGCGGCCCGAATGGATCGGAACCGCGGCGAAAGCCTCGTTGATCTCGACGACTTCCAGGTCCTGCGCTTGCTGGCCCGACTTCTTCAGCGCCTTCTGCATCGCCAGCGCCGGCACCGTATGAAGGGAAGGGTAGTGATCGCCCGACATGCCGTAAGCGACTATCTCGGCGAGCGGCTCCAGGCCGAGTTCTGCCGCCTTCTCCTGACTCATCACGACGACCGCCGCCGCCCCGTCCGATATCTGAGAAGCGTTGCCGGCTGTGACCGTGCCGCCGGAGCCGAATGCGGGCTTCAATCTCGCCAGCCCTTCGGGGGAGGAGTCGGGGCGGATACCTTCGTCGCGATCGAACACGACCGGCTCGCCTTTGCGTTGCGGGACCTGGACCGGCACGACCTCTTCGCCGAGGGCGCCTGAGTCCCAGGCCGCCGCCGCGCGCGTGTGCGAGCGCGCGGCCCAAGCGTCCTGCTCCTCGCGAGTTACGCCCAGATCGCGGCTTACCTCGTCGGTCCCCTCCCCCATGTGCTGCTCGGTGAAGGTGGACCACAGACCATCGTGGATCATCGTGTCGACCATCTCGGCGTCGCCCAGGCGCGAACCCTCCCGCGCCTTCGGCAGAACGTAGGGAGCGTTGGTCATCGACTCCATGCCACCTGCGACCGCTATCTCCAGCTCACCGGCGCGGATCATCTGATCGGCCATGGCGATAGCCGACATGCCGGACAGGCAGACCTTGTTCAACGTGATGGCGGGGGTCTCTTTCGCGAGTCCTCCGCCCACCGCCGCCTGCAACGAGGTGATCTGGCCCGCCCCGGCCTGAAGGACGTGCCCCATGATCACGTACTCGACGACGGCAGGATCGACGCGCGAACGGAGCAGGGCCTCGCGGATGGCCATGGCTCCCAGGTCGACGGCTTTGAAGTCAGCGAGCGAGCCCCGGAACTTCCCGATAGGCGTCCGAGCGCCGTCAACGATCACAGACCGAGTCACGCTGTCAGTCTACGTCGCGCGATGTGGTGGATCTGCACTCCACTCCTCACACATCAGGGGGCCCCAACCCCTGTGGAAACCACCGAGTTCAACAGCGACCGAGTGCTTAGGAATCCTCACGGCGTGGCCGCAACGCCTCGAGAACTTCGTTCATCTCGCGCACTTTGACGTAGAGGTTGACGTCGGGATCCGGCGCCCGCCATCGTCGTCCACCGATCCCTTCTACGAATACCGGCGGACCGCCCTCGCGCTCAAGGTGAGCAGCCTGCATAGCGCCGTGGGGTTCGATCACGAAGCGCCGCGCTTGTGGCCACGGCACCGTGACGCGGCGGAAGGACCGGCGGATCTTGATGCCCTGCGGTCCCAACAGGACACCCACCCGGGCGGTCCAAAGGAACTCGAAGGCGGCGAGGCCGAAGTGAACCCCTACGATGAGGTACGTGATGGTCTGCTTCGGCATGGCGATCAGGATCACCACTCCCAGCGCCGCGAAAGCCGATCCGAACATTCGGCCTGAGGTTCGGAAGAACTCCGACCCGAAGAACGCGGTCTCGGCGTCAGTCTTCGGCATAGCTACGTCCACCAGCCAGGATCGTCGTTGGGATCCCATGGGTCATCAGCAAAAGGATCTGCGCATATCTTCACGAATGCGCACGCGCCCGAGTAGACCTCGCTGAACCCACCTCTGCCTAGCGCCGGAGCGGTCGTAAGTAGATTGAATGCAGAGTTAGAGACGAAGCGCGAAAGTTGAGGCCCGTCGGGCGCGGTCAACTCCCTGACCACGACGTCGCTTTGGGTCCCGATAAAGAGAATCTTCGTGCTCGCTGCGAGACATGCCGCTGTTCCAGCCCCCGTCGAGGCTGCCTCACAAGCGACGAAGGCTGTGAGTGCGATGAGCTGCCAACGATGTTCATTCACCCAGCCTCCCGCGCCCTTCGCGGTTCCCCAGACACAGCCGTCCCAGCCCAACCATCCGTGACAGGCGTTCTCGAAATCGGTGTTCTGACCCTCATGCCAGTCCTCAGCGGAGAAGTCGCCGTTGCCGCAACGGCTGTGACAGTAGACGAACCCCCCACCGCCGCTGATCCATCCCGGATCGAACTCGCCCGGGCACCTGGAGTGACAGATCACCGGAACGGGCGCTGGGGCGGGGATGTAGACGAATCCGCCGCCAGGATCGCCGAGTCCTCGGTTCCAGTTGTGATCCATCTGGGACTGCGCCAGGTCAGAATCGCAGCCTCCGGGCTTGAACATGCACTTCCACTTCATCCCGGTCGGGTCGACCTGTTTGGGAGCAGAAGAGCCAGAGCGCATCTCTCCCCATGATGACGAGCAGCGGATTAGTGACACGATCCTCTGGAGGAGGCACGCCAGGTATCTTCTGTGACCAGACCATCGAAGTGAGTGAGGACAAGTCCGGCCTTAAGCTCGCTGAGAGAGAAGGCGATCGGGACAACGAGGCCGTCGACATCGACGATTGCAGTTACACGCTCGTCCCTTGCGAGCACCTGCGTGAGGGGAACGACTTGGGTGAACCCTGGAGGAGTTTCCCCTATCGTGAAACGATCGGCTGATGATCCCACGGATGCAACATCCCAGAGGATCTCATCGTTTTCGTCGTCGGGATGCCCGCTAGGGAAAACCAGACGGATGCGCGTGATCGTCGTCTGAGAATCGCATCGATTCCAATTGATCACAGGCGTTGCATCCCCCGTGATTCCAACGCTGACAAGTTCGCGTGCGGTTTGCCTTTCGCAGCCTGTCAGCAACAAGACGACAAGGATAAGGCTTGCCGGCGTGACGATGAAGGAGTGGAGTTTCATCCGCCTGTGAAGTTACCCGACTTCAGGCCAGCCTAGTACTCGAATACCTGCCGGCAGGAATGTCACCCGGCTCAGTTGCGGTTGGCTAGGGCCTTCTCGATGACTTCGAGGATCTCGTCGCCGACCAGCTCGTCGCGGGCTATCAGGGCGTCACGCAGGGCCAGGTGCACGTCGGCGTTCTCCGCCAGCAGCTCCTCCACCTTGCGCTTCTGGGTATCGAGGATGTCCTCAACCCGCTCCTTGCCCTCCTGGTCGCCGAGGACCTTAGCGACGAGGTTGGTGCGACCGATGGGGCCTTCGGCGACGGCTTCGTAAGAGATCAGCGAGCCGGCCATGCCGAACGCGCCGACCATCTGGGCCGCCAGCGACGTCGCGTGTGCCAGGTCCGAGGCGGGGCCGGTGCCGGCCTCGCCGAAGGCGATCTCCTCGGCGACCAGGCCACCGAGGGCTATGGCCACTCCGGCGACGATCTCGGTCTTGGTTCGGGTGAAGCGCTCCTCCTCGTCGTTGTGGGCGAGAAGGCCGAGCGAGTCGCGACGCTTGATTATCGACAAGATCTCCATCCGCCTGCCGACGCCAAGGAAGTAGGCAACTGTCGCGTGTCCGGCCTCGTGGGTCGAGACGGCGATGCGGTCCTGGTCGGTGTAGACGACCGGCTGCTTGATGCCGACCTCGTCGGTCAGCTTGGCGCCGTAGACGTCGTCCAGGTTCATCGCACGGCGCCCGTCGCGCAGCGCCTCGAGCAAGGCCTCGTCGAAGAGGTGCTCGATCATCACCGGCGTGTAGCCGAGGGTGTCGTGTGCCAGGCGCTCGCGGGTCTCGTCGTTGTCGAGCTGCTCGTGGTGGGCCTTGCGGTCCATGAAGAAGTCGATCAGGTCGCGACGAGCCTGCTTGGTCGGAAGGTCGAAGTAGAGCCGGCGATCGAATCGGCCCGGGCGCAGCAGGGCGGCGTCGAGGCTGTCGGCTCGGTTGGTCGCCGCGATCAACAGGATGTTGTTGTAGGCGGGGCTGCCGTTGCGGACGCGGCGATCCACCGGCAGATAGCTGTTGATCCACCCGATGAACCGTTGCTTCATCCGGTCGCGTACCGGCGGCTGGTCGAAAGACTGCATCTGTATCAGTAGCTCGTTGACCGATGCCCCTGAGTCGCCCGAGCCCATGGCGTGTGAGACGGTGCGCGCGAGGTTGTCCGGAGCCTGCACCGATCGGAAGCCTCCTCGGTCTCCTCCGATGGCGTCGATCTCCTCGATGAAACCTATCGCGCCGCCCTCCTTGCGGGCCGCCTTCCTCAGCTTCTTGAAGAACGAGCGGATGCGGAAGGCCGTCATGCCCTGCCACATCGAAGTGAACGAGGGCGCCGAGATGAACATGAAGGGCACGCCCGCCTGCTTGGCCATCGCCTTGGCCAGATAGGTCTTGCCGGTTCCCGGAGGACCTTCGAACAAGATGCCGCGGCGAGGGTTGCCGCCCAGCTCTCCGCGGAAGGCCGCATAGCCCAGGAAGACATCGAGAGTGCGCCGAACCTCGTCCACCTGGTTGTCCAGACCCTTGATCTGGGAGAGGCCGACCTCGATGGCTTCGGGCTGAACGATCATGTGCGGCGAGCGACCCGAGAAGAGCGGCATCGCCATCATCAGCCCGATGGCGATGAATATCAGCAGCACCGGAGCGAACAGTATGGCGTCCGGCCCCAGGGTCGGAGCCTTGAGAGGGTTGTGATCCAGGTAGCGGTAGAGCAGGTAGGCGTTTATCGAACCTAGGATCACGTACGCGCGGATGAGCCGACGTTTGCGCGTCTTCTCGCGCATGCGGGTGATGTCAGCGCGCCCTCTGCTGAGCAGCGTCGAGCCCTCGTAGAGGGTCGCTGAAGCAGACTCATGCTTCTGTTTTGCCATCGGTCACGCTCCGGGCGCCGACGGCGCCTGTCGAGATTGCCGCATCCTACGCCCGAAGTGGTGTCTACGTACATACGCCGTTCGGCTCTGCCCACCTCGGGCATACGGCTAGTGCGTGGCTGAAGCATGGTGCCGGCGGTAAGGTTCGCGGACGAACGCGGGATGCTCGCCGGAGGAACCGATGGCGCGGAAGAAGCAGATACCGATCAGCACGCAGGACCGCGAGGTCGTCGGTGGCCTGCTGCGCGACGTGCGCCGGGCGGCCGGCTATCGGTCGGTCGAGGCCGTCGCCGCAGTCTCAGGATGCCCGGCTTCGCGCCAGACCATCTACACCTACGAGCGAGGCGGACTTACCCCTTCGCTGAGCCAATTCCTGGAGCTCATCGAGTTCTACGTGCTGGACGCGCCTACCGGGGGCGGCAAACCCTCCGAGGACCTGCGCGCCCAAGGGGTCGCCGCGGTGATGCGCTCGCTGGCCTTGCCCGCCTACCACGTGACCGAGGCCATGGACCTGGTCGCTCGGATGCAACCGAGCAACGGGGTCTCCAAGAGCAAGCGCAAGGCGGCCCGATGAACCTCGTCGATATCGATCACGTCGGCATAGCGGTAGAAGACCTGGATGCATCGGTCGAGCATTACCGGCGTGTGCTCGGGGCCGAACCGGTCCATCGCGAGCGGGTCGAAGACCAAGGAGTAGAAGAAGTGCTGTTCGCCGCGGGTTCCTCCTATATCCAGTTGCTGGGAGCCCTCGGGCCGGACACCCCGGTCGGCGCGTTCCTGGCTAAGCGTGGTCCGGGCATCCACCACATCGCGTACCGCGTTGGGGACATCGAGGCCGCCTTGAACGATCTGCGCGAGCAAGACGTTCGACTGATCGACGAGCTGCCGCGGCCCGGCTCGCGTAACACGATCATCGCGTTCGCCCACCCCAAGGCGATGGGCGGAGTATTGGTAGAACTGGTGCAGGAGAGCTAGGGCACGCAACGCACACCGGTGTGCGCTCGTGTTGCGCGACGCAAGGCCCCGTCGATCGTTACGAGATCCGCGTCGAGCCATTCCGCGAGCGCAACGTAGGTTGCGTCGGCCGCGGAGAAGTTGTCGCGAAGTTCGAATGCGCGCCCGATGAGCCTCGTGTGGATGTGGCGAGCCAAGGGCAACGACACATAGTCGATCAGGATGTCCTGGGCGATGTCGCTCGAGAACGAACCGGCTCGCACATGACGACCCAGTGCGGAGAGGAACTCCGTGTCGCACACTGCGGGCACGTGGAGATCGGCCTCTCTGAACTCGCGGAGATCGACCTGACCCGGCCCCTCCGTCAGGAAGGCGACGATCGCCGAGGCATCGAGAACAAGCGATCCCATTCGCGCTCCATCCGCTCGCGGTCCTCTCGGACCATCTCGACAGCCGTGCCCGCGGGTACCGATAGCCGGTCCCACCGCGCCTCGATCCGATCGAAGACCTCATCGGCGGGGGGGCGTTCGACCTCCTTCTCCAGGATGCCCTGTATGTAGGTCGTGAGCGGAACGCCCCTGAGCCGCGCCCTCCTGACGAGCTCCGTATGAAGCTCCGGGGGCACGTTGCGGACCTGGATCATCTTTCCCACCTCCCAAAGGTCGCACATGTGCAGCACATGCGCAATGCCCAAGGGGAGGACCAGATGGGACCCTACTCCTCGCCTACGACACGACTTAAGGCAGATCCTTCAGGCCCGGATGCGGAGAGTTGATCATCACGGCGACGTTGCCTTCCGGAAGCTTGCCGTCTCCCATCAGCTGATGGACATGCCCGGACTCTTCGTAACCATAGGTGTGGCCGAGGGTCGTCTGCACGACTCCGTCGATCACGAGCTGGTTGAACGCGGCCGCCTGGTCGTCGTTGAACAGATGCGAGCCCTGATAACGCTTCTGCATGAACCACAGGTACCGCACGTCGATCATCGTGTCGTAGCCGGAGGTCCCGGCGCAGATGACGATCATGCCCCCTCGGTCGCAGACGAAGTTGGACGTTGGGATAGTGTCCTGTCCCGGGTGATCGAAGACGATCTGTGGACTCTTCTTCTCGCCGAGCGCTTCCCAGATGGCCTTGCCGAACGCCTTCGCACCGGCGAACCAGTCCTTCCACTCGGGCGCGTCCCATGCGGGTGGTACACCCCAGTGGGAGAAGTCCTTGCGGTTGACGTAGCCCTCGGCACCGAGGGTCTTGCAGTACTCGCCCTTCTCCTCGGAGCTGACGACGGCGACCGAGCGGCCGCCCGCGTGCTTCACGAGCTGAATCGCGAGAGAGCCGAGCCCGCCGGAGCCTCCCCAGACGAGAACCACGTCGCCCGGCTGGACGGTGTTGGGGGGCCATCCGTGGAGCATCCGGTATGCGGTGGCGCCGGTCAGCGTCGGCGCGGCCGCCTCCTCCCACGTGAGGAAGTCTGCCTTGGGCAGACACTGGTGGGCCTGCACCTTGGTGAACTGAGAGAACGAACCCCAGCACGAGTCATAGCCCCAGACACGGAACGACTCCGCCAAGCCCGGGTCACCGCCCGCAAGCACTCGGGGGTCGTCGTCGTTCCACTGACCGGCGTGCACGATCACCCGGTCCCCGACCTTGACGTTGGTGACCTCAGAGCCAACCGCGTAAACGACGCCCGAGGCGTCCGAGCCGACGATGTGGAAGTCGGTGGGCTCTCCCCAACGGGCTTGCCCCTTCGTCACGTCGACCGGGATACCCCTTGCGGCCCAGACGTTGTTGAAATTGACGCCGGCGGCCATGACCATGACGAGCGCCTCGGTCGGACCGATCTCGGGGACGTCGATGACCTCGTCCCGGATAGCGTCCTTCGGCTCTCCGAAGCGCTCCGGCCGAACGAGTTGAGCGTGCATCCGCACGGGGACTTCTCCGACGGGGGGTATCTCGCCGATCTCGTACAGGTCCTTACCCATGGGTCTCACCCTTTTCGCATCCTCGGGAACGCGCGACACCCTAGTGGGGGCATCTGGCGCGCGACAACGCGAAGGGTCGCTAGTCGGGACGGGTGGGTGTCTGATCTCCCGGGCCGGCGGGCGGGGTCCACCCTGGAGTCGCCGCAAGCGGCTGCGAGCCAGAACCGCCGAAGATCCCTCTCCGGCCGCCCTTGCGCCTGAACGATGAGTTCATGTCCTCGAGGGAGAAGGCGCCCGAGGCGTTTCCGGTGGTCGCGTACTCATAGAGCGCGGCGTTGAAGACTCCCGAGCATGCGGCTCCCACGGCGATGAGGATCCCGAATGCCACGACGAGCACGGGGATGCCGACGACCGGTACCGCGAAGGCCAGGGCCCCGCCGACGAGGCCGATCGGGATGGCGATGATCATGAGGGCGATCGAGATGGTCGCGTTGCCTACGAGTTGCTCTCCCCATCGCTGCCTGAACAGGCTCGCGGACCGTTTGACCCCGTCGGTCACGCCGAGGTCCTCGAAGATCAGGACGGGCAGCACGAAGAACGTCACGACGCTCCAAGCCACGCCGATGAATCCGATCACTATCCTTCCGACCCAGCCGAATCGCTCCTGGAGCCAGCGAAGGATCATCCCCACCGTCGCCGTCACCATCGCCCACACGAAGATCGTTCCTATGTGCGAGCGTGCGACCGCGAGCCCGTCGCGGATCGTTCCCGGTTCACCCCTGAGGCGCTTCATCGCGGTCGCTATCACCGCGGCGTTGAAGTAGATGGTCACGAACGCCAGGACGACGTAGAAGAAGAACCCCAGCACGTAGAGGGCCGGGCTGGGCGACTGACCTTCCTCCGGTATCCCGATGCCCAATGCCCCGAGGCCGAACACAGCTATCACCACGAGGGAGCAGAGGAACGAGATGACGGGCAACCAGAGCAGCTGCCTGTCCTTACGAACGACTCCCCAACTAGCTTTCGCCAATCTGAAACCGCGTGAGATCGACCCCATCTGATTCCCCCTGATCCGGCTCGTCATCGAATCATGCCACTCGAGAGCGGGCTGAGGCCAGAGGTTCAGGAAAGCTGGGCCTGAGGGCACTCGTGCGCGCGGGGGCACCAGCCGCAGTAGACGCCCGGGTTCAGTGCCGGGACGCGACCGTTCTGCAAGGCCGCGGCCGAGCGCGCGGCCGCGATCACACGGTCGGCGGCGTGGAAGAGGATCTCCTCGCCTACGTCCTCGGCTTGCCATTCGCCGCTGTCGAGGAACAACGAAGCGACCCGGTACGGCGGGACGCCGAAACGAAGGGTCATGAGCAGGGCGTAGAACCTCATGTCCTCGGCGTGCTCGGGATACGCGCCGCCGGTCTTCAGGTCTATCGCCAGACGAGCCGCGCGCATCGGCTCGGTCTTCGAACCGAGTCCGAGCACAAGGTCGATCTGGCCCGAGAGCGTCAGAACTCCGCCCGCCAGCTCCGACTTCGCACGGAGCTCGGTAACCGGTGCCAGATCTCGGCGCAGATCGTGCAGCGAGGGGAAGGTCGCTTGGAACAGCGTGACCCGGCGAACGACGTCCATGAGCACTTCGTCTTGCTCCAGACGGTCGAGGTTCCGCCAGAACTCTGCGAAGCGCCCATCACTCTCCACCAGTCGCTCGGACGCGCGCGAAGCGATCGAGTGCGGATCCAGCTCGTCGCGGGAGCCGACCTCGACCTCGATGGCCTTGTGCAACAGGACGCCTAGAGCGCTCTTGGCGTTCAGTTCGAAGGGCGGGCTCTCATTCAGGATGTTGGCCTGAAACTTGCTCTCGCATCGCCCGTGATCGGTCAGTTTCTCCTTGCCGAGCCATAGGGGCTCGGACAGCTCCAGCTCGCGCAGGGCGTCCTCGATGCGGTCTCGGCAGCGTTGCTCGAGGTCGGCCGGGAAGGTCGGCCGCTCGCCCGTGCCGATCAGCTGCTCGAGCGTCCTACGCTGGGGGCCGGTCAGTTCCATGCGGCACATGGTAGGTGTAGCCACCGACATGACTGAGACCCCCGACGAGATCCTGCGCGCTCTGGCCGACCCCGAACGGCTGGCCATCGCCGGCGCGTTGGCGCGCGCCGACGCCACGAGTGCCCAGCTCGCGGAGGCCTTGGAGATGCCGGTCGCGCGCGTGCGCAAGCACATCAACCGACTCACGGCTACCGGCGTTATCCGTCTCGGAGACGACCGGCGCACGTACCGGCTCGACCCGGAGACGCTCCGGTGGGCCGCCGAGCAGGTCGGACCTCCTAGGGGCGCCGGGCTGGCGCTGGGCGCCGCGGACAACACGGAGGAATCCGTACTGAAGACCTTCTTCCGCGACGGCCGCCTCACCGAGATCCCGGCCAAGGCCGCCAAGCGCAGCATCGTCTTGGAGCGCATCGCCCTCGAGTTCGACCCGGGCGTCCGCTACGACGAGAAAGAGGTGAACGTCATGGTCGGGCGTTTCTTCAACGACTACGCCTCACTGCGGCGCTACTTGGTGGACGAGGGCCTGCTCACCCGCGAGCACGGCGTCTACTGGCGCTCGGGCGGCCGCGTTGACGTCTAGGCGAGACATCTTCTCAACACTCCCGGCCTGATTCGGAGGCTAGACTCCCCGTCATGGCCACCACAGAGGATCAGCCGCCCACAGTCGTGCCCGACCCCACGGTTTCCGTGGAGGACCGGATCGCTGAGCTTCGCAAGAAGAAGAAGTCGGCGCTCACCCCCGGAGGGCGCGATGCCGCCAAGAAGCAGCACGACCGCGGCAAGCTCACGGCGCGCGAGCGCCTGGACCTGCTGATGGACCCGGGCTCGTTCGTCGAGACCGACCCTTTCGTGGTCCATCGCTCGCACGATTTCGGGATGGACCGCAACCGGCCGCCCGGCGATGGCGTGGTCACCGGCTACGGAACGATCGACGGGCGCAAGGTCTTCGTCGCATCGCAGGACTTCACGGTGTTCGGCGGTTCGATGGGCGAGGTGATGGCCCAGAAGGTCTGCAAGGTGATGGACCTTGCGATCTCGACCGGAGCGCCTTTCATCTCGATCAACGACTCTGGCGGCGCGCGGATCCAGGAGGGCGCGGCATCCCTGGCCGGATACGGCTACATCTTCGAGAGGAACGTTCGCGCCAGCGGCGTCATCCCCCAGATCAGTGTGATCATGGGACCCTGCGCCGGCGGCGCCGTCTACTCCCCCGCCATCACAGACTTCACCTTCATGGTGAAGGAGACCTCGCACATGTTCATCACCGGCCCCGACGTCATCAAAACGGTTACCGGTGAAGAGGTCACCTTCGAGGAACTCGGCGGCGCGATGACCCACGCAGCCAAGTCGGGCGTGGCTTCATTCGTAGGTCAAGACGACGAGGACACGCTTCAGCAGGTCCGCTACCTGCTGTCGTTCCTTCCGTCGAACAACCTGGAGGATCCCCCGGCGTACGCAAGTGGTGACGACCCCGAGCGGCACGACGAAGGCCTGACCCACATCATCCCGGACTCGGCCAAGGAGCCTTACGACATGCACGAGGTCATCCGGCGCGTGGTTGACGACGGCGAGTTCCTTGAGGTCTTCCCCTTCTGGGCGATGAACATCGTCATCGGACTCGCGCGGTTGGACGGCCGAACGGTCGGCGTCATCGCCAATCAGCCGAAGGTCCTGGCCGGCACGCTCGATATCGAGGCCAGCGAGAAGGCAAGCCGCTTCGTCCGGTTCTGCGACTGCTTCAACATCCCGATCCTGACGTTCGTCGACGTGCCCGGATTCCTGCCGGGCGCCTCGCAGGAGTACAACGGGATCATCCGCCACGGGGCCAAGCTGCTCTACGCGTTCGCGGAGGCGACCGTTCCCCGGATGACCGTGATCACGCGCAAGGCCTACGGCGGCGCCTACATCGTCATGAACTCCAAGCACCTGCGCGCCGACGTCTCCTTCGCCTGGCCGACCGCCGAGATCGCCGTGATGGGGGCCGAGGGCGCGGTCAACATCGTGTTCCGCAAGCAGATCGAGAAGGCGGCCAACGGTGGAAAGAAGAAAGCCGACCTGATCCGCGAGTACCGGGAGAAGTTTTCCACGCCGTACGCCTCAGCAGAGCGCGGCTTCGTGGACGATGTGATCGAACCTTCCGAAACCAGGCCGCGCCTGATCAAGGCGCTGCGGATGCTCTCGACCAAACGCGAGTCGGTCCCGGCCCGCAAGCACGGGAACATACCGCTGTGACGCAGGACTCCTTCGAGGGCCGCTTCGAGCTTCCAGAGGGGCTGGCCCGCGAGGACGAGCGCGCGATCATCCGCGCGCTCGAACGCTACTTCCGTCAAGAGAGTCCCAAGCCGAACCCCTGGGTGTTGCAGGGACGCGTCGATGCGACCGGTCTCGGCGCGCTCCAGGTACGCAAGCTCGCCTATGAACCGTGGGCGGTCGGCGGACGCGCCGACTTCATCCGCCCGGGAGTACCGACGGTCCACGGTCGCGGCGACGCGAGGTAGGCCTGTGGGCGAGGACCTGGAGCCGGCCGGCAACGCGATCCAGGATGCCTCCAGTTCCATCGAGCTGATCGATCCCTCGAAGCTTGCCCGTCAAGACCCGGTCCAACAGGAGCGCTGGTCGGTGACTTTGGATGCGATACCGGCGGCGAGCGCCGCGGGCCTGTTCAGAAGTCTGCGAGCAGCGGAGATCGCGTGTCACGTGCAGGTGGTCTCACCCAGGTTCACCTTGGGCGGGCTCCCCTATGTAAGCGGCCTATATGAGGTATGCGTTCGGCGGGAGGACCTCGCCCAGTCGGTGTCGATCGCCAAGGGCCTCTTCCCGGACTCCGACAAGCCCGGCTACTTCCCGGAAGGGAGCATCTGGGGCCCATCCAAGGTCGGCGAGGAGCCGGTGGTCCTGTGTCCGGTTCCCTGGGAAGACGCCTGGGACCTTGCAGCCCAACTGGTTCGGGCTCAGATCCCGGCGATAGTTCTGCCGGATGACGTGAACGGACCGACCCCGCCGGCCAAGGAAACCGTCGGAGGATTCATCCAAGACGACGTCATGGACCACATCACGAGGATCGGTTTGGAAGGCTACTTCGACGAGCGCGAGGCGCCCGAAACCGACGTCACCGATCTTCCCTACTGCGTCGTGGTGGAGCGCCCTCGGCTGGACGAAGCGACCCGGGTTGCCAGGGAGATCCTCGGCGAGGGATTCCAACTGGACGGGAGCGCATATGACGGGTGATCGACCGTTCGGGATAGTCCCGGGACCGAGGTGACCGGAAAGTTGGATCCTCGGTTGCAGGCGCTCGCGGCGTTCCCGGCGGAGGGGTGTTCGACGCCGCGATTCTGGGGGAACGGACCGGGCGACACTTACGGAGCCCATACGCACGCGTATCACAAGGTGTTGTTCTGCCTCGCCGGCTCGATCACGTTCCACCTGGATGAGGGTGACGTCGCCCTGGCGGCGGGTGATCGGATCGACCTGCCGGCCGGTACGTCACACGCTGCGACCGTCGGGCCGGACGGCTGCGAGTGCGTCGAGGCCTCGAAGTGAAGGTCGCCTTCCAGATAGACCAGCTCGGATTCGCGGCACCCGGCGGGATCGGTACCTACGTCTGGGAGTTACTGCTGGCGTTCATGGACGCCGCCCCGGAGGAGGTTCTCCCCTTCCACGCGCCGTTCGCCCACGGCTCTCCCCCCCTGGCGATACCGACGCGGTCCGGCAAGCTCGGGGTCGAGCTCAGAATTCCGGCCAGGTACTCCTATCCCGGGTGGACCTACGCGGGCCTGCCACCTCTGCCGCGGTCTCTGGGAGCGTGCGACGCTGTGCACATCACCAATCCGGCAGGGATACCTCGCGTGCGGCGGAGACAGAAGCTCGTCGTCACGGTTCACGATCTGGCGTTCGAGCACTTTCCTGAGGCGTTCCCTCCCCGGTGGTTACGGTTGTATCGGGCCGGCCTGCGCGCGGTCGGGAAGCGCGCCGACGCGGTGATCACGCCCTCGCGCGCGACCGCGGACGACCTGCTGTCGCGGACCGACATCGATCCGTCGAAGGTGCATGTGACACCCCTCGCCTCATCGCGCGGGAAAGTCAACGACCACGAAGAACCATCCAGCGCCTTGCGCGTTCCGCGGCCGTTCATCCTGTGTGCTTCTACGATCGAGCCGAGGAAGAACCAGGTCCGGCTGGTGCGGGCGTACCGGAAGATCGCCGGGTCGGTGCCGCACTCTTTGGTTCTGGCCGGTCCGAACGGATGGCGGCACGACGATCTGGATGCCGAGCTGGCCACGGAGGGTCTGGGGACGGTGATCAGGACCGGGCGCCTCGACGACTGGGAGCTCGACGCGCTCTACCGGGACGCCGACGCTGTCGCCTATCCGTCGCTGTACGAGGGCTTCGGATTGCCGGTGATCGAGGCGATGGAGCGGGGGGTTCCCGTCGTGGCTTCCACGACACCTGCGGTCGCAGAGACCGCGGGCGATGCGGCTTTGCTGGTTGACCCCGAGGACGTGGACGCGCTCGCAGGCGCGCTGGAACGGGTGCTCACGGACGCGGAGTTGGCGGCGGATCTGCGGGCACGTGGGCTCGCGCGCTCGGCCGGGTTCTCGTGGGAGGCGACCGCGCGCGCTACCCTCGATGTCTACCGCCAGGCGATAGGAGCATCGTGAAGGTCTCGCTCATCACCACCGTCAAAGACTCGGCCGAGCACATCGGCGAGTTCTTGGGATCACTCGCGGCACAGACGCGCGCACCCGATGAGGTCATCGTCGTGGATGGTGGTTCGACCGACGGCACCGTGGATCTGCTCCGAGGGGCCTCCGGGATCACGCTCATCGAAGAGTCCGGGGCCAACATCGCGCGTGGCCGCAACATCGCGCTGGCAGCTGCTACCCACGACGTCATCGCCGTCACCGACGCCGATTGCACCCTTGAGCCGGACTGGCTCGAGAAACTGATAGAGCAGATCGAGGCGGGGGCCGACGTGAGCATGGGCTTCTACCTGCCCATCACCGACGGGTTCCTGCAGGAATGCATGGCGGCGGTGAACCTGCCCCGCGACGCGAGCGAGATCGACCCCGCCACGTTCATGCCGAGCGCGCGAAGCGTCGCTTACCGGCGGTACGCGATCGAGGGCGCCGGCGGATATCCGGAGTGGCTCGCCATCGGCGAGGACATGTGGGTCAACCACCGCTGGCGCGAACTGAATCTCGACATGCGATTCGCGCCGGAGGCGATCGTCCACTGGCGGCTGCGACCGACGCTGCTCGCAACATGGAAGCAGTACTTCAAGTACGCCCGTGGAGACGCCCAGGCGGGCATGTACCCGGAACGGCATGCACTTAGGTTCGGCGTGTATGCCGGTGCCTTGATCGCGCTGGTGTCACGACGCCGCCTGCCGAAGCTGCTCGGCGCCGCGGGGGCGGTCGCCTACGCGCACGGCCCCGTCACACGCGCACGCCGGCGCATGGACAACTCACGAGAGCGAGCTTTCGCTACGGTGGTCGTTCCCGCGCTCATGGCTTGGATCGACACCGCGAAGATGGCCGGCTACACCGCAGGTCTGCTGGACCGCGCGAAGCGCTGACTCGCTGTCGGACCCTCCCGATACCGTTTCCGCTGCTCCTCCTCCTTCACGCGGTTCGTTGGGAAACCTCTTCTATCCCTTGACAGTCAGACAAGGGATACGACAGGATGGGCTGGAACTTCAGGGAAGTCCGCCGCGAGGCTCTACGGCAAGGCTGGATCGTGGAGCAGAGAACGAAGGGCGAGATGTTCAGGTCGCCCGACGGTAGAACCCAGGTGATGTGGCACTCGCCTCCCTCGGATGTCAACGCGATAAGGCAATTCGTCCGCAGACTCGAGAAGGGCGGGTTCGTGTGGGAGCAGCGAAGGAAAGGACGTTGAAGGAGGGCGTCTACTCGATCGACCTCGAGACGTGGGGGTCGCACCCCAGGCCGCCGGATGCGCTCGACGACCTTGCAGTCCGACTGGAGGAGCTGGGGGCCATGAGCGCCGTCTCAAGTGCGGGGGGGACGGCCGGGGGCCCGGGGGCGACGTTGTCCCTGCGAGCCTCCGACGCGCCCGGCGCGGCGCGCGCAGCGGTCGACCTATTCACATCGGCTTGCGAAGAACTTGCCATCACGCACCGCGGGATCGCCCGGGTCGACGTGATGACGGACGGCTTCTTGGACCTATGGCTGGACCGAGAGAACGAAACGTTCGTCGGCTCGAGGGAGGTGGCAGAGTTGCTGGGCGTATCCAGGCAGCGAATGTCGGAGCTGCGCCTCAAACCGGGCTTTCCAGCTCCGGTGGCAGAGCTGGCCGCTGGACCGGTCTGGAAGGAGTCCTCCCTCCGTCTGTTCCTTGAAGGGTGGGAGCGAAAACCCGGCCGTCCTCGGCGCGCCGCGTCCGCCTGAAGATCAGTAGTCGTAGAAGCCGCGGCCCGACTTCTTGCCGAGGTGGCCCGCCGCGACCATCCGCCGCAGCAGCGGCGGGGGCGCATACCGCGCCTCGCGGAACTCGGCGAACAGCACCTCGCCGACGTTCAGCGTCGTGTCGTTGCCGATCAGGTCCATGAGCCTCAATGGACCCATCGGGTGGGCCAGGCCCAGCTCCACGGCGGTATCGATGTCCTCGCGCGTGGCGAAACCCTCGTCGTAGAGCCGCACGGCGTCGTACAGGTACGGGATCAGCAACCGGTTGACGATGAACCCGGCCTGATCCTTGGACAGCACACACGTCTTGCCGAGCAGTTCGCCGTACTCGCGGGCGAACGCCAGCGTCTCGCCGCTGGTCGTGAATGCCGGAGTCAGCTCCAGCAGCTTCATCACCGGCGGAGGATTGAAGAAGTGCATCCCGACCACCTTGTCGGGCCGGCCGGACGCCAACGCAAGTTCCACGATCGGGATCGATGAGGTATTCGAGGCCAAGACGACGTCCTCGCGAGTGATCTCGCCGAGGCGCCGGAAGATCTCCAGCTTGGCTTGTAGGTTCTCGGTCGCGGCTTCGATCACCAGGTCCACACCCGAGAGCGAGTCCAGGGAAGCTTCGCCGCTGATGCGCCCGAGCAGCTCATCTCTCGCCCCGGCCTCGAGCTTCCCGCGTTCAACGGCGCGGGAGAGCGACTGCTCGATCCTGGCGCGGCCCGCGGCAACCAGTTCTTCGGTTCCCTCGGTGAAGACGACCACTGCCCCCGAGCGCGCTGAGACTTCGACGATCCCGGACCCCATCAGCCCGCAGCCGACCACCCCAACGGTCCGCACGTCCCCTGCCTTCACCACCGGTCCTTTCCTTCGAAGCTGCCGCCGCCAAGCCTACGATAGGAGGGATGCCCAGACCTCAAGCGATCCGATGAAGGCTGCGATCCTCGCCGGCATCATCTTGGCTTCGGGCGCCGTGGACACGTACCACTGGGTCGTTCCGCCCTCCGGGTCCGCGGGCCGGAATATCGCGCCCTCCTCCGGCGACGTCACGATCGCGATGGGCCATGGCGGCTCACGCGCGGCCACCGCTTCAACGGAAGACGGACAGTTGACGCTGATCCTGCCCGGGGAGCTGTTCAGACCGGCTGAAGGAGCCCGAGGGGTAAGGATCCTCATCGAACCGGTCGACCCCTCGAGCATCGCGCTCCCGTCCGAACCACTCGTCGTGATCGGCAACGTCTATCGGATCAGGACGTTCTACGTTCCGGGTAACGCGCCGGCGCCGATGTCGGGGCGGGCGCACGCGATCGCGGTCTACCCGGTCAGTGTCGCCTCTGCCGACCGGACATTGACTCAGTCGACGGATGGCGTCGCGTGGACCCCGCTCGCAAGCGTCGACACCTCCGAGTTCGCCCAGGTAGAGGGCGATATCTCCAGCGCCGGGTTCCTGGCGGTCGCGGGAAGGACGGTGGCCGCGTCTCCGATCCCAAGGGTCGGCACGCCCGGGCCTAACCGTTGGATCGTCGGAGGGCTGATCCTACTTGCCGTCGCCTCCGGCGCTGTCGGTGTAACCGCCTTGGTCAGAGACAGGCTTCGACGAGCAGCGGGTACGGATTGATCGCGTCTCCCACCACCGAGTAGCCGTAGGAACTCGTCGGCCAGTTCGCCGGGATCGTGTTCGGGTGGTACTCGAAGTGGTCGTGGTAGACGCCGCCCATGGCGTCTCCCGTCCAGCCGACGTAGCCGATGATGTCCCCGGCCTGAACCGGACCGTTCGAGCGGTCCGAGTAGCCGGACAGATGGGCGTTGTAGACGTAGCCGCTCGCCCCGTATACGTAGACAGCGAGGCCGCCGAGGGTGTTCGAGGAAGCCCGCGCGGTGCCGTCGAACGGAGCACGGATGATCGTCCCCTCCGGAGCGATGATGTCCACTCCCGCGTGAAGGTGATATCCACCGGCATAGCGCGGCGCCCCGAAGCCGTCCCCGAAGGCGCGCGGCTGATCGACTGGGCAGTACTTGAATACGCCGTTGCCGATCGAGGGTCCGAACTGCTGTTGTGCGAATTCCTTGGAGATCTTGCGGGCTTGCCTCTCCGCCTCGGCCGTCTTGGCCTCGATGGAGGACACCAGGGCCGCCTGCTGATCGAACTGGGCCTGGATCTCTTCATCCCGCTGCTTCTTCTCGGCGACGAGCTCTTGTTGCTTGCGTTTGAGCTGCTGGACCCTGGTCTCCTGAGCGGATAGCTGGTTCTTCAGGTTCTGCACCTGCTGGGCCAGGTCGGCATCGCTCTGGGCGACCGCGCTCATGAACTCGAGCCGATCCGATAGATCGGCGAGGGAAGTCGCCCCCAGGAAGAACTCGACCTGGGAGCCCGGCCCGCTGATGAAGGCCTGGCGGGCGCGCTCGTTCAGCTGGGTCGTCACGTCCACGTACTCTGCCTTGGCATCGGCCAGCTGCTGCTGCAGGTTCGTAAGGTCTGCCTGAATCTTGTCCAGCTGATCCTGAGCCACGAGGAGCGCCTCAGCGGCCGCGTTCGCCTTCTCGGCGATGACCGCCAGATCGGCCTGTTCGGCCGCGATCTGACGCTTCAGGTCGGCGACCCGCGCCTTGGCGTCCTTGACCTGCTGAGCGGTGATAGCCCCGGCGCCGGTCGCGGGTGTGAGCAGGAGCGCAAGCACGCACAGGCAGAGGAGGAATGCGACGGGGAAGCGTCTTCGGTTGAAGGCCATGGACATCTATCCCTACCGGACAGGGGGGAGAACGACAAACCGGCCGGTTCAGGGAGACTGGCTGGCCCGGAGGCCGATTTCAACCACCCGCGGAAGGGGGCGGCCCGACCTGGCCCGGATACCCGCAGGTCACAGGGCTTATCGAGGCCCTTCCGAGCCCAGAAGTCCGAGCGTCAGCTCATGTTCGCGAAGCGCCTGGAGCCAATGATGGCTTTCCAGCAGTTCTCTCGCCTCACGCACCCGCTCGGCGCCACCGACCTCCTCCTGTCCGAAGACCTGCGAGGTCCAGTAGAGCTGCGCCGCGAAGACGTTGGGGACCCCGCCTTCACCGGATTCGGCATCTACGGCCGCGAGCGCCTTGGCCAGGGCGCCCTCCCGATCCCCCAGGGCCAGGGCGAGCTCGGACTCGGCTCGGAGCATCGCGGTCAGCGAGCCGGGCTCGTGAGCGGCCAGGCGTGCGGAGGGTTCGTCCAGCAGTTGCCTGGCACCGGACGTGTCGCCGCGAGCGATCAGGATGCGCGCGAGCTGGGCCGCGGTCCAGGTGATAAGAGCGCGCTCGTTCAGCTCCCGGCAGAGACGGAAGGACTCGCGCAGATCCGCTTCGGCCTCGGGCATCCTGCCGGCGACGCGGTGCAGCTCCCCGCGGTCGCCCAGCGCGCTCGCCAACTCCCAACGGGCCCCGAGCTCTCGGAAGATCCTGATCGCGATGTCGGCGTGCTCCATCGCCTCGTCGAGCCGAAGCATCCTGCGAAGCGAGGAGGACACCGTCTCGCGCGCCACCGCCTCGGTGAAGGTTTGGCCGCTGTCCAGCCCGATCTTCAACGCCTGCATACCCAACTCGAGGGCGTCTTCTTCGTCACCGGCGGGAGTGGTGATCGAGGCAAGACCCACCAGGGCTCGCCCCTCTGCCCACGGGTCTCCACGCTCGGTGGAGCGAGCGACCTCGAGCGCCTCCTCGAACACCTCTCGCGCCTTCGCCAGATCGTTCCTCCAGAAGGGCACCCACCCGGCCATCAGCAGCGTGCGGGATAGAACCGCCGGATCGCCTAGATCGCGAGATGCGCCGAGCGCATCTTCGAAGAGAGCGGCTGCCTGTTCGGCGTCGCCCCGTATGGTCAGCGTGATGTCGGCCAGGTAGCGGGAAGCATGAGCGCAGACCGTTGCGGCGCCCTCTCCCAGCTCAAGGGCCCGGCGAAGGGCGGATTCGGCCGCCTCGAATTCGCCGAGCCAGTAGCGGGCCTCCCCCAGGGCCGACAAGATCCAAGCCTCTCGCTCTCCCCAGGCCGGCTCCGGCCCGGCCATGACCAAGGCCCTCTCGTAAAGGTCCTCGGCCGCGCGCGATTCGACGCGGCGCCGGGCCAGGTCCCCCGCCCTCGTCAGGGCGACGACGGCCCGTTCGGCAAGGGAGCGGTCCGAGGGATCCAGGTCTAAGGCTGCCTTGGCCGCCTGCTCCAGATGGAACGCGATGGCCCTGGGATATCGCTCGACGCTCTCGGGCTCCCCCAGCTTGTTGGCGACCCGCAGGTGGAGCCGTTGTCGTTGCCGCTTCGCGAGGCTCTCGTAGGCAACGTCACGGAGCACGTCGCTGCGGAACCTCCAGACGGTAGGCCTGGCCTCGTCCCGCACGAGAAGTTCCTCGTCTTCGAGTTCCTCGAGCAACTCGGCCTTCGGGTCGGCCAGGATGGCGAGTTCGCTGACATCGAACGTGGCGCTGGGAAAGACCGAAGCCCAGCGGGCGAGCTCGCGAGCGGCGGGGCTCAAGTGATCGATCCGCTCAGCGATGACCGACTGAACCGTCGGCGGAAGGAGCCTGCGCCCGGGCGCCGCGTTCGCCGGAGGAAGTCCGCGCTCCTCGTGCATCAACATGCCCGTTATCTCTACGATGAAGAACGGGTTGCCTCCGGCGTGCCGGGCAACACGCTCTGCGTCGGCCTCGTCTTCGAAGTCACCGGCCTCAAGGGCCAGCTGCGTCGCCTGCGGCAGTGAGAGCGGTTCGACCCAAAGGGTCACGGCGTCGGCGAGTCCTCCAGCCCACCCCGGGCGCTCCTGCAGGAACTCCCAACGCGCTACGCAGATGACCATCAAGGGAACGCGGCGGGCATCCTTGACGAGCTGCTCGATGAGATCGATGAGCAGTGGATCGGCCTCTTGCAGATCCTCGAACACGACCACGACCGGTCCGCTTCCGGCCAACCCCGTCAGCAGAGTGAGGAAGCCTCGCCTGACTTCTGCTGCGCGGTAACGGTTCTCCTCTCGAGAGCCGTCGTCGATCCCGAGCGCGAGCCCCAAGCGGGCGACCGCGCGTTCGATCTCCTCGGGATCCACCCACTCCCGGATGACCTCCTCGAGTCTGCCCAGGACTTCAGGGGCCGGCGCGACCGGGTCCTGGCCGAGTTCGCGATGGACCATCTGTGCAAGCGATCCGAAGGTCGCCTCCTCTTCGAAGGGACTCGAGCGGCCCGTCAAGACCTTGACGTCCTCGCCGAGCGCGGCGACGAACTCCTCGACCACTCGGGTCTTGCCGATGCCGGGTTCCCCCAGCAGGGTGACGAGATGCGCCCTCTCCCGTTCGGAGACGCGCTCGAACGTGTCGGCGAGCAGCGCCAGCTCCCGGCGGCGATCGACCAGGGGGATAGACCTTCGCGAGGAGCGAGCTTCGATCTTCACTACCGGCCAGGCTGGAACTTCCTCCTCGAATCCCTTCGCCTCGACCAGACGCAGCTCGCCGAACACCACGTCGTTGGACGCCAGTTGGAAGGTGGTAGGACCGACGAGGACCTCGCCCGGTTCGGCCGCCTGCTGAAGCCGGGCCGCCATGTTCACTTCCGAGCCGAGCACCACGTTGCGGTCCTCGGCGGCGCCGATGGCGACGGCGCCCGTGTTGATCCCTACCCGCACTCGAAGCGGTTGAGTCAGTCCGAGCTCCTTGCCCAGCCGCTCCGCCCGGTCGACTATCGCAAGCCCGGTGCGGATCGCGCGCACGGCGTCGTCATCGTGGGTGAAGGGAACGCCGAACACAGAGAGAACCGCGTCGCCGATGTAGCTCTCGGCCCGCCCGCGCAGCGCAGCCGCCTCATCCGTGACCATGGCGTGAAACGCGGTGAGGACCTCTCTGAACCGTTCGGCATCCAGCCTCGCGGCCAGCGCTGTGGAATCAACCAGGTCGGCGAAGACCACCGTCACCACCTTGCGCTCGGCCGCCGGTGTCACGTGAACGGGCGCCCCACAGTTGGGACAGAATCTGGCGCCACCTGGGAGCGGGGCGCCGCAGCGAGGGCAGATCTCTTGGCTCACCGGCAGAGCATAGGTGTCAGTTGTGACGGGGGGGACCTTCCTAACGGCGCCCCAGGTACTCGATCAGTTGTACAGGATGACCGTCCGGATCGGAGAAGCTGGCGAACCGCGCGTAGCCCTCGACCTCCCCTACATGTTCGTGGAACACGACCCCCCGGGATCCCAGGCGGGCCTTCTCCGAGTCAAGATCTTCCACGGCGAACGCCGCCGTCCCGCTGGAGGGAACCTCGCCTTCCGTCCCGTGGAGGGCGAACCGCACGCTCCCCGTGTCGAACTCGGCCCATGCGTTCCCGTTTCGCCGGACGAGCGAGAGCCCCATCACTTCGGTGTAGAACGTGACCGCCGCGTCCATATCCCGCGTCCAGTAGTAGACGTGGTCGAGCATCCAGGCGGTCATCGGCCCTACCCGTTCCCGAGGATCTTGGCCTTCTGAGCCTGGAACTCCTCCTCTGTGAGGACGCCCTTGTCACGCAGCTCCGAGAGCCGCTGAAGCTCTGTCGTGGTGGAGGGGGCGGCGGAGGCGACCGCACCCTCGCCCTGGTACATCCTCTTGTTGTTCATCTCGCCCTGGTGATAGATCGTCTTCTGAACCTCCTCGGGGTGGCGGATATCGGAGAAGGTGGTGGGTCCGTCGTCGCTCGCCGAGCGGATCGACAGATCGCCGGCGCCGACGATCCTTTCGAAGACCCTCTGACTGAACTTGATGTCGTTGATCGCCTCGAGAGGTATCTCGATGGAGTTCTTGGCGACGAGCCCGGAGCGATGGATCACGCGGTCGCTCGTTACCACGAAGTGCGCGGTCAGCCAGTCGGTCAGCTTCCTCACCGGATACATCAACAGCAAGATCGCCATGGCGGCCACGATCACGTAGTTGACCGTGCCGTCCAGCTTGGAGATACCGAATAGGCCAACGGCCACGGTCGCCAGGGTCGCAAGCGCCGGCATCACGAGCGCGACCGGATGTGGCCGCAGATCCAGGACCAGTTCTTCACCTTCGACGAGGAGACGCTTTGGGAATGCCATGGGCGGAAGGTACCGCGCATCGGGCGCCCGGGCAACCGATCAACGCCTAAGGTGGGCGATCTCCCCCGAGGAGACGGTCCTGACGGATCCGCCGGGCAGCTCCACCAACAGGCTTCCGCACTCGTCCACATCGATGGCGCGGCCGAGGATCCGCTCGCCGTCTACCGTGACGGCCTGGACATCTCGCCCGATCGTCTGGCTCACCTCACGGTAGGCCGCCATCACGGATGGGCCGAAGGAAGGATCGCCCGGCCGGTACGACGCCCGGAATCCGGACAGGAACGTCCCGAGCAAGCTCGTCGCTTCGGCATCGCGCAGCGCTGCCGCGCCGGCGACTTCGGGGGCCCGACCGAGATTCACGCCGATCCCGATGACGACGTGATCGAGGCGGGAATCGCTGAGCACCGACTCGGCCAGGATCCCGCCCACCTTCTCGTCTGCCACCATCAGGTCGTTGGGCCACTTGCAGGCCACTCCCGGCCCCGCCGCGCGCGCCATCGCCACTCCTGCGAGCAGCGGCAAGAGGCCGAAGCTCTCGGCCGACATCCTCGGCCGAAGCACGAAGGAGAACATCAGGGTCGATCCGGGCCTGTCCAGCCACTGACGGCCCAGGCGCCCGCGCCCGGCGGTCTGGTGTCCCGCGCTCACGAGGGTCCACTCGGGAGCACCGGCCGCCGCCATCTCCAGCGCCGTCGTGTTCGTCGAGCCGGTAACCTCGTCCGAACGAACGGGAGCCTCAAGGCCGGCTTGGGCCAGCGCCCGTTCGAGATCTTCTGTGGTCAGCACGTTTGACTCCATGATGGGGGTCCGACGATTATCGCGCCGGAGCGTCGAGTGCCCAACCAAAAGGTCCTGATCGCGAATCGCGGCGAGATCGCCGTCCGGATCATCCGGACGTGCCGCGAACTCGGCATCCCGAGTGTGGCCGTCTACTCCGACGCCGATCGCGACGCGCTGCACGTCGAGATGGCCGACGAGGCCCACCGTATCGGCCCGGCGCTGGCATCGGACTCCTACCTTTCCATCGGGGCGATCTTGGAAGCCGCCCAACGCTCGCGCGCGACCCTGATCCACCCCGGCTACGGATTCCTAGCAGAGCGCGCTCACTTCGCTCAGGCGGTCGAGTCGGCCGGGTTCAACTTCGTCGGTCCGAGCTTCGAAGCCATCGAGACTATGGGCGACAAGGTCGCGGCCCGCCGCGTCGCCGACCGGGGCGGGATGCCGATCGTCCCGGGTACCCGCGAACCAGTGGACATGAAGCAGGCGAAGGAGCAAGCGCAACGGATCGGTTTCCCTCTGCTCGTAAAGGCTGCGTTCGGCGGGGGCGGCAAGGGCATGCACGTCGTCCGATCGGCCGACGGCTTGGAGGAGGCACTTCGCCGGGCCGCTCGTGAGGCTCAGTCCTACTTCGGCCGTCCCGAGGTATTCCTCGAGCGCTACGTCGACCGCGCTAAGCACGTCGAGGCGCAGATCATCGCCGACAAGCACGGCAACGTCTTCTTCCTGGGTGAACGCGACTGCAGCGTGCAGCGGCGCCACCAGAAACTCATCGAGGAGACGCCTTCCCCTCAGTTCGACGACGAGCTCCGGACGCGCTTCTCCGAAGCCGCGATCTCCCTCGCGAAAGAGGCCGGATATGTCAGCGCCGGCACGATCGAATGCGTCCTGGACGAGGACGGCTCGTTCTTCTTCCTGGAGATGAACACCCGGCTGCAGGTCGAGCACACCGTTACCGAGATGGTCACCGGATACGACATCGTCGCCCTGCAGATCCAGGTTGCCCTCGGCGAGAGACTGGACCTGGATCCGTCTCCCCGCGGGGCGGCCATACAGTGCCGCATGAACGCCGAAGACCCGGGCCGCAACTTCCTTCCCGGCCCGGGACGGATCACTCGCTACGACGAGCCCTCGGGCCCGTTCGTACGCGTCGACAGCGGGGTCACCGAAGGCCGCGAGATCCCCGGCGACTACGACTCGATGTTCGCCAAGCTGATAGTCGCCGGCGAGGATCGCGAGCGCGCTCGCCGACGCATGCTGAGGGCCCTCGGTGAGTTCCACGTGGAGGGCGTCCCGACCACCATCCCGCTTCACACCTGGATATTGGAATCTCCCGAGTTCCGCTCATCGACCCACACGACGACCTGGCTCGAGAAGGCGGTCGCTGCGGTCGACTTCCCCTCTCAGATGGATCTTCAACCTTCACCGGCGGCACAGAAGGCGACTCGGCCGGCCGACATCCTCGTCGAGGTGGACGGCAGGAGGGTTCCGGTCAGGATCTTCGACGAGAGGCGCCAATCGGCCCCGCGGGCGCCGGCGACACACGATGCCCACCACGGCGAGCACGTTCACGGCGTCATCAGCGCTCCCATGCAGGGCACGATCTTGAAGGTTCTGGTCGAGAAGGGTCAGGAGATCCAGGCCGGGGACGTCATCTGCATCCTGGAGGCGATGAAGATGGAGAACCACATCGCCTCCACCCGCGAAGGCGAGGTCACCGACCTTCCGATCCGCCCCGGTCAGGTCGTCGAGACCGGTCAGACCCTGGCCGTCATCGACTGAGAGGCGGGCTGCACGGTCTGCTCTTCGAAGGGCGGAGGACGCTCGGGGACGAACAGGCAGAACTGCGAACCCTCGGCATCGCTCTTCGCCAACCATAGGCCCGCGCCGATCGCGTCGGCCATCTTCTTGCAGATATACAGACCAAGGCCGGTACCTCCGACCTTGCGTGTCGCGGTCGAGTCCACCTGGAAGAAGCGCTCGAAGACCTTGTCCTGAGCCTCGGCGGGGATGCCCGGCCCCTCGTCCTCCACGGTGATCGCGACACCACCGTCACCGGGGTCGGCCTTGATGATCACTCGGGTGTCGGGAGGCGAGTACTTCAGAGCGTTCTCGACGAGATTGGAAACGATCTGATGGAGCTTGGCCTCATCGGTCAGGACCTCTGGGAGGGCGGAGGCGACGCGCTGGTCGAACACATGCCCGTGCGCTCTCGG